>DVLJ01000158.1 GCA_018715565.1 Candidatus Ventrimonas merdavium
GCGTGTGCAGTCAATGCGTCATAAGAAAGGCTTCTGCATTCGCCAATCAGATTGAGGGTTGATTTACAGGTTTTAAAGAAAACCTCCACCTGCCAGCGTTTGCCGTAAATCCGGATGATCTCCTCTTCGGAAAGCTCTGGATTAGTACAAAGAATGGCAAGCCAGTCTTTTCGGTTTGCTTTATTTCGGACGCATACGATCTTGGCGGGAACAGGATTCTCTTTCCCCACCATTACATCCACGGACAACAGATATTTTGAGCGGCCACGGCGTTTTTTGTTTTTTGCGTAGATCTGTTTGATATTCAGCTTTTCCCCTTCGTATTCATATTTGATACGGCTGCTTTTCTTAACCATGGCAATCACATCCAGCTTTCTGGATTTTAGTGCTGTGATCTGGGCAGGATTTGCGAACCAGCAGTCAAACAGTACGTAATCTGCGGAAATACCGCTTGCCGCCGCGGTATCGATCAGATGCAGCATGGCATCTGGCGCTTTCATTTGCGCGAGTTGGCGCCGTTTTCCCGCGATGGAACGTTTATCGAATTCTTTTGTCGGCCCAAGGATGTTGTTTTCTTTTGAAGAAGCAAGCAGGCAGCTATTGACCGGAAGAAATGTATTTCCGTCACTCCATCCCAATGTCAGAAGGCGGAAACCTTTCCTGAATTTCATCTCCACATGGTCAAAGACTCTGGAACCGAGTTCCGTTTTCTTGCAGCTGCTACGACTGAAAAGCGTATCATCCACAATAAATACGTTTGTACGGTTCTCATCTGTCAGATCCTGTATCTCGTTGTTGATGATCCGGGAAGCCAGAAGAGATGTAAAGCGGAGCCAGTTGGTTTTTGTGGAATTCAGGAAACGGTAAAAAGTATTTTTTGAAAAATCTTCTTTAAAAGAACCGGTACGCTGCTGCATATACATGCTGCGGCCAACGAAAACGTTACTCAGCTTGTAGCGGAGAAGAGAAACAGCCGAAACACCTTTCTCTTTGGTTCCGTTACACTTTTTCAAAAGCGATCCGATTTTATGAGAAGAAAAAAATCTCTGAACACAATCAATAACAGCTACCTCATTTTCGGAATTCTGTGATATAATGGACATGGCATAAATCCTCCTTGGTAATATGGTTTTGGTCAACTTTATTATACCAAAAGAGTCGCATTTATGCCTTTTTTATTGGCTAAAATATTGAATTTTCAAGGTTCAGCACACCTTATTGGTGTGGGAAGTTTGAGTCATTTATAAAATCATCAGTCGGTGAAAATCCCAATTGTTCATAAAAACATCTTGCTCTGATGTTTTCTTCAAGAACCCATAAAAAAATTTTTTCATATCCCTGCATTTTCAATTCTGAAAGGGCAGATTTCATAAGTGCCTTTCCGTAACCTTTTCCCACATAATTCGGTAACAGATATATTGAAATAATCTCACCCCAGTTATGAAACTGCTCAAAACGGGATTTGCAAAAACTACAAGTTCCTATAATTCTGTCATCCTCAATGCAAATCAATGTTTTCCAGTTTGGATTGTCTATATTTGATGACCAGCGTCCTTTAGGAATCGAATTAAGATAATCTTGAGGTATTATGCCTTTATATGCACATTTCCAGCTTTCTTCATAAATGTTACTTATCGCCATTCTATCATCAGTGGATATAATATATCTAATCTCCATTTTCCACCTCTATCAATTCCAATCATTCCAAACAGCCCTTCTCCAAAATAACCCTTCTGATAATGCGATCTGCTCAAACATGTGCCGCACTTCTTTCGGCGGATTGTATACAGATAAATTCAAACAGTCCCAGTCAAATACCAAAAGCGTATCTATCTCTGTAAATATACAATCCAATGTTCCTGAATGATTCTCCATAATTGCGGAAATCGCTTCATCGATCACCTTAGGATCCGGTCTTTCCACCCACCCATTCCATAGAACAGATGTATGAAAATCCATGATATAGCATTCTTTATTCAACAACGCTTCTGCCCTTTTCTTCCCCTCTACTTCCAGCTTCACTCTCCTAGCAGCCTCAGCGCACCTGCCGCCCGGATCTCCATCCGGATCCCCCAGAACCACAGCCGGGCGATCCGCTCCTGAAGCCGGTTGATGAATAGATAATGCTTCATATAGTACAGGACGCTGGTTTCCCGCAGCCGCTGCCGCTCCAGCTCTCCGGCAAAGGAATGGCTGATGGACACGGAATGGTGGTGGCGGTAGCTGGCATTCAGAAGCAGGATCGTCCGGTATCCGCCGGTCCTCATCCGCCAGGCCAGAACGGCTTCCTCCTGATACAAAAACATCCCCTCGTCATAGCCGCCGCACTCTAAAAATTTTGCTCCGTCCACCATCAGGCAGGAGCCGTGGACTGCGTCCACCCAGGCCGCTTTCTTTCCCCGAAAACGGGATTCCGGGTATTCCAGAAATGGCCGGAATACTCTCCGGCTGACCGGTCCCATGGCCAAAAGCTCCCGGACAAAGCCGCGCAGGGGCCAGGCATTCCGCCAGGCCCCATAGGTCTCATCCTCCATCACCGCCGTGACTGCCGCCGCCTCCGGGCGCTTCTCCAGCGCCCGCGCCATGCTCCGGATACAGGACTGGGACACCTCTACATCCGGATTGGCGATCAGCACATAGTCCGCGCCGCCCTCCCGGACCGCCCAGGAAACCCCCAGATTATTGCCCGCGCCGTAACCGCCGTTGCAGGGAGCGGCAAGAAAGACCGCCTTCTCGGTCTGCGCGGCAAACGCAGCCAGCCGCTCTCCGGAGCCATCCGTGGAGGCGTTGTCCACCAGCACGATCTGGTGCAGGCTTTCGTATGGCAAAAGCCGCTCCGCAAGAGCCAGCGCTGTCTCGCTGTCATTGTAATTTAAGATCACACAGCTTACTTTCATGTCCTATTTCCTCCGTCTGCTCCCTGGCCGTTTCTCCCCGGCCCGGGGTATGGTGACGCACATGGCCGCCGTCTGGAGCCTGGAGGTCTTAAAGAACCGGTTGTGCATGATGTTCTGGAGCCGCCCTGCCGCGCTCTGATAGGGCAGAGCCAGGAATGCCCGCAGGATCATCCGCTGTCTGCCGTCCATCGAATCCCAGAACATGGCGCCAAAGGCCCTGGCCTGCTCCATCATCCTCCGGTAATTCTCCTCTACCTCCCGCTGTCTGCCAGGCCGCTCCTTCCAATCCGAAAGGCTCCCGGTATCCCGCGCCCCCAGCACGTTGCCCCCGTGCTGGCGGTACTGGTACAGCGGCTGGCTCACATAATCCATCACTCCAAAGCAGGAGACCGTCAGCGCCAGCCACCAATCGTGCATAAAGCAGCTGCGGGGCGCTCTTGCCGCCAGGTCCAGAAGGGCCCGGTTCATCATCACCGCTCCGCCGGTCACCGGATTCTCCACCAATGCCTCCGCAAAGGTGGTCCTCCGGGGATCGCAGCCTGCGTATCTGAAAAAGCTGGGGTGGATCCGCTGCAGCTGCTCGTCCACCACTTCCATATCGGAATGCACCAGGATCGGGCACTGGCTTCCCAGCCCCCGCTCCAGCTCCTTCATCCGGTGCAGAAGCTCCTTGGTCTTATGATTGAACCACACGTCGTCCTGATCACTGAACATGATATAGTCGCTTTTCCCCTCCTGGGCTGCCAGGGACATCAGCCAGAAGAAATTCCCCGCCGCGCCGGGAAAGGGCTTTGTCCGGTCCTTCCTGGGGAACAAAAATACCTGCTTCGGATACCAGCCCCGGTACTGCTCCAAAAGCTCCGCCGTCCCGTCGTCAGAGCCGTCGTCGGAGATCCAGATCCGCACCGGCACGGTCTGCGCCAGGATCGAATCCAGCTGCTGTTCTAAATATTTCCGCCCCTGATAGGTCGCCATCAATACCGTTATCACGTTTCATACCCCCTCGTATTTCTCTGCTCACCATGATTTTTCCATACGTTTTTTACTGGTTTTTCTATTTCTTTTTCTATTTCTTTTTCTATTCCTTTTTTCTAGCAGATGTGTTTTTTCTGCTCTCTGCAAACCTCATGCCCATCCCCTCGCTGATCTTCCAGCGCAGGGCCGGACATACTGCCGTAGCGTAATCCAGGCCATGATAAGCCAGCATATACATCCGTTTCCCCGGCTCCTTTTTCGTCCCGGCCCAGGGCGTCCGGGCCAGATAGGACTCATAGGCTTTCCGGTAATGGTTCCGGTTCCCGGCGATCCATGGCCGCTCATCGCCCATATAATGGACCACCACCGGATGCGCCTTCGCCTCCTGGAACTGCTCCCGGCTGACCGCGGAATAGGCCGGACTGTATCCTGTCAAAGCCTGATAAGAAAAATATCGGTAATTGGTAAAGAAATTGTATTTAGGCGGCAGGGTGCGGATCCGCCCTTTCAGCACGCCGTTTAACACATCCTGGTCGCTGGCAAACAGCTGGCCGCCTTTTTCCTGCCAGAACGCCAACAACTGCCGCTGCACCGCTTCCTTCCGCCAGCCCGCCAGATCCACCAGCAGCACGCCGGAATTATAGTAGGCGTCCTCCGGCCCCAGGCCGATGGAGCTCTTTACTTCCGGATAAATGGACGGCTCCATCACCGCCCCGATCAAACAGTCTCCCAGCTCCGTCCGCCACAGCCGCTTTAAGGATTGCAGCACCACCGTGTCGCAGTCCAGATACAGCACCCGGTCCAGCTCTTGCGGCAGCATCTCCCCCATAAAGAGGCGGAGCATCACGCTGATGTCATATGGGCCGGCGCTACCTGAGCCGGTGCTGTCGGCCCCGGTGCTAGCCGTCCCAGGGCTGTCCAGACCTGCCGTCCCGGCAGCCCCCCGCTCCGCCGTTTCCCGGCACAGTTGCTTTTCTCTCCCCAGATAATCCGGCTGTTCTTCTCCCCGCAGCCGCTCCTCCAGCCGCTCCATCTCCACGAACACCAGGGTCCGTCCATACGCATCCGCCAGACACTGCAGCCGCTGTTTATTGCTGCGGGAGATCCCCATGGACAGCACATGCACCCGGATCTCCCGAAAACTCCGGTTCCTGTCAAAAAGGGAGCATAAAGAAACGCCCAGATGCCTGGCATATCCGTCATTTGCCCCATAAACCACTTCCAATGTATCGCTTCTCACGTTTTTCTCCTGAATTCATTTTCTTCTGCGCCTTGGCCTTCCCCTGGCCCGCCCTTTACCGGATGCAGGCCTCCGCCTTTTCCAGAGCCGACGCGATCACTTTATCCATATCATAATACTTATACTCGCCCAGGCGGCCGCCGAAGATCACATGGCGCTCATTCCGGGCCAGCTCTGCATATTGCTGGTACAGGGCCTGGTTCTTCTCGTCATTGACCGGATAGTAAGCTTCCATGCCTTCCTGCCAGTCTGCCGGATACTCCCGGGTCACCACCGTCTTGGGCTGGGTCCCGAACTCAAAATGCTTATGCTCGATCACCCGGGTATACGGGGTCTCCCGGTCGGTGTAGTTGACCACCGCCACCCCCTGATGGTTCTCCTCCTCCAGCACCTCGGTCTCAAACCGCAGGCTCCGGTACTCCAGCTTGCCGAACCGATACTGGAAATAGGCGTCGATCATGCCGGTGTACACCACCGTCTCTCCCAGGCTGTCATAGTGCGCCTTATGCTCCAGGTAATCCACTCCGGTCTCGATCTGGCAGCCCTCAAACAGCTTGTCGATGATCACGTTGTAGCCTCCGATGGGAATGCCCTGGTACAGATCATTAAAATAATTATTGTCATAGGTAAACCGCACAGGAAGCCGCTTGATGATGAACGCCGGCAGATCCCTGCAGTCCCGTCCCCACTGCTTCTCCGTGTAGCCCTTTACCAGCTTCTGGTAGATGTCCGTGCCTACCAGGCTGATCGCCTGCTCCTCTAAGTTCTGCGGATCCCCGGTGATCACCGCCCGCTGGCTGTCGATGATGGCCTTTGCCTCCGCCGGAGTGCGGATCCCCCACATCTTGCTGAAGGTGTTCATGTTAAAGGGCATGTTGTACATCTCCCCTTTGTAGTTGGCCACCGGGCTGTTGGTGTAGCGGTTAAACTCCGCCAGGCCGTTTACATAGTCCCACACTTTCCGATCGCTGGTGTGGAAAATATGAGCGCCGTAGCGGTGGACATGGATGCCCTCCACATCCTCACAATATACATTTCCGCCGATGTGGTCCCGCTTCTCCACCACCAGGCAGGTCTTTCCCTTTTTCCGGGCTTCATGGGCCCACACACCGGCGTACAGGCCGCTGCCCACCAGTACATAATCGAATTTTCCCATGTTCATATCCTCATGTTTCCTTCACTTTTTCCTCATGATCCCGGACCGGTCTGTCCGGTCTGGTCTTACTTTCCACTATACTATATCTGCCGGGAAAAGAAAACCGAAAATTTCCCTTCCCCTCTGGAATTTCCAGGCGGCTGCGGGTATAATGGGGAATGGAGAAATGGAGGTTGCAGCCATGACAAACGATATGACACACGGAAAGATCCTGCCCCAGCTGATCGGATTTACCATCCCGCTGGTGCTGGGCAATTTATTTCAGCTTACTTATAACGCGGCAGATTCCATCATCGTAGGGAAATTCCTGGGAGACGGCCCTCTGGCGTCTGTGGGCACCGCCGGGCCGATCATGAACCTGGCGATCCTGTTCATCAGCGGGATGTGCATGGGCGCAGGCATCCTGGTCAGCACCCACTACGGCGCCCGGCAGATGCGGGTCTTAAAGCGGCAGATCAGCACCACCTTCCTGGGAGGGCTGGCCTTCTCCCTAGCGGTCACCCTGATCCTGGTCGCCGCGGCCAGGCCGATCCTGACCGCACTCCACGTCCCTGGAGAGATCCTGGATACCACCACCGGTTATCTGCGCATCATCTTCCTGGGATATGTGTTCACCTTTATCTATAACTTTTTTTCCAATACCCTGCGGGCCTTGGGCGACAGCAAGGCATCCCTGTATTTCCTCGTGGTCAGCTCCCTGTTCAACATCGTGGGGGACCTGTTCTTCGTGGCCGTCCTGGGCTGGGGCGTCAACGGCAGCGCCATTGCCACGGTGCTGAGCCAGATGATCTGCTGCCTCTGCTGCTTTGCCTACATCCGTTTCCGGATGCCCCTCCTCCGTCTGGGGCGGGAATGGCTGGCATTCGACCGCCGGCTTTTAGCCCGGACCTTCGCCTTCGGCATCACCAGCGCCCTGCAGCTCATGTGCGTCCAGCTGGGCAAAGTCCTGGTCCAGTCCATGGTCAACATGCAGGGCATCGCCTTCATGGCGGCGTTTACCGCCACCAACCGGATGGATGACTTTGCCCTAACGCCCCAGCAGAACATCGCCCACGCGGCCACTACCTTTATGGCCCAGAATAAAGGGGCCGGGCAGGCGGAGCGGATGAAGCAGGGCTTTGTCTGCGGCATCCTGATCGAGCTGGTCTATACTGCAGCCGCGGCACTCCTGGTCTTTGGATTTGCCCGGCAGATCATGGGACTGTTCGTAGGGCAGGACTCTGTGGAGGCGATCTCCCTAGGCACCTCCTACTTAAGGATCATCTCTGTGATGTACCTGCTGTCCGGCTCCGGCAACATCGTCCAGGGCTTCTTCCGGGGGATCGGCGACCTGTCCGTGACCCTGATGAGCTCGCTCCTGAATATCTCCATCCGGGTGCTGGCCGTCTTCCTGATGCTCCAGGTATCTGACGGCGGCTTCGGCTGCCTGGCCTGGGCCTGCGGCTTCGGCTGGCTCGCCATGAACCTGCTGGAGATCCCGCTGCTGGTGCGGCGGATACGGGGCGGGAAACTGCTGGAGTAGAGATACTAGAGTAGAGATACTGAAATTTACGGCACTGAAACTCATTCACCAACGATCCCACGGAAAGGATGCTCCCATGTCGAAACAGAATATCTATGATAACGAAACCTTTTTTGACGGCTACAAAAAGATCCGGGACACTGCTGGAAATGCCAACGATGTCTTTGAAATGCCCGCGCTGTTTTCTTTACTGCCGGATCTGAAGAACCAGACCGTCCTGGATCTGGGCTGCGGGTTTGGAGAACACTGCATCCACTATATAGAGCAAGGCGCAAAAAAGGTTGTAGGAATTGACATTTCCGAGAAAATGCTGGCCATTGCAAAGGCAGAGAACAGCCACCCCAACATTTCCTATCTTCATATGCCGATGGAAGACCTGGCCGGCCTTGACATGCAGTTCGATGTGGTCATCAGCTCCCTTGCCATCCATTATGTAGAGAACTATGGAGCGCTGGCAAAGGATGTATACCGCCTGCTGAACCCCGGCGGCCTGTTCATCTTTTCCCAGGAGCACCCCTTATGCACCTGCTACACCAGGGGGGACCGGTGGACGCAGGATGAGGAGGGCAACTTTCTCTATGTAAACCTTTCCAATTATGGAGTGGAGGGAGAACGGGATTCCAAATGGTTCGTGGAAAACGTCCGGAAATACCACCGGACATTCAGCACGATTGTCAATACCCTGTTAGACGCCGGATTTACCGTAGAAAGAGTGCTAGAACCCCTGCCTGACCAGGAGATTTTAAAACAGTATCCTGCTTATTCCAGACTATTCCACAAGCCAGATTTTCTCCTTGTAAGGGCAAGGAAATAACTCCCCTTGACCAGTCTATTTTTTCTGGCTGCAATTTGCTCACATAAAAAAGTGTGCGCCTCCTTGCGGAGCATTCTTGTTTCATAGGAAACCCAGTTTCCCAGTAAACAAAAACAGCGTGTACCATGTTCCAACCGTACACGCTGTTTCTATTATCCTTCTATCCTTCATCCGCCCTGGCTCTGACTTCAGCCTGACTCTCCATTACAGTTCAAACATCAGATCGCCATAGCTGGGAAAAGGCCACAGTTCCTTGTCCACGATCATCTCCAGCTGATCCGCCGGAGCCCGCAGGGCGTCCATAGCCGGAACGACCTGGTCATGATAAGCGTGGGCCTGAGCCTTGCTCTCCATCTTGCTGCAGGCATCCGTTACCTGAATCAGGTGATTCAGGGCCTGCTTCATCTCTGCCAGAAGCGCGGAGGTCTCCATCAGCAGATCTTTCTGGGCGCTGGCGTCCGCCTCCGGGCATGCGCTGCGGACTGCGTTCAGCGTATCCGCCAGCCGGGCTGTATATTTCACCACTGCCGGAACAATCTGCTTGCCTGCCATATCGATCATGGTTCTGGCTTCGATGTTGATGATCTTGGAGTAGCTTTCGTACTCAATCTCCGCCCGGGATTCCAGCTCAGCCCGGGTAAATACGCCGAACTCTTCATACAGCTTCACTGCCTTTTCCGTGGTAATCGCCGGAATGGCGTCTACCATGGAACGGATGTTAGGCAGTCCCCGGCGCTCTGCCTCTGCCACCCAGGCGTCAGAATACCCATTGCCGTTGAAGATGACCCGCCGGTGCTCCTGGAACAGGCGCTTAATCAGGTCATGAACCGCCGCGTCAAAGTCCGCCGCTTTCTCCAGCTCGTCTGCCGCTTCCTTAAATGCCTCCGCCACGATGGTATTTAACACCACGTTGGCCGGAGCCACAGAATCCGAAGATCCTACCATACGGAACTCAAACTTGTTGCCGGTAAAGGCAAAGGGAGAGGTCCGGTTCCGGTCAGTCACATCCTGGTCCAGATCCGGCAGCGTAGCCACGCCGGTCTGCAGGGTGCCGCCCTGCTTGGAATGAGTCGCCACACCAGTGCTGCACAGCTGGTCGATCACATCCTCCAGCTGGTCTCCCAGGAATACGGAGATAATCGCCGGCGGAGCCTCGTTGGCTCCCAGACGGTGGTCATTGCCCACATCCGCCGCAGACTCCCGCAGCAAATCCGCATGAACATCCACCGCTTTCAGGATACAGGCCAGTACCAGCAGGAACTGGATATTATCGTGGGGCGTATCCCCGGGGCTTAACAGGTTGATGCCATCGTCGGTGGTCAGGGACCAGTTGTTGTGCTTGCCGGAGCCATTGACCCCTGCAAAGGGCTTCTCGTGGAGCAGGCAGGTCATGCCATGGCGGCCGGCTACTTTCTTCATGGTCTCCATGATCATCTGATTGTGGTCTACTGCCAGGTTCACCTGGTCATAAATAGGCGCCAGTTCATGCTGGGCCGGAGCCGCCTCATTGTGCTGGGTCTTGGCTGTCACGCCCAGCTTCCACAGCTCGATGTTCAGATCCCGCATATAAGCGCCAACCCGGTCCCGGATCGCGCCGAAGTAATGATCCTCCAGCTCCTGGCCCTTCGGCGGCATAGCTCCGAACAGGGTCCGTCCCGCATAGATCAGATCCTTTCTCTGGAGATACTTCTCCCGGTCTACCAGGAAATACTCCTGCTCCGGTCCCACCGAGGGCACGACCCGCTTGGAGGTGGTATTGCCGAACAGCCGCAGGATCCGCAGGGACTGAGCGTCGATAGCCTGCATGGACCGCAGAAGGGGGGTTTTCTGATCCAGGGCCTCGCCCTTATACGAACAGAACGCGGTGGGGATGCACAGGGTCACGCCGCAGGCGTCCTCCCGCAGGAATGCCGGAGATGTGCAGTCCCAGGCGGTATAGCCTCTGGCCTCAAAGGTAGCCCGCAGTCCGCCGGAGGGGAAGGAAGAAGCGTCCGGCTCGCCCTTGATCAGCTCCTTGCCAGAGAACTCCAGGAACACCTTGCCTTCCGCCGTAGGCTCGGAAATAAACGAGTCGTGCTTCTCCGCAGTCACGCCGGTCAGCGGCTGGAACCAGTGGGTATAATGGGTCGCCCCGTGATCGATCGCCCATTCCTTCATCGCATGGGCCACTACACCGGCAATGGACGGATCCAGCTCCGCCCCATCCTCCATGGTCTTTTTCATCTTTTTAAACACGTCCTTCGGCAGACGCTGTCTCATGACCTTCTCATTAAACACGTTCTTGCCGAAAATGTCCGCTGCATTCAGTACTTCGCTCATAACCGTTCCTTTCCTTGCAATTTCATTTCATGACCACTATTATGTATTTTTTTCCCCGTTTCGTCAATCCATTTTTCTGCTCCGGCCGGATTTTTTTGTGGAAATCGGGCAGGAAACTGGAAATCATCCCGATAAAGGCAAACGGATGGGGTCCTCTCCCTCTCCGGGAAAGGACCCCATCCATTTTTATCCTTGTGACCGGGATCGCCAGATCCGCCGGTTCACGATCTTACGCCTTGCCTACGGAACCGAACAGCTCCATCTTCTCCTTTACAGTCGCCTTGATCGCTTCTGCGCCCGGAGCCAGCAGCTTTCTCGGGTCAAAGCCCTTGCCCTGCTGGTCCTTGCCGGCCTCGATGTACTCGCGGGTAGCCGCTGCGAAGGACAGCTGGCACTCGGTGTTCACGTTGATCTTCGCAACGCCCAGGTCGATGGCCTTTTTGATCATATCAGCCGGGATGCCGGTGCCGCCGTGGAGCACTAACGGCAGATCGCCGATCTTCTCCTTTACAGCTGCCAGGGTCTCAAAGCTTAAGCCCTGCCAGTTCTCCGGATATTTGCCGTGGATGTTGCCGATGCCTGCCGCCAGGAAATCAACGCCCAGGTCTGCGATCATCTTGCACTCGTCCGGATCTGCGCACTCGCCCATGCCAACCACGCCGTCTTCCTCGCCGCCGATGGAGCCAACCTCTGCCTCGATGGACAGGCCCATGGCGTGAGCAACCTTAACCAGCTCTCTGGTCTTTTCTACGTTCTCCTCGATCGGATAGTGGGAGCCGTCGAACATGATGGAAGAAAATCCAGCCTTGATGCACTTGTAGCATCCGTCGTAGGAGCCGTGATCCAGATGCAGGGCAACCGGAACGGTGATCTTCATCTCTTCGATCATCGCCTCTACCATCGCGGCAACGGTCTTAAAGCCGGTCATATACTTGCCTGCGCCCTCGGACACGCCCAGGATCACCGGGGAATTCAGCTCCTGCGCCGTAGCCAGGATGGATTTGGTCCACTCCAGGTTGTTGATGTTGAACTGGCCAACTGCATAATGGCCTTCCACTGCTTTTTTCAGCATTTCTGTTGCAGATACTAACATGATAGGTTCCTCCGTTTCACATAATGGTCTGTGTAGACTGCTTAGAATACAGTATAATACATTTTTGCGGATTTGGGAAGGGGAATTAAATCAAGTTTCCGAATGATCGATGATCACATCCAGCAATTCTCTTGGAGTCACCACATAGGGTTTAAGTGGAAAATGCTTGATATTCCCCGTAACCAGATATGCGTTTTCTTCTTTTCGCTTTTCCATCACCACCTCATAAAATACCCGGTCCTTGGGATCTGGGAAATCCATGTCAATTTCTTCCGCATCCAGCGAGATCCCAAGCCGCTCGATCTCACCTACGACCGATTCGATGATCTCATCTGTCAGATGGAACTTTGGCCTCCCCAAGACTTGTCTGTATTCCTTAGTAATCTGCTCATTGAACAACGGGATGATCATCCCGGAAAAAGTAAGCTCCAAAATAGTCCCAGGTACAGACTGCCACTTTAACAGCGCAGACACAAGAACATTGGTATCGATCACCACATAATATCTCATGCACCGCCGTCCTTTCTGGAAGCTGCGATCTCTGCATTGATCTCGTCAAGGGTCATATCTGCAATGCCTTGCTCCGCGGCGATCCGGCTGGCCGCCTTCATCGCCCGCAGGGCGTTATTCTCCGCACCTGCGTCAAGCTTCATACTGAACGGGATCCCGTTTTCCTGCACCATCCTGGAAATGCATATACGCAGATAAGTTGGAAGATCGATACCAAGCCGTTCGCATATGCTTACCGCTTTGATCCTGGCAGATTCTTCTGCACGAAATTGAACCAATGTATTCGCCATGATGTCACCTCCTTAAATATGATTCCTTTTGTTACCTCTATTATACTTCTTTTTGTTTTCAAATGCAATCAAATGAAACATTAAAAGTGAAGGTATCGTACATTTTTGCGGATTTGGGAAGGGGAATTGAAAATTGTCCTCCTTTTTGCTATACTGGCTGTAGAAAGGCCGGTACGGACCGCCGGCGCCCCGGCTCAACCAGCCGCATTCTGGAATTCTGATCACTTTCAGGAGGGATCCCATGATCAGCCTTCAGCTGAACGACGCTGTTATCAAAAGTTTAAGCAGACATGAACTGAATATCTTAAGATACGTATATGAGCATTCCGACGCCGTCCAGTCGATCAGCATCCAGGAATTTTCCGCCCGGGTATCCTATTCCTCGGCCACGGTGCTCCGCTTCTGCCGCAAGCTGGGCTACTCCGGCTTCGCGGAATTTAAGTATGCTCTGCGGTCTGCTCAAAGGGAGGCCGGACAGGCTGCGGAGGCCTCCGGGACCCAGGCCGGCTCCCCGGATTTCCGGATCGATCTGCTCAGCTCCAATATCCAGGCTACGGCGACCCTGATCCAGGAGGAGCAGCTGAACCAGACCTTCCACTTTCTTAACGGTCAGGGACCTATCTATATCTGGTCCCCTGGAGGCATTACGGACATCACCGCCGAATATCTGGAAAAGCTGCTGTTTTCCATCGGACGGCAGGACGTGTACAAGATCGAACCCGCCCGTCTGTTCGAGCATCTGATCCGCGGCATGCGCTCCGACGCTTTGATCGTCCTGATCAGCGCCTCCGGCAGCTTTGGCACCACGGTCCGCCTGGCAAAGTTAGCCCAGATGAACGGGATCCCCATCCTATCCATCACGCCCTATACCAGCAATGAGATCGCGGACCTGGCCACGGTCAGCTTCCGCTTTTTTACCGACCAGCGGGAAAATCTGGGCGCAGAGTATACCTCCCGCCTGCCCATTTTTTTCATCATCCGCACCATCATCCAGTGTTACCTGGATTACAAAGCCGCCGCAGACCAGGAAGGAGGCGCTCATGATCCCTCTGTTTGAATACGCCAGGACGCAGGATCTGACCCCGACGGAGAAGGAGATCCTGGCCTACTTTGAGGCCCGTCCTGCCGCCGCTTCCTGCATGAACCTCCAGGAGCTGAGCAAGGCGCTGTACACCTCCGGGGCTACCATCGTCCGCTTCTGCCAGAAGCTGGGCTTAAGCGGCTACAATGATTTCAAATACCAGATCCGCCGGGAGTTAAAGGAAGCCCGGCAGACGGTCTTTGTGGCGGAGGACGAGATCCGCCGCTCCGTCGCCCGGTTCAAGGACAATATCACGTCCCTGGACCAGCAGACCATGGAGCGTATCGCCGGACTGCTCACCAGCAAACGGCCGCTCTACATCTACGGCGGCGGGTTAAGCTCCCTTCCTGCCCGCTACCTGCAGGTCGTCCTGAACACCCTGGATTTCCCATCCATCCTGGTGGAATGGAGCCGCCTGCTCCCCGGCCTGGTAGGGACGGTCAGCCAGGACGCGGTCCTGTTCCTCCTGTCTGTCCACGGTGACACCCGGTATCTGCCCGCGCTCCAGCTGGCAAAGGAACGGGGCCTGACCCTGATCCTGGTCACCGCCAACAGCCAGAGCCCGCTGCTGCCTTACTGCACCATATCCGTCCTGACCAACGATACGGAGCAGGACTACCACGGCATCGACATTGCTTCCCGGATCGGATTTTTTACGGTCATCCAGATCCTGATCGAGCTGGCGGCTGGGAAGCGGGGAGAATGATATTTAGGAACCTGTAGCTGCCTCTGCGGCCGGTCTTTTCCAACTGCCCCAGGAAAATCTGACTGCCGCCGCAAGAGGATTGACATCATTACCGGTCTCGCGTATAATAATAGTGAAGAGTAGCGATACTCAAAAAGCGGAGTACCCTGCCAATAAGTGGGAGTGAAAAAAGCGGGGCTGGATCGTAAGATCCGGCTCCTTTTCTTTTTGGAGGTGAACATGAATTTTTCATTTTATATGGTAGACGCCAGCTATTGCGATCATCTAAGAAAAAGCGATCCCTGTGTCCCTTATACGATGGATCAAAAGTCTATCCGTCCTTTTATAGGCATCGTATTCACGGTCAACAATGTCCATTACTATGCACCGCTGACTTCTCCAAAACCGAAACATCTTACTATGAAGAACCAGATCGATTTTCTCAAGATCAATGGCGGGGAATGGGGTGCTATTAATTTCAATAATATGATTCCCGTACACCCAACTGTCCTGACGAAAGTTGATATGAACATCCTAGAAACAGATCCTCCGAAAGATGTGGCCTATAAAAATCTGCTGTCCAACCAGCTTTCCTGGTGCAATTCCCATCGGGGTACCATCTTAAAACAGGCAGATAAGCTTTACTGGCTGATTGTTTCTGGGAAAGCATGGGATACGCTCTCCAAGCGGTGCTGTAATTTTGCTTTAGACGAAGCATTATGCGCAGCCTATACGCAAAAAAGCCCGTCCTAGCGGAAAGCGGAAAACAGGAAAACGGCCCTGCCCGGCCCAGGCTTTCCAAAAGCCAGGACCTCACAGGACCGTTTCCCGTTTTCAGTCATTTTCCATCATGTTTCCGGGGCATCTAGTACCGCGCCACCACGGTCTTTCCTGCCTCCGCGTTTATCCCGGTCAGATACTCCGCCTCATATTTCCCTTCCGCGTCCATGACGATCAGCATCACGTCCGTGCAAAGTCCCTTTTCCTCGATGGCCTTTCTGGCGAACCGGATCAGCGGCGTGCCCGCCTTCACCCGGGTCCCGGCTGTCGTCAGTCCCTCAAAGCCTTCGCCGTTTAAGCCAACCGTGTCCACGCCGATGTGGATCAGCAGATCTAAGCCGTCCTCTGTCTGGAGGCCGATGGCGTGTTTGTTCTCCTCGGTGTAGACCGTGACCGTACCATTACAGGGGGCTACCACCACGTCGTCCGTGGGGTGGATCACCACGCCGTCTCCCAGCATGCAGGAGGCAAACGTCTCGTCCGCCGCATCCTTCATGGGCACTACCTGGCCGCTCACCGGGGCCGTCAGCTGCTGCTTGCCCTTTGCCGCCGCCGGGATGACCTCTCCAGTCTTTAAGAGCGTCCGCACATTCGCCGCGATCGCCTCTACCTTCGGCCCGTACACCACCTGGATATGAGTCTCGCTGGGCCGCACAAATCCCATGGCTCCGGTCTTCTTTAAGATATCCTCCCGCACCAGGGCCGGATCCTCCAGATCTACCCGCAGTCTGGTCAGACAGTTGCCAGCTTCCTTGATGTTGGCGCTTCCGCCCAGACCTTCGATGATCCGGCTCGCCTGCGCCATCTGCTGCCCTTCCAGGCTGACGGAGGCGGGAGCTTCCTCTTCCTCATCCGCCACCTCGATGGAGATGTTCTTTTTGCTCAGATACCACTTAAATACGTTATAGTAGATGATGGCAAACGGAATGCCCATCACGATCACCCAGTACCAGTGGGAGCCCGGCTGGAATACGCCCCAGATGAAGAAATCGATCAGGCCGCCGCCGGTATTGCCGATGATCACGTCCAGCGCCGCCATGGAGGCAAAGGACAGACCGCCCATGATGGCATGGAATACAAACAGCTGCGGAGCCACGAACATGAACGCGAACTCCAGAGGCTCCGTGATGCCGGATACCACGCTGGCCGCCACGCCTGCGATCATCAGGGCTTTTACCTTCTGCTTCTTCTCCTCCGGAGCCGTCCGATAGATCGCCAGAGCCGCCCCCGGAAGACCGAACATCATCATGGGCATCTTGCCCTGCCCCAGGAATACGGTAAAGGGCGCCAGCTCGCTGATGTCAACCTTGTCGATAAACTGCAGGAATACATTTAAGCAGCCTTCCACACCTTCGTACACACCGCCGATCGCCGTGGTACGGAAAATGCCGTTCAGCACATGGTGCAGGCCGGTGGGGATCAGCAGCCGCTCCAGGAAGCCGTACCCGAACACGCCCGCCAGACCAGCTGCGGAGATCACGCCGCCCAAGCCGTTGATGGCCATGGATACGGGAGACCACACGATGGGTGCGATCAGACCGATCACAGCAGATACCATGATGACCGCAATCGCCACGAACCGCTTGCCGCCGTAGAAAGAAACCGCTACGGGGAAGGTCACCTTGTGGTAACGGTTATGCACCTTCGCCGTGACCAGACCGATGATGATACCGGCTACAGCGCCCATATCCAGGGTCTCCACACCCAGGATATTGGAGATCTTCAGGGCGCTGAAGTCCATAAAGCCCGCGTTGATCAGACAGGAGGACGCCACCAGGAAGGTGTAGTATCCGATAAAGCCTGCAAACGCCGCGATCTCCTTTTCCTCCTTCGCCAGACCAAAGGCGATGGAAATAGCGAACAATACCGGGATCAGGGTAAATACCACGTTCGCCACTTTGTTCAGAGTAGAGATCACAAAATACACATATGTCTGCTGTAAAAACGGAGCCGCTTCCAACACCTGGGCTTTCATCAGCGCCGAGGTCAGGCCCAGCACGATGCCGCAGGCAGCCAGAGCCGCGATCGGCATCAGAAGGCTGCGGCCCAGTGCGGAGAAGAACTCCATGATCTTATTCTTTTTGCTCATTGTAAACTCCTCTTACATTTCACTCCCAGGATCCGTTCCAGGGATCCATGCTTCTATGCTTCCAGTTCCCTTGCCGCGTTCCCCTTTAGCGCAGCTCCGGCCACATGCCCTTGTTGGCTTCGATCAGGGCGTCCAATACCTTTCTCGCCTTCTTGGCGTCGTTGATCAGACGGTTCAGGGTAAAGGCTTCCAGGGCTTTCTGATAGGAATGCTCAAAATAAGCGTCTACCAGCAGCTTTTCACAGGATACCTGGTTCACCAGCAGGCCCAGGTAGAACTGAGGGATATTGCCTACCCGCATAGGACGGGGACCATTGGCGCCCAGCTCGCAGACTACCTCTACCATGGCGTCGTCCTGCATATTGGCGATCGCGCCGTTATTCTCGATGATCAGGATGTGACGGTCGTTCTTATTATAGGCAATGGCCTCGGCAACCTTGATCATCATCTCCGCATGGGCGTCGGAGATCGCGTGGAACCGGTCTCCCAGCTTTCCTTCCTTGATCACTTCCGCACATTCGCTGAACACCCGCTTCTCCCGGCCGGCCATCACCTCGTCGGCTCTGGTAAAGTTGGGATCTAAATGGCTTGCCTTGTAGTCCGGATACAGATAATACTGGTCATAGGTGTTCGGCAGAAATTCCGGGAAATCAGACATGATGGTCTGCACCATGCCGTAGGTATCCAGCCAGGACTGGTCTCTCTGCTCCGCGTCCTGAGGCAGGAAGCCTTTCTCCTTGATGGTCTCCCGGATCTTCGGGAGCAGGTCCTCGCCGGTCTTGGCGTCATACATATGGGTAAACCAGCCATAATGGTTCAGGCCGAAATATACCGGATCCAGGTCTTCCCAGTCACAGCCCAGCAGGCGGCTGCAGGAGCGCACCACGTTCTCCGGCTGATCGCAGATGTTCAAGATCCGCTTATCATCGGGGAACTCCCGTCTCAGCGCCTCGGCTACGATAGCCGCCGGGTTGGAGTAGTTCAGGATCCATGCGTCCGGCGCGTACTGACGGATATCGTGGACCGCTTCGATCATATCTACGCAGGAACGAAGGCCATAAGCCATGCCGCCGGCGCCGCAGGTCTCCTGTCCGATCAGCCCCATGCCCAGCGGGATGTGCTCGTCTTCCCGGCGCATGGGCAGGCCGCCTGCCCGCATCTGCATGAACACAAAATCCATGCCTTCATATGCTTCTTTTTTATCCGTCGTATAGGAGAACTCTAACTCCGGGAAACGCTCCCGGAACAGGATCTCGCCATACTTTCCGATCGGCTCCTGACGCTCCGGATCGATATCAAACAAAACCAGTTTTTTCAGGGGGAATTCCTCTCTCAGCCGTACAAAGGACTTCAAAAATCCCAGCGTATAGGTGCTTCCGCCGCCAACGATACATACATTATAAGTTTTCATAACAAAACCTCTTTCCTTTCTGGTTTCTGTCTATTTTGCATATTTTCTTCACGTACAGGGCCCTGTCT
>DVLJ01000159.1 GCA_018715565.1 Candidatus Ventrimonas merdavium
TATAGACACAAAGGATTCCCGCCGGGAACAGCGTACATCCGACACATTCTTTTTCACCTGGATGGATCCTTTCCTTGTTTATCACGACGATACGAAGGATAAAACACATGGAAAGGAGGGATTCTATGGGAAATGATAAGAAACATAAAAGACATGTGTCAGATACCAGCACTCCTTATGACGACGTATTTTACACTTTGCTGACAGACTGTCGTCCGCTGATCATCCCAGTGATCAACGAAATTTTTGGGACGCACTATGCGCTGGATACGCCGGTCAATCTTGATCCGGATAAGCATTATTGGAACCGGCAGAGCGGGGAGCAGCAGGAACGGATTACCGACTCCTGTTTTCAGCTTGGGCAGAAGCGGTATCACGTGGAATGCCAGAGCACCCTGGATCACACCATCGTTGTCCGGATGTTTGAGTATGATGCCCAGATCGCCCTTGCCAGCCGCCAGCTGGAGGGACAGGTCCTGACGGTAGATTTTCCCGAATCAGCACTTCTCTATCTGCGCCACAACAGCCGGACGCAGGACGAATTGCAGGTTCGGATCCGGACCAGGGGAGGGACGGTCTCTTACTGTATCCCGATCATGAAGGTGCAGGACTATCCATTAGATGAGATCTTTGAAAAGCAACTGCTGTTTCTCCTCCCATTCTATATTTTCCGGTACGAGAAGCAGTTCCGGGAGATGGAGGAAAACAGCCGGGAACTGGAACTGTTAGCGAACGATTACATACGGATCAAGGATGAAATCGTAAAACTGGAAGCATCTGGGAAGCTGGACAGCTATACGAAGGTATCGATCCGAAATATGATCGAGAAAGTAGTAAAGAACCTTGCAACTGACTATCCTACTGTACAGGAGGGAGTGAAATCGATTATGGGCGGAAAAGTATTGGATTATGAGGCAAAGCGGATAAAACAGAGTGGGATCGAGGAGGGCTTGGAGAGAGGTTTAGAGAGAGGCTTAGAGCAGGGCCGAGAACAGGGCCGGGAGCTGGGACAGCTGGAAAATCTCGCGATAAACATAAAAACGCTTATGAAAAAGTTACAGGTGTCTGCTGACGAAGCTATGAAATTATTAGATGTGTCAGACGTGCTGAAGCCAAAACTGAAGGATCTGCTGTGATCGATCTAAGGACTACTGTGTGATGGACGACACCTTCCCCATGCGGGTGCCCGGTGTCAGCGCGGCAAGGATGGCGGCCATGGAAGGCCGCCGGGCGACGGAAAGGGACGTAGATTAACTGTTTCGATTTCCCCCTTCCCATCCCAGCCAAAGTATGCTATACTCAAACCACTTGTAACGATCTACAGGCAAGGGGGCCGGCAGTGTATTTCTGCTGGCCCGCTCTGTTTGTGCGCCCAGGCGCGCGGGAGCCTGCGGATCACAGGAGCGGGATCAGATCTTATGATCCGGACCATTTGAGCATAGGATAGACTATAAGAAGCAGGCAGGAGGAAAGACAATGTGCGGGATCGTTGGTTATACAGGGAGCAGACAGGCGGCGCCGATCTTATTGGAGGGACTGGAGAAACTGGAGTACCGGGGATATGATTCGGCGGGCCTGGCGGTCCGGGACGGGGACCATGAGATCGAGGTGGTAAAGGCCAAGGGGCGCTTGAAGGTGCTGGCGGAGAAGACGAACGGAGGCCAGAGCCTGGCGGGGACCTGCGGGATCGGCCATACCCGCTGGGCCACCCACGGGGAGCCGTCGGAGGAGAACGCCCACCCCCACTGCAGCGACGACCACAACGTGGTGGCCGTCCACAATGGGATCATCGAGAACTACCAGGAGCTGCGGGAGAAGCTGACCCGCAAGGGCTACCGGTTCTACTCTGAGACGGACACAGAAGTAGCCGTGAAGCTGATCGATTATTATTACAAAAAATATCTGGGCACGCCGGTGGACGCCATCAACCATGCGATGGTCCGCATCCGCGGCTCCTACGCCCTGGCGGTGATGTTCCAGGCTTACCCGGGAGAAATCTACGTGGCCCGGAAGGACAGTCCCATGATCGTAGGGGTGAAGGACGGGGAGTGCTATGTGGCGTCGGATGTGCCGGCCATCCTGAAGTACACCCGGAGCGTATACTACATCGGCAGCATGGAGCTGGGCCGTCTGGCCGGGGGAACGGTCACCTTCTACAACCTGGACGGCGATGAGATCCAGAAGGAGCTGACCGAGATCCAGTGGGACGCCCAGTCTGCGGAAAAAGCCGGGTACGAGCATTTCATGATGAAGGAGATCCACGAACAGCCTAAAGCCGTGGCAGACACCCTGCGCTCCGTCTTAAGGGACGGGCGCCTCTGCCTGGACGAGGCCGAGCTGGACGAGGACCTGCTCCGATCCATCGGGCAGATCCATATCGTGGCCTGCGGCTCTGCCTGGCATGTGGGCATGGTGGCCCAGTATGTGATCGAGGATCTGGCGGGGATCCCGGTGCGGACCGAGCTGGCTTCCGAATTCCGCTATCGGAAGCTGCTTTTGGGGAAGGAGGATCTGGTGGTGGTCATCAGCCAGTCCGGGGAGACGGCCGACAGCCTGGCGGCCCTCCGGCAGGCGAAGGCCATGGGGATCCGGACCCTGGGCATCGTCAATGTGGTCGGCTCCTCCATCGCCCGGGAGGCGGACTCCGTATTCTACACCCTGGCCGGACCGGAGATCGCCGTGGCCACTACCAAGGCCTACAGCGCCCAGCTGATCGCCGTGTACTGCCTGGCGCTGCAGGCGGGCCTGGCCCGGGGGACCATCGGCCAGGAGGCGTATGAGGCCCTGATCCAGGAGCTGCAGACTCTGCCAGAGAAGATGGAAAAGATCCTGGGGGATAAGGAACGTCTCCAGTGGTTTGCCGCCAAGCAGGCCAATGCCAAAGACATGTTCTTCATCGGCCGGGGCCTGGACTATGCCATCAGCCTGGAGGGCAGCCTGAAGATGAAGGAGATCAGCTACATCCATTCCGAGGCCTACGCTGCGGGAGAGTTAAAGCACGGCACCATCAGCCTGATCGAGGACGGGACCCTGGTGATCGGCGTGCTGACCCAGAGCGAGCTGTTTGAGAAGACCGTCAGCAACTTGGCGGAATGCAAAAGCCGCGGGGCCTACCTGTGCGGCCTGACCACCTACGGGCATTACAGCCTGGAGGATACGGCGGACTTTGTCACCTATATCCCCAGGACCGACGCCCATTTTATGCCGTCCCTGGCGGTCATCCCCCTGCAGCTTCTGGGCTACTACGTATCCGTAGCCAAGGGGCTGGACGTGGATAAGCCGCGGAACCTGGCAAAGTCGGTGACGGTGGAGTAACGGCGGTCCTGGTTTCCGCCATTTTCTGCCAGACAGGCAGGCTGTTATTTTCTGCCAGTCAGGCCGGTCCCCTTGACAAGGGCCGGCCTGTTTGGTATACTACATTTAGAAATTTAGCTAAATGATTAAATGAAAATGGGAGGTGGCGTGATGCCGTTCGGCGATACCTTTAAGGCGCTTTCCGATCCCACCCGCCGGGATATCCTGGATCTTCTGAAGGGGGGACGGCTGTCTGCGGGGGAGATCGGAGAGCATTTTCCGATGACAGGGGCCAGCATCTCCCGGCATCTGTCGGTCCTGAAAGCGGCCGGCCTGATCGAGGATGAGAAGGAAGGCAAGTATATCTATTATTCTTTGAACACGTCTGTGATGGATGATATCCTGAATTGGATCCTGCAGCTGAAGGGCGAAGGTCAGGAGTCCCGGGAAGGAGCGCCGGCAGAGGGAGGAGCACCGGCGGGAGAAAGGAGCGTATGAGCGATGAGAAGTAAGAAGATCAAGATCCTGGTATATGGGATCCCCCTTTTGATGGTCCTGGCCACGGCGGCCGTCTTTGGCAGCCTGCCGGACCAGATCCCCACCCAGTGGAGCCTGGACGGAGGGGTTAGCTATGGCAGCCGGATGACGCTGTGGTGGTTTATCGGCCTGCAGGCTTTCCTGGCCGTGTTTTTGGATATCGCTCCCCGGATCGATCCGAGAAAGAAGCATTACGCTAATTTCGCCGGATATTATGATGGGTTCTGCCTGATGATGCAGCTGTTCATGAGCGCCATGTGGGGGATCGTCGTGTCTGAATCCCTATGGCCCGGCCGGATCTCCGTAAGCCGGATCGTCCTGATCCTGGTGGGAGCCATTTTTCTCTACGCAGGCAATCAGATGCCGAAGGTGAAAAGCAATTTCTATATGGGGATCCGGACGCCCTGGGCCCTGTCGGATGAGGAGGTGTGGTATAAGACCCACCGGCTGGGCGGCAAGACCACGTTCCTGGCGGGAGTCGTGACGATCTTCGGCGGGCTCCTGATGCGGCAGGCCAATGAGCGGTTCCTGGCGGCGGTGGTGTTCGGGGCGCTCCTTTTATCCGCCGGAGTCCCCACGGTGATGTCGTACCTGTGGTGGCGGCAGAAAACAAGACGGGAAGCATGAGTTCCCGTCTTTCTTTTTGCCTGGATTCAGTTGGGGCGGGGATCCTGCAGCTCTGCCTTGATCCGGTCCAGCTCGTGGTAGATCGTCATATGGACGCTGTGCTGGCCGCGGGCGTCCAGCTGACGGTAGGTCTCCAGTAGCTCCCGCTCCTGGGGGCCTAAGATGGGGGACGGGGTCGCCCGTCCGGTGAAGAGATATTCGATGGGGACTTTGAAAAATTCGGAAATCCTAACGATATGCTTGGAGGACGGCCAACTGCCCTCCGTTTTCCACGCACTGACGCTGCTGGGCTTAACGCCTATATAATCACTAAGCTCTTTGGCGGTACGTTTTTGCTTTTCTAACAGATAAAAGATGCGCTCGTTGATTTCCATAAAAACCCCTTTAAAATTCGGAAAAACTAAAAATATATCTTGACTTTTCGGAAAACCGAATCTATACTCATTGTAAGAACCTTACAAGAAATTATAACACGGGAAAATCTGACTGTATACGAGATTTTGTAAAAAAATTACAGAGCAGATCGAGGTCAGGATGCAGAAGAAAAAGGGGGAAGAACGAATTGGCAGAGAAGATCACGAGCACGGCGCAGTTCCGGCGGTGGGTCAAGATGCAGGTGGCCAGCCGGGAGATGACCATGGCGCAGCTGGCCCGCCAGATGAACATCCCGCAGACCCGGGTCAGCGAAGCGATCCACGGGAAAAACGGGGGAAATAAATATATCCTGCCGATCATCCAGGAGCTGGGCGGGGACGCGGCGGATTTTGAGGAATTTTTCAAGGCGATGGATGGGGACATGGAGCGGACAACGTGAAAGGCCGCATTTGTATAGTTGGATCGGTATTTTCCTCTTGCCAAAACCTGGATCGTATGATATAAGTGTATTAACAATCCTAGTACACATGCAAGGCGAGCGGTCTGCAGAGCGGATCCTATCAGGGCCGGGAGCCGGGTCCCGGGGAGGGCGCAGGCCGGGATGGAACATTCAGGAAAGGAGAATGCACATGATTCTGCTGGACTATAAAGACAGCCGCCCCATATACGAGCAGGTGGCAGAAAAGCTGCAGGAGCTGATGCTTTTGGGGGTACTGGACGAGGATGGCCAGATGCCGTCGGTGCGGAGCCTGGCCATGGAGCTGTCGATCAATCCCAACACGATCCAGCGGGCTTACGGAGAGCTGGAGCGGCAGGGCTTCCTCTATACCGTGAAAGGAAGGGGCAGCTTTGTGGGCAGCGTCAGCCGGCTGCGGGAGGCCAGGAGGCAGGCCTTGAAGGGCAAGCTGTCAGAGCTGGCCAAGGAGGCTCAGAGCCTGGAGATGGACCGGGCCGGGTTCGTGAAGATGGCAGAGGAGAGCTGGCAGGCAGAGGCACAGCCGGATGGACAGCCGGACGGACAGCCGGACAGACAGCCGGGTGAACAGAAGAAAGAGCAGGCTGACAAGGAGGGATCTGTATGATAGAAGCGGTTCATGTGACCAAGCGGTTTGATCATATCACAGCGGTAGACCATATCAACGCCACCATCCGCACGGGCAGCGTCTTTGGTCTGATCGGCACCAACGGAGCCGGGAAGAGTACGTTCCTGCGGATGGCGGCAGGCGTGCTGAAGCCGGACGAGGGGACCGTCACCATCGACGGGATCTCCGTATTCGAGAATATGGAAGCCAAGAAGCGGCTTTTTTACATTTCCGACGATCAGTATTTTTTCAGCAACGCGACCCCTGAGGAGATGATGTCCTATTACCGGGTCGTGTATCCGGCCTTTGACAAGGACCGGTTCCGCCGCCTGATGAAGGACTTCGGGTTAGAGACCCGGCGGAAGATCAACACCTTCTCCAAAGGTATGAAAAAGCAGCTTTCCGTGCTCTGCGGGATCTGCGCGGGGACGGATTATCTGTTCTGCGACGAGACCTTCGACGGGCTGGATCCGGTGATGCGGCAGGCGGTCAAGAGCATTTTTGCCCATGATATGGAAGAACGCCAGCTGACCCCGATCATCGCCTCCCACAACCTAAGGGAGCTGGAGGACATCTGCGATCATGTGGGGCTGCTCCACAAGGGCGGCATCCTGCTGAGCAAGGATCTGGATGAGATGAAGATGAACCTGCACAAGGTGCAGTGCGTGTTAAGACCCGGCATGGAGCCGGAGGATCTGGTGGGACTGGAGGTCTTAAAGACGGAACGGAGGGGCAAGCTCCTTACCCTGACGGTACGGGGCGACTTGAATATGGTGGAATTCCGGATGCAGCAGGCAGACCCGGTGTTCTATGAGACCATTCCCTTATCGCTGGAGGAGATCTTTATCAGTGAAACGGAGGTAGTCGGCTATGACGTCAAAAAGCTTATTTTTTAGACTGATGAAAAAAGACCTGGGGAACCGGCTTTGGGTCCTGACCCTGATCGGGCTGGCCTGTTTCTTCGCCTTCCCGGTGACCGTGGCTATGACGGCCGGGGAGTTTAAGATGGCCGTGGAGGAGAGCCGGCGGATCTTGTGCAGCAGACAGATCCAGGAGTATCTCTCCTTTGCCAGCGGAATGACTGTGTTTTTGATGATCGCGGCGTCCTTAGTCTGCGGCATCAGCAGCTTCGCCTATCTGAATTCCAGGACGAAGGTGGATTTCTACCACAGCCTTCCGGTGCGCCGGGAGATGCTCTTTACCGTGAATTATCTGGACGGGATCCTGCTGCTGGCGGTGCCCTACGGGATCGCCGTGGCTGCGGCGGCAGGGATCGCGGCAGCCAACGGCGTGGCGGCTCCGGGGCTGGGACAGACGGCGCTGTCGGCCTATGGGCTGCATATGGCCTATTTCATCCTGCTGTATACTTCAGTGGTGATGGCCGTGATGCTCACCGGCAATATGGTGATCGCGATCCTGGGCAGCGTGGTGTTCAGCGCCCTGGGACCGGCCGTGACCGCCCTCATCCCGGGATATTATATGACCTTTTTTAAGACCTCCATGTGGGAGACCTGGCAGAGGTTCGAGGACATCGGCTACCGGATCTCTCCGATCGGAGAGTATATCTATGGGATCCAAAGGTCCAAGGCGGGAGGAATGGCTTGCCTGGCGATCGCGGTGCTTTTGATCGCGGCGGCGTTTGCGGCCTTGGCCTGCTTTCTGTACCGGAAGAGGCCGTCGGAAGCGGCGGGGAAGGCCATGGCCTTTGAGGTGACCAAGCCGGTGGTCCGGATCATCCTGGTGATGGTGGTATCCCTGGTAGGCGGCGCGTTCTTCTGGGGGCTCCAGTATTCTACCGGCTGGGCGGTCTTCGGCGCGGTGAGCGGGGCCGTGATCACCCACTGCATCATCGAGATCCTCTATCATTTTGAC
This sequence comes from Candidatus Ventrimonas merdavium, assembly GCA_018715565.1. Lineage (GTDB taxonomy): Bacteria > Bacillota > Clostridia > Lachnospirales > Lachnospiraceae > Brotaphodocola > Brotaphodocola merdavium. The sequence continues at coordinate 7,788 of DVLJ01000159.1, forward strand.
TTCAAGAAGCTGTTCTCCCATCCGGTCCAGATGGCGGGCTGCGTATTGGTATCCGTAGGGGTCCTGCTGGTGTTCCGCTATGACCTGATCGGATACGATGAGTATCTGCCGGAGGGGGAAAAGGTAGAGTATGCGTCTATCCAGATCTCCAGCCTGAACAACTGGGTGACCTATGGGCATCTGCAGGTCCGGGAGGATGGAAGCTATGAATGGGTGGTCCCCCAAAGCGGGGGGACAGCCGGGGTGATGGAATCGGCCATCCCCTTGAACAGTATGCAGTACCGCAATGTGGAGGATATCCTTCGCCTGGCTCAGGCAGGGATCGAGAACTTGGAGCAGGATACCCTGCCCTATGGGTTTGGGACGGCGGATATCTGCTATACCATGAAGAGCGGCAGGAAGGTATACCGCACGTACCTGCTCTCCTGGGATAACGCGGCGGAGCTGGTAGAGACCATTTACGCCAACGAAGACTACTTAAAGGGAACGTACCCGCTGCTGGACCGCACCGCGGATTCGGTCTATCAGGTGCGCTACCGGAACGAAGGCGGAGAAGAAGAGGTGTGCTTAAATACCCTGACCCAGGCGGAGAAGGCAGAATTGCTGGCCATTTACCAGAAGGAATTTTCTGCGCTGACCCTGGAGGAGATGCGGGCGGACCTGCCGGTGGGCCTGATCCGGTTTGCCAGCGAGATGGACGTCAAAGCCATGGACTGGTGGAAGGACCACTGGAACGATCCCCAGTGGGACAGCCAGGAATACTGGTACGGCAATTCCTCCTATTCCACCTATCTAGGCTCTGTGGAGACCGCGGATTTCTATCCGGTGTATGAGGGCTTCACCGAGACCATAGCATTTTTAAAGGACCATGGCGTAACGCCGCAGAAGTATTTTTCCTCTAAGGAAGCGGAGAACATTCGGGAGATCGAGATCTACCATTACAATGACGAGATGTGGGAGACCGGTCATCTTCTGATCCAGGAGCCGGAGCAGATCGAAAAGCTCCTGCCGGTGATGTGGTATGGGAACCAGACTTATTACAACGGTCTGTTCCCGGAGACAGACCTGGAGATTCGTCTGAACATCAGGGAACCCGATAACAGCAGCTGGACTTATCAGGCGACGATCCGCGCCGATCAGGTGCCATCGTTTGTATGGGAGGAGCTGGGCGTGGAGCCGGAGACGGACCCTGCGGCGTATGCGTTCGACTAACGCACATCTGAGGAGAAGACGACAGGAATGCGCGGCGGCTGGCAGGAAGACGGCCAGAAGAAATGACGACCGGCAGAAAAAAGGAGAGGAATATGACAGATCAGGAATACGAGAAGGAGCTGGCGGCCCTGATGAACGGGGAGCCGGCAGGACAGAAGAAAAAACGGCGCCTGTTTTCCAGATCCGGAAAGAAGTGGAGCAAAAAGCGGAAAGTGCTGACGGCTGCCATTGGCGCCGCCGTGGTATTTGCGGCGGTCTCCAAGCTGTTTGGCGGCAGCGGGCCGGCGGGGATCCCGGTGGAGACCCAGACCCTGGCCAAGGGCGACGTGCAGGAGGTGCTCTCTATCAGCGGGCCGGTGTCCGGCACGGACAGCGCCGAGGTGGTCTCCCGGCTCCATGCGGAGATCCAGGAGATCCTGGTAAAGGAAGGCGACCGGGTGGAGGCCGGACAGGTGCTGGCGAGGCTGGATCCCACCGACGTGGAGAAGGAGGTGGAGATCGCCCAGAACGCCTATGATCTGGCGGTAGCCAATTATAACGAGGCCCAGCGGGACGCGGAGCAGGGCTATGCCAAGGCGGTCCAGGACCAGCGGGCGGCGAAGCGGGATCACGACCGCAAAGCCATGCTGTTTGCCAGCGGGGATATCTCCCAGGTGGAGATGGAGGCGGCGGAGGATGCCTTAAACGACGCGATCCGTCAGACCGACAGCTTCAATCTGGAGAACGGAAAGCCGGCGGCGGACCGTTCCTACAGCCTGCAGATCAAGAACGCGGAGTTTGAACTGGAGAAAAAGAAAAAGGAGCTGGAAGAGACCCAGGTGACCAGTCCCATCGCCGGGACCGTGGTGCGGGTGAACTCCCGGGTGGGCCGGTTCGCGGACACGGTGGACGACGACAAGCCCCTGTTTGCCGTGGATAACCTGGACCGCCTGGAGATGAAGATCAGCGTCAGCGAATACTCCATTGGCAAGGTGGCGCTGGGGCAGAAGGCGGAGATCACCGCTGATATTTTGGACGGGGCGGTGGAGGAAGGGATCGTGACCGCCATTTCCCCCACCGGTGAGGAAAAGGGCGGTGGTTCTACGGAGCGGGTCATTCCTACCACCATTGAGATCCAGAATCCGGACACCAAGCTGATCGCCGGGATCACGGCCCGGGCACGGATCGTCCTTAATGAAGCCAAAGACGTGTGGGTGGTGCCGGTCTCTGCGGTGATCTCCAGGGAGGGGACGGATTACCTGGCCGCTGTGGAGAACAACGTGATCCGCCTGATCCCTGTTACTCTGGGCGTAGAGGGAGATGTGTCCGTGGAGGTAGAGGGGGAAGGTCTCTCGGAGGGCCTGGTCTATGTGGTGAGCCCGGACGCTTCTATGATGAATGGCACGGCGGTCCTGCCGTCGGCCTCCTAGAAGGGAGGGGCGGCATGAGCGAGGAATTGATCCGCCTGGAGGACCTGGTGAAGGTGTATGACACCGGCGCCCTGAAGGTCCTGGGCTTAAAGCGGGTGAACCTGACGATCCGCCGGGGCGAGTTCGTGGCGATCATGGGGCAGTCCGGGTCGGGAAAATCGACGCTGATGAACATCCTAGGCTGCTTAGACCGGCCTTCCTTAGGCCATTATTATCTGGACGGCACCGACGTCTCCGGCATGACGCCGGATGAGCTTTCCTTCATCCGCAACAAGAAGATCGGATTCGTGTTCCAGTCCTTTAACCTGCTTTCCCGGATGTCTGCCTTAAGGAATGTGGAGCTTCCCATGACCTATGCCCGGATCCCCCGGAAGGCCAGGACGGAGAAGGCGATGGAGCTGTTAAAGCGGGTAGGCTTAGGCAAACGCATGGATCACCAGCCCAACGAGCTGTCCGGCGGACAGCGGCAGCGGGTGGCCATTGCCAGGGCGCTGGCCAACGATCCGCCCCTTCTGCTGGCAGACGAACCTACGGGCAACCTAGATACCGCGGCGTCTTTAGAGATCATGGAGCTGTTTTCCCAGCTGCATCAGGAAGGCACGACCGTGGTGCTGGTCACCCATGAGGAGGAGATCGCTGCATTTACGGAGCGGATCATCCGCTTCCGGGACGGGGAAGTGATCAGCGATACGCCCAACGTGCCCCATATGCCGGAGGTGTATCGGAAGCTGGAGCGGAATACGGATTTCGAGGAGGGAGCAGAACATGCTGGTTGAAAATATGAAGATGGCATTTTCTGCCATCCGGATCAATAAGATGCGGTCATTCCTGACGATGCTGGGCATCATCATCGGCATCGGATCCGTGATCTCCATCGTGTCCATCGGAGATACCATGCGGAAGATGTTCGCCGACCTTTATAAAGACGTGGGCCTGACCCAGGCGTATTTCAGCATCGGCTACTGGGTGGACGAGGTGCGCCAGAGCGACTATTTTAACTTAGACGATATGGAGCGGATCCGGGAGGCGTTCGGAGAGGAGATCGCCTATATCGATCCCTCCTCCAGCGCCAGCGCCGACGCCCTGTACGGGAAGAAAAAGGTAAAATTTTCCTACGACGGTATCGATTATGATTACCAGGACGTCCAGCCGGTGAACATGATCTACGGACGCTATCTGAACGAGGCGGACGTGAAGGGGCGGCGGAAAAATGTGGTCATGGACGCGGACAGCGCCAAGCTGCTGTTCGGCGTGGAGAATGCGGTGGGAAAGACCTTCCGGACTACGCTTTATGGGAATACCGACGAATATACGGTGGTGGGCGTGTACCGCAAGGAGCTGTCCCCGTTCCAGGCCATGATGATGGGGGCTTCCCAGGACAGCGGGAGCGCGTTCGTGCCGTATACGCTGCTGACCTGGCCCAATGATTATTTCTATTATATCCGCCTGTTTGCCGAAGAGGATGTGGATCTGGACCGATGCTTTGCTGACATCCTGGCGTATGTCAGCCGGATGAAGGGCCGGAACCCGGAGGACTATTACATGTCCACGGCAGTAGAGGAGATGGGCATGGTGGACAGCATGATGGGCGGCTTATCGGCGGCGGTGGGCGGCATCGCGGCCATTTCCCTCTTAGTAGGCGGCATCGGCATCATGAACATCATGCTGGTATCGGTGACGGAGCGGACCCGGGAGATCGGCATCCGGAAAAGCCTGGGAGCCAGGACGCGGGATGTGATGCTCCAGTTCCTGATCGAATCGGCGATCCTCTCTGCCTGCGGCGGGATCATCGGGATCCTGCTGGGAGCCGGGGTGGTAGCCCTGGGCGGCACCCTGCTCCAGGTGGAGGTGGTGGTGCGGCCCAGCGTGGTCGTGCTGGCCGTGGGCTTCTCCGCCCTGGTGGGCGTGTTCTTCGGGATCTATCCCGCCTCCAAGGCGGCGAAGAAGGATCCGATCGAGGCGCTGAGGTATGAATGATAAAAAGAGGTGCCGCCGCACGGATGATGGTAT
>DVLJ01000160.1 GCA_018715565.1 Candidatus Ventrimonas merdavium
TGAAAATCCTCGTGTCACTGGTTCGATTCCGGTCCAAGGCATTCTGCGGGTGTAGTTCAATGGTAGAACACCAGCCTTCCAAGCTGGATACGTGGGTTCGATTCCCATCACCCGCTCTTGCAAAGTTGAAAGCCTCGAAACTCCTTATCAGGGTTCCGAGGCTTTGGTTTTTTGTGGGCTCCGATAACCATCCGGTATGGAAGCGGGGCCTGTTTTATTTAGGCAGTCTCTGTCTTACAAGTTCTGCAAAGAATTCTGCGCCGGTCATAAGAACATCGTCGTTGTAGTCGAAGTGGGAATTGTGGAGGGGCGTTCCTTCCACGCCGTCCCGCAGATTTCCAAGGAAGAGGAAACAGCCGGGAACTTCCTGGATGAACCGTCCGAAATCCTCAGATCCCATAAGCGGCGGACAATTATCGATCACCTTATCAGGGCCTACGACAGCTCTTGCGGCATCTGCAGCATATTTTACGTTCTCCGCATGATTTACGGTCGGTGCAAACTCATGGGTATAAGTGAATTCGCATTCCGAGTTGTTCATGGAACAGATATGCTCGCAAATGGCCCGCATCCGTTCCTCGATCAGCTTCGACACTTCGGGAGAAAAGCTTCTGGTATCTCCCTTAATGACAACGTTGGAGGGAATGGCGTTATGTGCTCCGTCGGTTTCAAATTCAGTGCAGGATACAACGGCGGTATCTGTGGGCGTTACATTTCTTGCAACAATGGTCTGGAGGGCCAGGACAATCTCAGCCGCAGTGACAAGCGGGTCTTTGGTCAGGTTCGGGGAAGAAGCGTGGCCGCCTTTGCCTTTGATCCGGATGGTAAAGTTATCTTCACTTGCCATAATCCCTCCTTCGCGCAGTGCAAAGGTCCCAGCGGGCCAGTTAGGCCAGTTATGAAGGCCGTACATCTCGTCGATCGGGAATCTTTCAAAGAAGCCGTCCTCGATCATTGCCAGCGAGCCATGGCCTGGTTCTTCTGCCGGCTGAAAAACGAAGCGTACAGTACCAGAAAAATCCTTGCTTTCCGAAAGCAGCTTTGCTGCCCCCAGCAGTGTCGTGGTATGTCCGTCATGTCCGCAGGCATGCATCCGGTTTTCATTTTGGGATTGATAGGGCAGGCCGGTGGCTTCTTGCAGGCAGATGCAGTCCATATCCGCGCGCAGGCCGATCACGCGATCCCCATCGCCAACCTTGAGCGTTCCCACAACTCCGGTTTTGCCGACGCCCGTCTCAACCTCGATTCCCATCTCTCTCAGCTTCTCTGCAACAAATGCGGAGGTATTTACTTCCTCGAATGCTGCTTCCGGGTGGGTGTGGAGATAATGTCTCCATTCAATCAGCTGTTTTTTCAATTCTTCTTTGTTCATAAAAATAGGCTCCTTTCTTCTCCTTTTAAAATTCGATTATTTGACCAGCTTCTTGATATCGGTATTTTCATCCCAAACAGGTTCTTCCCTGCCGCTACCGATTTGTTTGAGATAATCATTTAAGACGTATCTTACATACTTCAGCATCCTGAAAAGCGCATATACGTTAAATAATACCAGGAAGGCAACGAAGAAGTCGATCAGGTTCCAGATGACGGGAAGGGGAAGCGCCGCTGCGATCGTCACCGGGATCAGGGCTAAAATATGGAAGATCCTCACGGCTTTGTTTGAATCAACTGCTTTATCCTTTAACAGATAGCGGATTCCAACTTCTCCGTAAAACATATCGGCAATAAGTGTGGTAAAGCAGAACAGGAAGGTTACGATCAGGATAAAGTAACGGCCGATCACGCCAAGGGTAGTGGAAAATGCAGCCTGGACAAGATTAACCCCCTCTAAGCCCGTGTCGATCACGCCGGTAAGAAGAATTGCGATTCCTGTGCAGGTACAGATCACGATCGTAGTCATAAAGGTTCCGAACATCGCGGAAAAGCCTTGATTTGCGGGGTGTTTCACCTTCGCGGAGGCATGCATTCCGGCAGCGGCTCCGTTGCCTGCGTCATTGGAGAAAAGACCTCTTGCGACGCCGTTTCTGACGGCTTCCTTAATGGTATAGCCGGCAACTCCACCTGCGGCGGCCTCAAAATTAAACGCCTGCTTAAAGATCGTTGCAAACATGCCCGGGACTTCGGACAAATGCGTCAGGATGATAACGATCGTGATGACAACATAGGCAACGGCCATAAAAGGAACAATGAGTGATGCGGCGTCGGTGATTTTTTTTACTCCGCCGAGGACGATCACTGCGGCAAGGATGGTAACAATGATGCCAGGAATCCAAGGAGAGACAGGGATCACGTCGGTCACCGCCGCAGCGATCGAGTTGTTCTGGAGCATGGCGATAAAGACACCGATAGCGACGATTGTGGTCAAGGCATATGCAATGGCCAGTGGCTTATTCCCAAGGCCTTTTGTCATATAGTAAGAAGATCCTCCATAATAATTGCCGTTCTTGTCCTTTTCATGGAAAAGCTGTCCGAGGGTAGCTTCCCCGAAGCTTAATACCATGCCGAATATAGCGGTAAGCCACATCCAGAACAAGGCTCCGGGGCCGCCGGCAGCCAATGCGCTGGCAACGCCTACAAGGCTTCCAGTCCCCACCTGACCGCCGACAGCCGCACAGAGCGCGGCAAAACCGGAAACTCCTCCGTCCTCTGATTTCATGGTGCTTTTCAGAGAACGGGCAATGTGTTTAAAGCAGCGTATTTGAGGAAAACCCATTGTGACGCTGTAAACGAGTCCTGTGCCAAGAAGGATGACTGCAAGCACCCACCCCCACATGATATTATTAAATTCTGTTACAAATGACATAACAATACCCCCTGATCAAATTCATCTCATTATCTGTTGTTGGTAGGATTCGTATACCAACCATCCCAGACAATATGCCTATAGTTTTCTTTATCTGTATCGCCTTCGGTGCTGATGCATAGAACGACGGAATCTTTGTCCAACCGGACTGCGCTGCGGAACTCGCTGAGTGTTTGATCAGTCAGCAGTTGGTAAAGAAGACCGGAAGTTGCCGCGCCGCTTTCGCCGGAAATGATCTTGGGATCCGATCCCTTGGGATTTCCGAGTACACGCATACCATCCGCTGCAACATAGTCAGGACAAGAGAAGAAGTAATCGGCATGATGCCGTAAAACCTCCCAGCCGACGGTACAAACTTCTCCGCAGCAAAGACCTGCCATGATCGAATCAAGCGCCCCTCCCACACGGTGGAGCTTGCCGTCGTTTGCTGCCGCCGTCTGATAGAGGCAGTCCGCTTTATTCGGCTCTACGATAACGATCGTGGGCATATTCTCTTTATAATAATTGTAGAAAAAGCCTGTGACAGCGCCTGCCATAGCTCCAACGCCTGCCTGGAGGAAAATATGGGTGGGGATCGTGCCGCCAAGCTGCTCAGCAGCTTCAAGAGCCATCGTCATGTATCCCTGCATGATATAAGATGGAATATCTTCATAGCCTTCCCAGGCAGTGTCCTGTACAAGCGTCCAATGATTTTTCTGTGCCTGCTCCATGGCGAAGCGTACGGTATCGTCATAATTGAAATTGGTTATTTCCGTGTGCGCACCCAAAGCCTGAATGTTTTCAAAGCGTTCTTTGGCGGAACCCTTGGGCATATAAACTACGGAATTCTGAGAAAGATTTTTTGCAGCCCAGGCGATTCCCCGGCCATGGTTGCCGTCGGTAGCGGTTACGAAGGTGAACGCTCCTGCCGGAATATCGGACAGCGAGTCGGCGCTTTTTCCTGTTTTTTCAGCGATAACCTTTCCTAGCGCATAGCTTCCGCCCAGCCCTTTAAAAGCGTTGAGTCCGAAGCGGAAACTCTCATCCTTTACATAGAACCCGGAAATGCCGAGGGTTTCCGCAAGGTGATCGAGCTGGTGAAGCGGTGTAGGAGCATAGCCGTTAAGCTTCTTATGAAACTCACGGGCATTATTCGCTTCAGCGAGGGAAAAAAGATCATCTTTTTCGCCTTTTTGCCTGTCTGGAGACAAGGCAGTCATTTTGATAAAGTTTTCCATTAGAAATGCCTCCTCTTTCTAAAAAAGCAAGATATGCGATATGCAATATATCGCATATCGATATATTAGCAAAGATATGACCATTTTGTCAATTAAATGTGGTAAAAATAAATATATTTAGAACAATTGCACAGTTGAAGATTGTGGTTTTTTTATATATTGCATAAACAAACAGAAAATGATATGCTTAATCTATTAATGGAATTGAGAGGTAACAGCATGCCTATTCCCACAGCGCACAAAGGCATTCACAGGGTAAGCGCCCGTCAGCAGATTTACGATACACTTAAGACTTGGATTGTCGAGGGAACGCTCAAGCCAGGAGAGTTTATATACGATTCAGAGATCGCCAGCTATTTTTCTGTGAGCCGCACTCCTGTAAGGGAGGCAATCCTTCTTTTAGCCCGCCAAGATCTGGTGGAGATCGTTCCTTCAAAAGGAACGAAGATCACCGAGACAAACGAAGCGTCGGCGAGATTTATTTATGAGGCGATCTCATGCCTTTCTGCTGAGATTGCGAGACTTGCAGTTCGGAAACAGACCTCGGAGAGCGTAGAGGAACTGAAAAAATTGAACGCTGCGTTTGAGGAGGCGGTAAACTGCGGGGACAATACAAAAATATTAGAGGCGGATACGGCTTTTCATAATTGTATATTAAAGATGGCGGACAATCCCTATATGGAGAACTGCTGGCAGGAAATCCTCCCTCATGCATACCGGTATGAACTTCTGTATTTTCGGTCAGGAAGCGATCGGGGAAGTTCTGTAAAGGAGCATGCTGAGATTATCCGTGCGTTTGAGGAGAAGAGCGAGGGGGAGGTAGCGCGATGTTCGCAGCAGAACTGGATAGGGTTCTTTAATGAAAGGCTTAAGCCCCAGTTGGATTTAATAAAATAGAACGTTATAAGAAAAAAGATTTCGGCATATGCGTGTCCGAATCTTTTTTCTATATATTGTTGATGATTTTAAAAAAGTACTTGCAAATCGGACAAGTTTATGATAGAATAATGACTGTTCGAGAAGTTCATATGATTTATGCGCGAGTGGCTCAGTTGGTGGAGTACGACCTTGCCAAGGTCGGGGTCGCGGGTTGGAGTCCCGTCTCGCGCTCTTTTTATTTTCTGGATGAGATGCGGATTTCCGGGTTTCGGGGATCCGCATCTTGTTTATTGCGTGTCTGGCGGCGCAGGTTTTCCATGAGAAAGGTGTCTTATGAGGGAAAACTGCGTGGCGGGGACCCGTTATATTTTTTGACAGATGACCGAAAGCTTTCGGAGGAAGAGCGTTGATATCCGGGGAAGAGGGCTTGGAAAAGGGAGTATTTGACAGTTATTTTCCAAATTTACCTAAATTTTCCAGAGCCTTAACGCAAAATCTGCAGAAAAATGGAACAAAACGCAGAAATTGTCGAGATTGCGCATTATATGCGCTTGAAACGGACTGGTTTTGAAGCTATACTTAATGAAAAGCCGACCAAAAAGCGCACTGATTTTGGGCGGCATTATCGTGTTCAATGGAGAATGGGTATGCTGAAGATCATCATGTGCGATGACGACGAACGAGATTTACAACAGGTAGCAGAGCTGGTAGAGGCGTATCGGCAGAGCAGACCGGAGCAGGTCCTTACCGCGGAACGTACGGGTTCGGCCGGGGAGCTGCTGGAACGGCTGGGACAGGGAAAGCGATATGATATCTATGTGCTCGACATCATGATGGATGAGCAGGATGGCATCGCCATTGGAAAAACGGTGCGGGAGCTGAGCCCCCGGAGCGCGATCATCTATGTGACGAGTACGCCTGAGTATGCGATGAGCGCATTTGGCGTATATGCCAGCGGGTATCTGCTGAAGCCGCTGGAAAAGGAGCGGTTCTTCGAGTGTATGGACCGGGTCATCAGCCAGCTGCAGCCGCGGGAGGAGACCATCTATACGTTCAAGAGCCGGGAAGGCATCGTCAGCATCGAGCTGGGGAGCCTGGTGGCGGTGGAGAACGTGTCCCGGGTGATGCATTTTTATATGGACAGCGGAGAGGAGCACGAGAGCGTGTATATCCGCAAGCCCTTTGAAAAGCAGTTGGAAGCGATCCTGGAAGACAGCCGGTTCATCCAGCCCCACAAGTCGTTCATCGTAAACATGGAGCATGTGGAGCGGATGCTGGCCCATGATTTCCAGATGTCCGACGGGAGCATCATCCCCATCAGCCGGAACAACCTGGCTCATGTGAAAAAGCGGTATCTGGAATATCTTTCCAAAGCGGACCGCAGATAGCCGGGAGACGCTGCCGCCCGGCGAACTGAATAGTGAAAGACCTCAGCCGGAAGCAAAATCTTTTGCTCTCCGGCTTTTTTTATGGTAAGATGAAAAACGGAAAGGAAAGGACGTGCATGTACAGAATCATCGGATATGGGATCAGCTGTATGTTTATGATCGGCTTTATGATGGCGTTTACTGTGCGCCGTTATCCGGCCGGGGCGACCATCGGGATCCTGACGGCGTTTGGGATCGGGGAGATGACGATGGAGCTTTTCAGCCATCAGCTGTCTGATCTGGGCAACACGGCGATGGTCTGCGCCCAGATCCTGCTGGCACTGGGGACTGCGGCGGTGATCTCGGAGTACCGGGACGGCCGGGCCCTGTTTACGGGACTGATGGCCAGCAACTATATCCTGGCGGGGGTGCTGCTGTCGGACTACAGCGGCTGGATGATCCGGCAGGAGTGGCTGATGCTGGTGTTTGGCTTTCTGGTCCAGAGCGGGATCCTCTGGTATCTGGTAAAGGACCTGCGCGCAATGTACCGGGAGATCCAGACGGACGGAAGCGGTCGGTGGACTGCCTGGAGCGTGGTCCCGGCACTGTTCGTCCTGGCGGGGCTGGGACTGAGGCAGGCGATGCGGGAGAGCACCCGGGGGTGGGAAGCGTTTTTGGCGGTGGCCGTATTCCTGCTCACGGCGTATCTGTCCCATAAGACGCTGTTTGTCCTGATCTCTCAGCTGTATGAGAAGGGAAGATCCCTTCAGGAGCGCACGGTGCTGGAGAGCGCCACCCGCGCACTGAAGCGGGAATTCCAAAAGCTGCGGGAGCTGGAGAGCCAGGCGGAGACGGATCTGGAAAAACGGAGGCAGCTGGTGGCGCAGATCCAGGCGCTCATGGAGCAGGAGGATTATGAGGGGATCCGGTCCCTGCTGATGCAGATGGAAACCATGACGGAGGTGAGCAGGCCGGAGCGGTACTGTGCGAACCCGGCGGTGAACGGCGTCCTGGTGTCCTACCTGGCGGAGGCAGGACAGGAGGGGATCCCGGTGGAGGTGCGGATGGATCTGCCGGGGACCCTGCGGGTCCCGGATTGGGAGCTGGCGGTGGTCCTGGGCAATCTCCTGGACAATGCGGTGCGGGCCTGCAGGGAGCTGCCTGAGGGCAGAAAGCCGCTGATTTCGGTGAAGGCTGGCCAGGCCGGAGGCCAGACGCTGATCGAGATCCGCAATACCTGCAGGGAGGGCATCGTGTTCCACGGGGGGACCGGGCTTCCCGTTTCCGACCGGGGAAAGGGACATGGGATCGGGATGCAGAGCGTGGCCTATTTTATGGAAAAGCATGGCGTGTTGTTTGACTGCGGCGTGGAGGCGGAATGGTTTTTTGCCCGGATCCTGATCTAAAGGATCGGGCTGCTCCTGGGCAATGCGGTCTGTATACGGGATAGAGAAAGGCGGGGGACCGGCGTGGGTGGATATCAGCTGGTGGTGTACGGCATTTCAAAAATATGCATCGTGGTCTGTGTGGGCCTGTTCATCCGGCCCCGGTACGGGCGCAGATGGACGAACCTCTGCCTGTGCCTGGGGGCGGCGGTCCTGCTGGGCATGGAGTACCTCCGGTATGTCCTGGCGCTGCACGGGATCCATCAGCGGCTGACGAACCTGGCAGAGATCCTGGGCCTGGCTCAGGTGCTGTATCTGTCGGAGAAGCGGAACTGGGGAGCGCTGTTTACCGGGATCCTGGCCTGTGTGTACGGGACGTTCGGTATCATGCTGGGGAAGATCGGCTACGCCTGGGGCGCGCCGCCGGTCTTGAGCATCGCGGTGGTGACGGCGGTGGATGTGCTCCTTTTGCTGGCGCTGGTATCCTGGCTGAGACCGGCTTACTGGCGGCTGCAGGAAGCCTGCGAGCAGGAATGGCGGCTGCTGTGCGTGATGCTGGGGACGTTCCTGCTGGAGCTGTATCTATTGTACGGAGCGTTAAAGAGCAGTCCCCAGAAGGTGCGTTATTATCTGGCGCCGGTGATCTCGCTGATGGCGGTGTATCTGCTGGTGATCATCGTATTCCGGATGATGGACCGGCTCCGGAAGGAGGAGGTCCACCGGCAGATGCAGTCGGTGCTGGCGGTCAGCGAAGCGACCCTGCGCCAGGAGATGGATGAGATCCAGCGCATGGAACGGCGGCTGGCGGAGTATAATCATGATTACCGGCATATGCTCCGGATGCTGAACGGGATGCTGGCCGAGAGCAATTACGAGGGCATGAAGACGGCCCTGGAGCAGATGCAGGAGCCCCTTAGGCTGATCGAGCCCCGGCATTGCTGCGACAATATGGTGATCAACGGCGTTTTGATCTATTTTATCCGGAAGCTGGAGGAGATCGGGGGAACGCTGCACATCGCGGCACAGGTCCCGGAATCCCTGGGGGACTATGAGTGGGAGATCGGCATCGTGCTCGGCAATCTGCTCCAGGACGCGGTGCATTCCTGCGCGCAGCTGCCTAAGCAGAACCGGAACGTATATGTGAAGGCCCGTCAGGCGGGGGTACAGACCATGCTGGAGCTGCGTTATCTGCCTGCCGGGACGATGAGCTTTGAGAAAGAGACCGGCCTTCCCGTATCGGCGCGGGGGGAGGGGCTGGACATGCGGAGTGTGGCGGACCGGGTGCGGGCCTGGGGCGGACAGCTGGACTGCGGCATGGACGGGGAATGGTTTTTCCTGCGGATCTTAACGTGATGGAAAGGGAGAAGCGATGGAACTGGAGTATCGGATCAAAGAAGGGACGGCCTGCATCGACCGGATCACGGACGCGGGGGCCTCAGTAGTTGTCCCAGACCGTCTGGAGGGCTGTCCGGT
>DVLJ01000009.1 GCA_018715565.1 Candidatus Ventrimonas merdavium
CACCAGATCTCTTGTCACAATGGTTTCATAGACTTCCTTGATATAGTTTACTCTGTCTTTTTCCGTTCTGTAAGCATACGATCCAGCGAGACCGCCGTTCGTGGAGTAAGCTTCAAAGAGCTTCTCTTTATCGCTGACATCATCATAATACTGGCAATACTCCTGGAAACTGAACGGAAATACATGGATCTCAATGTACCGTCCGGTAAAAAGGGTCGCCAGATCTGCGCTTAGCAGGAACGCATTGGAACCGGTCACATAGATGTCATATTTTCCTTTTGAATAAAGACTGTTGATCGCCAGCTCAAACTTTGGACACATCTGAACCTCATCCACAAACAGATAGTTGGTCTTTCCCTCTTGAAAATGTTCCTCTGCATAAGTGTGCAGCGCATGATATTCCTTGAGATCTTCATACGCCAGGTCCATAAAGTCGATAAAAATAATATTGATATTTTCAAAATGGTTTTTCAGATACTCCATATAGGCCTGCATCAGCTTCGACTTGCCAGAACGGCGGATGCCTGTGATGATCTTAATGTCCGGAGTACCATTCAGCTCTATGATCCGATCGAGATAGGTTGTTCTTGTAATGGTTTTCATAGCGTCTCCCACTTTCAAAAACATCATTTTTTTCATTTTTTGAAAGCGGGCTCAGCTGCCTCCTTTCCCGGAGGGCCAGCCCCGCCAGGCCGGACAGCCCTAAAAGGCTTGCTTTTTTCATATCCGTGTGCTATTATCACCACAGGACGGGACACTGTCCCCGGAACAAATGACAAGTTGATAGCCAGGGGAGCCGCCGGGCGGCTGAGAGTAGGGCGATAGGCCTTTGACCCTTTGAACCTGTTGGGTAATGCCAGCGTAGGAAGTTGTTTCTGAAGGATCGGAGCATCCGCATGGCTTTTGCTTGGCGGCTGTTCCGATTTTTATTTTCAGGAGGATAAACAGATGAAAGCAAGCATCGCCATTCAGATCGTCCCCAACTGTCAGGACGACTATGAAACCGTGCGGATCGTGGACGAGGTCATCGCCTACATCCGCTCCACCGGCCTGCACTATTTTGTAGGCCCCAGCGAGACATCCATTGAGGGAGAGGACCTGCACCAGCTTACCGACATTTTGGAGAACTGCATCCAGATCGCCGCCCAGGCAGGCAGCTCCAAGGTGTCCGCCTACTGCAAGCTGGTATACAAACCTGACGGGACGGTGCTGACCATTGATGAAAAAATCACGAAGCATCACGAATAAGCTGCCCGCCATAGCCACCCTGGCCGTCATCGCGGTCATCTGGCTGGGAGCCAGCGAGGGCGGGCTGGTCCCGGAGTTTATGCTGCCCTCCCCCATCCAGGTGTGGCAGGCCCTGACAGCCGATTTCCCCACTCTGATGCGCAATGCCGCCGTCACCCTTCAGGAGGCGGCCCTGGGTCTGGCTATCGGCATCGTCGTGGCCCTGGCCCTGGCTACCCTGATGCACCGGGTGCGGGCGCTGTACCGGGCGCTGTATCCTCTGCTGGTGGTCACCCAGACCATCCCCACCATCGCCATTGCCCCTCTGCTGGTCCTGTGGATGGGCTTCGGCATGGCCCCCAAGGTGACCCTGGTGGCCCTTACCACCTTCTTCCCCCTGGCAGTAAGCCTGCTGGAGGGGTACGCCAGCACCGACCGGGCCGCTGCCAATCTGCTGCGCTCCATGGGGGCCAGCCGGTGGCAGATCTTCCGGCATCTGGAATTTCCCGCTGCCCTGGGGTATTTCTTCTCCGGTCTGCGGGTTTCCGTGTCCTACGCCGTAGTGGGGGCGGTGATCTCCGAGTGGCTGGGCGGCTTCGAGGGGCTGGGCGTATATATGACCCGGGTGCGGAAGGCCTATGCCTATGACAAGATGTTCGCCGTTATCATCGTCATCGTCATCGTGAGCCTGCTGCTCATGGCCCTGGTAACGGCCCTGCGCCGGCTGACCATGCCCTGGGAGGCCTATGAAAAAATCGAGAGGAACGACTAGAACCATGAAAAATGTAAAATGGATCTCGGCGGCAGCCTTCGCGCTGCTGCTGGCCTGTCCCCTGGCTGCCTGCGGGAAGCAGGAACAGGCACAGAAAGAGGGAGAAGGGACAGATGCTGGACTGACGCCGGTCACCATCTGCCTGGACTGGACCCCCAACACCAATCACACCGGCCTGTATGTGGCCGCCGCCAACGGCTATTTTGAGGAAGCCGGACTGGATGTGGACATCGTCCAGCCCCCGGAGGACGGAGCCACCGCCATCTGCGCGGCCGGACAAGCAGAATTTGCCATCGCGGTGCAGGACAATCTGGCCGCCGCTTTTGCCCGGACAGAGCCCATGGGGGTAACCGCTGTGGCTGCCCTTCTGCAGCACAATACCTCGGGCATCATCTCCCGGGCAGGGGAAGGAATGGACACCCCCAAGGGCCTGGAGGGCCGCCGGTACTCCACCTACAACGGGGTCATCGAGCTGGCCATTATGAAGCAGGTAGTGGAGACTGACGGCGGGGACTTTGACCAGGTGCAGCTCATCCCCTACTCCCTGGAGGACGAGGCCGGAGCCCTGAAGGAAGGGCTGACCGACTCCATCTGGGTGTACTATGGCTGGGGCGGCATCAACGCCCAGCTGGAAGGGGTCGATTTCGACTACTTCTATTTCAAGGACATTGACCCGGTGTTCGACTACTACACCCCGGTCATCATCGCCAACAATGATTTTCTGGCCCAGCATCCGGACACCGCCAAGGCATTTTTATCCGCCGTGGCCCAGGGCTATGAATACGCCATTGAGAACCCGGAGGAAGCTGCTTCCATGCTTATCGAAGGGGATTCCACCGGCGCCCTGGCAGGCATGGAGGACCTCATCACAGAAAGCCAGAAATGGATGGCCGGCCAGTACAAAGCGGAGGTGGACCAGTGGGGCCGCATTGACCCGGAGCGCTGGAACGCCTTCTACAACTGGCTGAGCGAAAACGGCCTGGTGGACATGCCCATCCCGGAGAACACCGGCTTCTCCAACGAGTATCTTGCCCCATGAGCGGCGCAGGAAAAGAGATGCTCCGGGCAGAGGGCATCACAAAAGCTTATGACGGAAGGACCATCATCCAGGATATCTCCCTCCGCCTGGACCAGGGAGAGCTGGTCTGCCTGCTGGGTGTGAGCGGAGCCGGCAAGACCACCCTGTTCCACACCCTCTCCGGCCTGGAAACGCCAGAAGCCGGCCGGGTGCTGCTGGACGGGGAGGACATCACCGGACGGCCAGGACAGATCAGCTATATGCTGCAGAAGGACCTGCTGCTGTCCCACAAAAAGATGGCAGACAACGTGGCCCTGCCCCTGACGCTCCGGGGAGAAAAGCCCAAAGCCGCCCGGGAAAAGGCCCTGTCCTATTTCCCCCAGTTCGGCCTGGAAGGGACGGGAGACAAATACCCGGCCCAGTTATCCGGCGGCATGCGTCAGCGGGCGGCCCTGCTGCGGACATTCCTGGGCTCACGGGGCGTAGTGCTCCTGGACGAGCCCTTCTCCGCCCTGGACGCCCTGACCAAGCGGGAGATCCACCGCTGGTATATGGGGATGATGGACCAGCTCAAACTGACCACCCTGTTCATCACCCACGACATTGACGAGGCCATTTTGCTGTCCGACCGGATCTACATCCTGTCCGGCCGCCCAGGCCGCATCACTGCCGAGCTGGACATCCAGCCCCCGCGTCCCAGAGATGTGGACTTTGCCTTAAGCGGGGAATTTTTAGATTACAAACGAACGATCCTGGGAATGCTGGAGGGATCCTATTGACGATCTCCTAAGCGGTTTTTTGGTGATCGATCATGCCAAACGGGGCCGGAGCGGCTTGTGCAAGTCACTCCGGCCCCGCCTTTTTCTTGAACCTCCCGCTAGATCATGCTACAATAAGATCAACTCGACACCAGCCGAAAGAGAGGTTCCTATGTACCGTTTCCAACACGATCCTAAGGTCAGCTATTTTTTCAGCGGAGAATTCTACGCCTATCGCTCCCTGTTTGAGGAGTTCTGCCCGCCTCCCATGAAGATGGAAAAGGGGATGCGGATCTGCAGGCATGGGCTCACCAAGAACTGGATGTATTATCTCTGCAAAGGCACCCTGAAGGTCTATGTAGAGAACCTGACGGGCAATGAACGGATCGTAGCTCTTTTAGGCGAGGATACGATTGCGGGGATCGACTGTTTCCTTCCGGACACCGCCTCCCTGATGACGATCGAATGCACCAGCGACTGCTGGCTGATGCCGTTCCTCAATACCACCCTGGAAGCCATGATGCGGAAATCCCCGGAATTTTCCGTGGAACTGGCCCGTTATTACTGCAAGGTGATGCGCCAGCTTTGCTTCGACGCCACGAACCAGAGCATCGGCAGCGTATTCATCCGTCTGGCGAATTTCCTCCAGGCCAACTGGGACGATAAAAATAACTGCCGTGTTCTGCTCAGCCAGCAGGACCTGGCGGCCGCCGTCAACTGCTCCCGCACCAGCGTCGCCCGGGCCTGCAAGATCATGAAAGAAGAAGGCGTCATCTCCATCGAGGGGATCGGCTTCCGCATCCTGGACTTCTCCAACTTAGAAACGCTGTGCCGCAAATACTCCCATCTGTAGCCGCCTCAGATCTTCAGTCCTGCCTTATAGCCCGTATGGATCGCATCGTAGATCTTCCCTGGCTGGAGGCTGTCGCCCACATTCCGGACACAGACGCCTTTTTCCTTTAATTCCTCATAAAGCTGCCGGTTCGGCTTCATCCCCGTTGCCAGCAGGACATGATCGGCCGGGATCACCTGGCGGCGGCCTTTCCATTCTGCAGTAACGCCATCATCTCCGATCTCCAGCACTCTGGCAGAGGTCAGCACCTGGATCTTCTTCTCCCGGATCATATCCGAGTACACAATGTGGTCGCAGTCGCTGCACCCGTTCATGATCTCCGGGAGCATTTCCACGATCGTTACCTGATTTTCCGGATCCAGGCTCATCTGGATCGCGGCCTCCGTACCGATCAGCCCGCCTCCGATCACCACGATCCGTCCGGTCAGCTTCTGAGCATCCTCTGTAAGGCTGTCCACCGCCAGCGTCACGCTGCTCCGGTCTGCCCCGGGCACGCCCAGTCCCGCAGGAGACGCCCCTGCCGCTATGATCACTGCGTCAAAGCCCTCCAGATCCGCCGCCGTCGCTTCTTTTTTCACGATCTCCACGCCATGCTTCTCCACCTGAGTAATAAGATATGCCAGCGCATCCCGGATATCCGCCTTAAATTCCGGATAAGACGCCTCATGGAGATACCCGCCCAGCTTCCGTTTTTCAAACAGGGTCACCTCATGGCCCCGCAGCGCAGCCGTATCCGCCGCCTTCATGCCGGCCGGACCTCCGCCCACCACCGCGACCCGCTTTTTCGTCTCTGCCGGACGGATCGCCAGCGCGTCCTCAAATCCCAACAGAGGGTTCATGGTACAGTTGATGGATTTTCCCAGATGGTTGCCCCGGTCCAGGCAGCCCTCGTTGCACCGGATACAGGGGGAAATATCCTCCGCCCGGCCTTCCATCGCCTTCTTCGCCCAATAAGGATCCGCCAGCAGCGGGCGTCCCATACTGATAAAATCCGCCTTTCCGCTG
Organism: Candidatus Ventrimonas merdavium; assembly: GCA_018715565.1. Taxonomy (GTDB): domain Bacteria; phylum Bacillota; class Clostridia; order Lachnospirales; family Lachnospiraceae; genus Brotaphodocola; species Brotaphodocola merdavium. The sequence goes on from DVLJ01000009.1 coordinate 5,634, forward strand.
GCCAGGATCTCCTCTGCGTAATCCGGCTGGGTAATGGAACCGGTAGCGAATACCGGGATCGACACTTCCTTCTTGATCGCTTCCGCCGCCCACACATTATGGCCCCGTGGGATCTGCATGGGCGTTACCTGATGGATCATCTGGTGATGGTCCCCGCCGCTGACATCGATCGCCGCGCAGCCCAGCTCCTCCAGCCGTTTTGCATAATAGATCGTATCTTCGATCGTCATTCCATCCGGCTCATAATCCGTCCCGCTTAGGCGCACGATGATCGGGAAATCCTCTCCCACGTACTCCTTGCAGCGCTTAAATACCTGTTCCAGGAACCGGAAGCGGTTCTCCCTGCTTCCGCCGTACCAGTCCTTTCTCTGATTGGTAAATGGAGACAGGAAATTGGTGATCAGATACCCGTGGGCTCCATGGATCTCCACCACCTGGAATCCGGCTGTCTTCGCCCGCCAGGCCGCCTTTCCAAAATCCTCCACCAGCTGATGGATCTCCTCGATCGTCAGCTCCTCCGGGATCGCAGCCTGACCGTAGCGCTCATACATCAGCGGCCAGGGATTCGCAGAAGCCGATTTCATAGGCGGCCCTAAAAACCGCTGGCGTCCGCAATGCTCGATCTGGATACAGGGCACACAGTCGTTATTTTTGATCGTATCGGCCAGCCAGCCCAGGCCGACCATATATTCATCATCACAGATCCCCAGCTGGTTGGAGGCAGACTTGCTGTATTTGTTGTCCACATACGCATACTCCACGATGATCATGCCGACCTCGCCCTTCGCCAGATCCTCATAGCAGCGGATCAAGCGGGAAGAAACGGTCCCGTCCATATGGCTGAACCCGGTCGTCTGAGGGGCTTTGCAGATCCGGTTCTTGATCTCTACATTGCCGATCTTGCACGGACTAAATAATGTTGGATACGAACATTTCATTCTGACACACTCCTTTCATGGTTTTTTCGTCGATTCTCGTCACCACCATTATACCGTGCTTCCGATCGTTTCTCTGATAGCCGCAGACAAGATTCTGATTAAAAAAATTGTTCCGTGTGATACAAAATAAGTCCAAATACAAAAAGACTGAAACATCTCTGCTCCAGTCTGATTTCCTTCTATATGCTTTTATCTATAAAAATGTCCATGTACCTTCAAAACTACATATTGAACCTCATCCGTTCTTTCCTCTACAACCTATCCTAACCTCTTTGGTTATGCCCTCGACCGATTAGTGACAGTCAGCTCCATGTGTTACCACACTTCCACCTCTGCCCTATCTCTGTA
>DVLJ01000161.1 GCA_018715565.1 Candidatus Ventrimonas merdavium
GGCGCCCGGCGGGAGCGGCTCTCAAGGCGGCGGCTCTCAGGGCGGGAGCGGTTCTCAAGGCGGGAGCGGATCCCAGACGGGCGGCGGGACCATCGGCGCCGGAGGAGCCATGGACGCTGCCCAGCTCATGGAGACCCTGATGCAGAAAAAGGCAGCCTTGGAGAGCTTGAGCGCAGCCAGCGACAAGCTGTCCAGAGATCTATCCGGGCTGATGGAGGATCTGGGGGATTCGGCGGAATACACGGCGGATGTCCTGGGACAGATGGATCTTCTGATCGAGGAGACGGCGTCCCTGCGGGATTCCCTGGCCGTATACTATCCGGATCTCCAGGCTGGTCTGGAGGATTCCAAGACGCTGGTGGACCGGCTGGTAAGCGCCCTGGACCAGGGCGTCAGCACGGCGGCCATCCTGCAAAATACGATGAAGGAATCCCAGGGCAGCGTAGACGCCGCAGCTCGGGAGAGCATCCGGGGCACGATGGAGCTTTTGGATAAGAGCATGGGCCTTTTAGACAGTACCACGGCCATGCGCCAGGCAGGGCGGACCATGAAGGACGCCCTGGACCGGGAGTGGGACGATCTGGACGGAGAGACGCGTTTTCTGTACCTGGATCCGTCGGCGGAGAAGGTATCCTTCACCTCGCCGGAGAACCAGGAGCCCAGCTCTCTGCAGATCCTCCTGCGGACAGAGGAGATCAGTCTGGACTCTCCGGACAAGGTCCTGGATGTAGAGACCGAAGCCCAGCCGGAAAGCCCGCTCCAGCGGATGTGGAACGTGCTGGCGGCGATCTGGGCGGCGATTGTAGAGATCTTTAAAAATCGATAGGCAGGCAAGCGGACAGTGCTGACCTTTTGGCAGCGGCGGGAGATCCCATTTACGGGCTCTCCCGCCGTTGCCTTTTGCCCAGATTCATTGTATAGTAGGGACAGAGGATCAGAGGATCTGCAGCAGGAGGAGGATCTGCAGCAGGAACGGGATCACGCAGGAGGAACGAGATCACACAGGAGGAACCATATGGAGATAGGCGGAGGACTTTATACCGAGCAGAAGCAGGCCATGTCCGCGGGACAGGTCCAGTCCCTGAACGTGCTGGCGCTGACCAACCAGGAGCTGGAGGATTTCCTGATGAACGAATATCTGGAAAATCCCATGCTGGAGAACACCGGCGATAAGGAAAATGAGATGATCACCGACGTAGAGAAGCTGTACGAGCGGGGCAGCTCCTTCCGGGATCTGTATCTGAGCAACCCGGACGGGGAGGAGACGCCCCGGAGCGACGTGCGGGCGAAGCAGGAGGCCCCCTTAAAGGAATACCTGCTCAGCCAGCTGGACCAGGGAAGCTATCCGGAGCGGACGTGGAACATGATGGGCTATCTGATCGACTGCCTGGATGAGAAGGGCTACCTGTCCGCGCCGGTGGAGGAGCTGGCCGGGCCCTACGGGTATCAGGCGGAGGAACTGAGGGCGTGCCTGGAGGAATTAAAGGAGCTGGAACCGGCGGGGATCTTCTCGAAGGATCTGGCCGAGTGCCTGGAGCGGCAGCTGCTGGAGAAGGGGATCCAGGACGAGACCCTGTTCCGTCTGCTGCGGGAATCCTTCACGGACCTGATGAACGGACAGCTGGGGGCGATCTCCCGGAAGCTGGGCATCTCCACGGTGAAGGTAAAAGAATATCTCCATCTGATCAGTACCTTAAACCCCAGGCCGGTGATGGACGTATCCCAGGACGATACGGAATATGTGGTGCCGGACATCCTGGTGGCCCGCCACGGCGGCCAGTGGGAGGTGACCATCAATGACAGCTGGATGGGGGAATACCGGCTGAATGATTATTACCTGCGGCTGATGGAGGAGAGCCAGGACCCGGAGCTGACGGCCTATTTTAAGGAGCGGCTGGAGCGGGCGCGGTTCGTGATCGGCTGCGTGGAGCAGCGGCGGCGGACGATCGTCCGGATCGTGGAGGCGGTGCTGGCGCTGCAGGAGGAGTATTTTGAGGGGACCGGTCCCTTAAAGCCCATGCAGCAGGAGACCGTCGCCGGCATGCTGGATATCCATGTGTCCACTGTAAGCCGGGCTGTTAAGGGCAAATACATCCAGTACAAGCAGTGCGTCCCCCTGCGATCCCTGTTCACCGCCGCCGTATCGGAGAGCGGCGGGGCGGGCGGCGTATCCGCGGAGGAGATCCGCCAGCGCATCCGCGCCCTGATCGCCGGGGAGGGCAGCCAGCCGTTAAGCGACCAGCGGCTGACCGAGCTCCTGGCAGAGGAGGGGATCACCGTATCCCGCCGGGCCGTGGCCAAGTACCGGATGCAGATGAACCTTCCGGATTCCCGGCAGCGGGGGATGATAAAGTAGATCCGGGAGCCTGTCCGCAGACGTCTGGGACTCTGTCTGGGACCCTGTCCGCAGATTTCCCTTGTGCCTGCTGGCAGAACCGGGTATAATGGAAGAATCTAAGAAATGGAAGGATCTAAGGATCGGGATAAGGGAAGGCAGGAGAAGGCAATCATGAAAATACTGGTGATCAACAGCGGTAGCTCTTCGCTGAAGTTCCAGGTGATCGACTCGGGAACGGAGCAGGTGCTGGCGCGGGGCGTGTGCGAGCGGATCGGGATCGACGGAGGCTTTACGTATAAGACGGACCGGATCTCGGTCAAGGAGCCGGTGCCCATGGCGGACCATAAGGCGGCGGTCCATGAGATCCTGGACCGGCTGGTGGACCCGGAGCAGGGCGTGATAAAAAGCTATGAGGAGATCGATGTGGTGGGCCATCGCCTGGTCCACGGCGGGGAGAAGTTCACCGGCTCGGTAGTCATCACCGACGAGGTGATCCAGGCCATGACCGAGTGCAACGATCTGGCCCCTCTGCACAACCCGGCCAATTTAGTGGGCGTGGAGGCCTGCCGCCAGCTGATGCCGGATACCCTGATGGTGGGCACGTTCGACACGGCGTTCAACCAGACCATGGAGCCCAAGGCGTACTTATACGGCCTGCCGTACCGGTATTATGAGAAATACAAGATCCGCCGGTACGGATTCCACGGCATCAGCCACAAGTACGTGTCCAACCGGGCGGCGGAATTTATGAAGCAGGATCCGAAGCGGGTGAAGACCATCGTCTGCCACCTGGGCAACGGTTCCAGCATCTGCGCCGTAAAATACGGCCGGGTGATCGACAACTCCATGGGCTTTACGCCGTTAGAGGGCCTGGTGATGGGGACCCGGAGCGGGGACGTGGACCCGGGGGCCCTGGAATTCCTGGCGACCAAGGAGGACCTGGATATCCATCAGATCATGATGATCTTAAACCAGGAGTCCGGCGTGCTGGGGATTTCCAAGAATCTTTCCAGTGATTTCCGGGAGCTGAAAGACGCTGGGATCAAGTATAATGAAAAGGCGTCCCTGGCTCGGGAGATCTTTGCCTACAAGGTGGCAAAGTACATCGGCAGCTATGTGGCCGCCATGAACGGCGTGGACAACATCGTGTTCACCGCCGGCGTGGGGGAGAATGATTCGGATATCCGGGAGGAGATCTGCGAATACTTAGGCTATCTGGGGATCACCATCGACGAGGTGAAGAACCGGGAGCAGGCGGAGGCCGTGCGCATCTCCGAGGGAACGTCCCGGGTGAACGTGCTGGTGATCCGCACCAACGAGGAGCTGGAGATCGCCAGAGAGGCCGCGGCAGTGGCGGCCCAAGTGAAAAAAGGAGGATGAGACAGATGGAAAAACGATATGATGTGACCGCATTAGGCGAGCTGCTGATCGATTTTACGGAGAACGGGCTCAGCAGCCAGGGGAATCCCCTGTTAGAGGCCAATCCCGGCGGAGCGCCCTGCAATGTCCTGGCGATGCTCAGCAAGCTGGGGAGAAAGACGTCCTTCATCGGCAAGGTAGGGGACGATCAGTTCGGACATATGCTGAAAGACTCGATCGAGTCTGCGGGTATTGACAGCGCCGGACTGGTGCTGGACGGCAAGGCCCATACCACCCTGGCGTTCGTCCACAAGCTGCCGGATGGAGACCGCACCTTTTCCTTTTATCGGGATCCGGGAGCGGACATCCTCCTGCGCAAGGACGAGGTGAGCCGGGAGCAGATCGCGGCGTCCCGGATCTTCCATTTTGGTTCCCTGTCCTTTACCCATCCGGGGGTGCGGGAGGCGTCGGAGTACGCCATCGCCTGCGCCAAGGAGGCGGGGGTCCAGGTCTCCTTTGACCCGAACCTGCGGGAGCCGCTGTGGGAGTCCCTGGAGAAGGCGAAGGAGGCGATCTGCTGGGGACTGTCCCAGTGCGATGTGCTGAAGATCTCGGATAATGAAGTGACCTTTATGACCGGGGAGACGGATTATCCCAAGGGAGCGAAGCTTTTGCAGGAGCAGTACCAGATCCCGCTGGTGTTCGTGACCTTTGGAAAAGAGGGCAGCATGGCCCTTTGGAACGGAAAGCAGATCCAGGCGCGGCCATTTTTACAGGAAGGGACGATCGAGACCACCGGCGCGGGAGACACCTTTACCGGAAGCGTGCTGAACGGTCTCCTGGAGTACGGCCTGGACGGGCTGGATGAAGAACGGCTGGAGCAGATGATGACTTTTGCCAACGCCGCCGCTTCTCTTATCACCACCCGGCGGGGCGCCCTGCGGGTGATGCCGGAGCGGGACGAGGTGGAGGCTCTGATCAAGGCCAGGGCCTGAGTGAGCCTGAGAGAGCAGATGGGAAACCGATCGAGGACCGGTCGGAGGAGTGATCGGACAGAGACATCGGATAGAGACACAGAGCAGCGGATGGCTGCTGACAATACATAAGGAGGACCCTATATGAAATACCGCATTATCGGAGAGACTATGCCGGCAGTAGAGATCCAGTTCGACGCGCCGGGAGAGAGCATGTACACCCAGTCCGGCGGGATGGCCTGGATGAGCGAGGGCATCGAGATGTCCACCAACACCCGGGGCGGCCTGATGAAGGGCATCGGACGGATGTTCGCCGGCGAGTCCCTGTTCATGGCGACCTACCAGGCCCAGCGGGCCGGGGCGACCATGGCCTTTGCATCTACGGTGGCAGGCCGGATCCTCCCGCTGAACGTAGGCGAGACCGGCGGCATGATCTGCCAGAAGGGCGCCTTCCTCTGTGCGGAGGAAAGCGTCAACGTGAATATCACATTTACCAAGAAGATCTCCGCCGGATTTTTTGGCGGCGAAGGCTTTATCCTGGAGGATATCAGCGGCAGCGGCATGGCCTTTTTGGAGATCGACGGCGACTTGGTGACCAAGGACCTGCAGCCCGGCGAGGTGCTGAAGGTAGATACGGGCAACGTGGTGGCCTTTGACCGCTCCGTGGGATACGAGATCGAGATGGTGAAGGGGATGGGCAACATTTTCTTCGGCGGCGAGGGGCTGTTCCTGACGAAGCTGACCGGCCCCGGCCGGATCATCCTGCAGACCCAGAACGTGGCCGAATTCGCAGGCCGGATCGCCCGGTACATTCCGACCGGAAAATAAGAAGAACCAGAAGGGAACAAGACGAGAATGGAAATACCGTTTAAGCCAATCGAGGCAGAGGACATCAAGGATCTGACACCGCTGTTCTGCCAGCGGCCGAATAAAACCTGCGACAGCGTAGCGCTGGACAGCTTTCTGTGGAGGCGTTACTACCACGTGCAGTTTGCGGTACGGGACGGGAAGGCCATCCAGTGGCTGATGGAGGAGAACGGCGTGAAGCACAGCGCCATGCCCATGTGCCGGGAGGAGGACCTGCCCAAATACTTTTACGAGATGGTGGAGTATTTTAACCAGGTGTTAAAGCAGCCGTTCAAGATCTATTTAGCGGACGAGGAAGCGGTGGAGTATCTGAAGCTGCGGGAATCTGACGATTTCGTGGTGACGGAGCAGGAGGATCTGAAGGATTACCTGTATGACGGCGAGGCCCTTAGGAAGCTCTCCGGCAAGAAGCTGCACAAGAAGAAGAACCATCTGAACGCCTTTTTAAAGGAATACGAGGGCCGGTACGAATTCCGCCGTTTATGCTGCTCCGACCGGGGCGATGTGTGGCAGTTTTTGGACAAGTGGAGAGAGCAGAAGGGCGACGAGGTAGAGCAGCATCTGGATTTTGAGGTGGAGGGGATCCACGAGATCTTAAAGAACTGCTCCTATTTAAATGTCCGGATGTACGGCGTCTATATCGACGATCAGCTGGAAGCCTTCACCATCGGCAGCTACAATCCCCTGGAGGATATGGCCATCATCCACATCGAGAAGGCGAACCCGGAGATTCGGGGCCTGTACCAGTTTATCAACCAGCAGTTTTTGCTGGCCGAGTTCCCGGAGGTGAAGCTGGTGAACCGGGAGGACGATCTGGGCCAGGAGGGCCTGCGGAAGGCAAAGATGTCTTATAACCCCTGCGGCTTTGCGCGAAAATATCTCATCGAGCAGAAAAATTTTTCTGCAGAGTGATCTCAGCAGAGTGATCTTTGCAATGGAGCTTGGCAGAGTAAGGAACGGAGTATGATCAGATATCTGACGGCGGAGGAAAAGCCGCTGAGCCGGGACCTGTGGGAGGAAGCATTCCCGGAGGATTCCCGGTCGTTCGACGATTATTATTATTCGGAAAAGATAAAAGGCAACCGGATCCTGGCCCTGTATGGGGAGGAGCCGGAGAACGCCGGGACGGAGGCCGGAGCGGAAGCTTCGGCCGATGTCCGTATGGAGGAAAGGCCGGGCGGGGCCAGTGAAATGGAAGCGTCAGGGGATGTTCCCGGAACGGAAGCCCGGGGCGGCCTGCCCCGGATCGACGCGATGATCCAGTTAAATCCCTATCTGCTGCAGGTCGGTCCCCGCAGATGGCGGGTGGATTACCTGGTAGGAGTGGCGACCCGGAAGGACCGCCGCCACCGGGGCTATATGCGCCGGCTGCTGCTGCGGATGATGGCGGATATGCGGGCCGAGGGGACGCCGTTCTGCTTTCTGATGCCGGCGGATGAGGCGATCTACCGCCCCTTTGGATTTACCTATATCTTCGACCAGCCCAGGTGGCGCTTGCGGCCCGAGGTGGAGGCCCATCTCTGCCGCAGGGACGCTGCGGAGCTTCCGGATGCGGCGGGAGCGTGGATGGAGCGGTGGCTGGCGAACCGGTATCAGGTCTATGCGGTCCGGGATGGGGACTACGTCCGGATGCTGGCGGCGGAGACGGCCAGCGAGGACGGAAGGGTGGATGCCCTGTATGACGGGCCCCGGTTGATCGGCTTCCACAGCATGTGGGGCTGGCAGGAAAAGGAGCAGCGGCTGCTCTACGCGGAACCTTCTTATATAGAAGAAGCCGCGCCGCCAAAACCGGCGATCATGGCACGCATCATTTCCCCGGAGACGTTCGTGCGCGCGGTGCGCCTGAGAGACCGGGTGAAGGCGGAGGAGGTTGTGATCAGTTTGGCTTTGGAGGACCCGTTGATCGGGGAGAACCAGGGGATCTGGCGGTGGCATCTGAACCATCAGACGTCCTGGCTGGAGCCGGGGGAGACGGCAGGCGGAGAGCCGCTGCGGCTGACGGTCACAGAGCTGACGGCGTGGCTGTTCGGCTATGAGATCCCGGAGGCGGCGAAGACCTGGGAGACTGTGGTCCAGCCGCTTCAGGGCGTGTTTTTGGATGAAGTCGTGTGAGCACGGGAAAGGAGCGGGTTATTATGAAGGAATTGGAACAGCTGAAAACATGGCTGGAGGAAAGCGATCATATCGTATTTTTCGGCGGGGCCGGCGTGTCCACGGAAAGCGGGATCCCGGATTTCCGCAGCGTGGACGGGCTATACCATCAGCAGTACGATTACCCGCCGGAGACGATCATCAGCCACAGCTTCTATGTGCGCCATCCGGAGGAATTCTACCGGTTTTACCGGAACCGGATGCTGTTCCCTGACGCCAGGCCCAATGCGGCCCACCGGGCGCTGGCCAAGCTGGAGGCCCAGGGGAAGCTGCGGGCGGTGATCACCCAGAATATCGACGGCCTGCATCAGGCAGCCGGGAGCCGGGAGGTGCTGGAGCTGCACGGATCGGTGCACCGCAACTACTGTACCCGGTGCGGAGAGAGCTACAGCCTGGACGATATCCTGAAGATGGACGGCGTGCCCCGGTGCAGCTGCGGAGGGACGATCAAGCCGGACGTGGTGCTCTACGAGGAAGGACTGGACCAGCGGACTCTGCAGAGGGCCGTCCAGTATATCCGCCAGGCGGATGTGCTGATCGTAGGCGGCACCTCCCTGGTGGTGTATCCGGCGGCCGGGCTGATCGACTATTATCAGGGGAACAAGCTGGTATTGATCAATAAGGACCCCACCGCCAGGGACAGCCGGGCGGATCTGATCGTCACCGGGAAGATCGGGGAGATCCTGGGCCAACTGGTGCCCGACTGCGGGTAAGGAGACGGCGCGTCCCGGACGTTCGGAGAACGGATCGGAACGAGTCATGTATCAGAACGGATCGCGGATCAGAACGGATCACGGATCGGAACGGATCGCGGATCAGAAGGAATCACGAATTCAGAACGAATCACGAAGACAGAGAGGAATCGATCGATGTATCAGGCAGACGAACAACGATATGAGCGGATGCAGTACCGCCGGTGCGGACAGAGCGGCATCCTGCTGCCCTTATTTTCCTTAGGGCTGTGGCAGAATTTTGGATTGGAAAAGACCCTGGAGGAACAGAAGCAGATCATTTTCCGGGCGTTCGATCTGGGGATCACCCATTTCGACCTGGCGAACAACTATGGATTCCCTGCCAGGGGGCTGGCGGAGGAGAACTTTGGACGGATCCTCCACGAGGAGATGAGCGCCTACCGGGAGCAGATGCTGATCTCCACCAAGGCGGGCTTTGATTTCTGGCCGGGGCCCTACGGCAACTGGGGTTCCCGCAAATATCTGATGTCCAGCCTGGACGCCAGCCTAAGGCGGATGAAGCTGGATTACGTGGATATTTTCTATCATCACCGTCCGGATCCGGAGACGCCGCTGGAGGAGACCATGGGCGCGCTGTCGGATATGGTGCGGCAGGGCAAAGCGCTGTACGTGGGGATCTCCAACTATCAGGCAGAGGAAGCGGCCAGGGCCATCGCTCTGTTAAAGGCGAACGGCACGCCCTGCCTGCTCCATCAGCCCCGCTACAACATGTTCGAGCGGTGGGTGGAAGGCGGCCTGCTGGATGTGCTGCGAGAGACGGGCACCGGATGTATCGCCTACAGTCCCCTGGCCCAGGGATCCCTGACCAGCAAATACATAAACGGGATCCCCGCCGGTTCCCGGGCGTCCCGGGAGGGCACCACGGTCGGTCCCCGCTATCTGTCCGAGGAGCGTCTGGACAAGATCCGCCGGTTAAATGAGATCGCTGCGGGACGGGGACAGAGCCTGGCCCAGATGGCCCTGGCGTGGGTGCTGAGAAAGCCGGAGGTGACCAGCGTGCTGGTAGGAGCCAGCAGCCCGGAGCAGCTAAGCGACAGCGCAGGCGCCATGGAAAAGCTGGCGTTTTCCAAGGAAGAGCTGGCGGCGATCGATCAGATCCTGGGAGAGGATCCGGGGATCCTGGCCTGAGGCCGCGCGGAAAAGGAGAGGGACAAGGATATGGATAAACGGTGGACCTACGAGGTCGGCGATATCGTAAAGCTGAAAAAGCCCCATCCCTGCGGCAGCCATGAGTGGGAGATCCTGCGGGTAGGCGCAGACTTCCGCTTAAAATGCGAGGGCTGCGGCCATCAGGTGATGATGGAGCGGAAGATCGTGGAGAAGAACGCCAGGGGCTTAAGAAAGCCGGAGGGAGCGTAAGCGGCGGAACCGAGTCCGCCGGCAAGCCGCCGAAAAGCAGCTGTGAAAAGAAAACGGCGCAAAAACACGGATCTGCGAAAAAGAAGCAGATAGCAGCCGAAAAAACAAGAAAATAATGCTTGCATTTCCCAGTGATCTCTGCTAGAATATTATTCCGTGACACAATAATTCCTTGCTCTTGACAGGAGTCAAGGGCCAGAGACCACAAGGAGGTAAAGCAATGAACAAATACGAATTAGCAGTTGTTCTGAGCGCAAAACTCGAGGATGAGGAGAGAGCTGCAGCACTGGAGAAGGTACAGGGGTATATCACCCGCTTCGGTGGTGTTGTGACAGGCGTGGATGACTGGGGCAAGAAGAAGCTTGCTTACGAGATCCAGAAGATGAAAGAGGCTTTCTATTACTTCATCAAGTTCGAGTCTGAGAATTCCGATTGTTCCAACGAAGTGGAAGCCCACATTCGGATCATGGAGCCGGTTATCAGATATCTTTGCGTAAAGCAGGACGAGCAGTAATAGATAACAACGGTAGGACCATTCAGGTCAGAGAAAGAGTGATGGTATGAATAGAGTAATCCTTATGGGAAGATTGACCAGAGACCCGGAAGTGAGATATTCACAGGGCGAGCGTTCCATGGCGATCGCAAGGTATACCCTTGCCGTAGACCGCAGAGGGCGCAGAAGCCAGGACGGCAGCGAGCAGACCGCTGATTTTATCAACATCGTTGCCTTTGACAGAGCAGGCGAGTTCGCGGAGAAGTATTTCCGTCAGGGCATGCGGGTGCTGGTATCCGGCCGGATCCAGACTGGCAGCTATACCAACAAAGAAGGTCAGCGTGTTTATACCACCGAAGTCATCGTGGATGACCAGGAGTTCGCAGACAGCAAGGGCGCGGCGTCAGGCGGCGGAGACCAGGGCGGATACGGCTATCAGCCCACTTCCAGACCGGCTCCCACCAGCGCGATCGGCGACGGCTTCATGAACATCCCCGATGGTGTGGAAGACGAGGGATTGCCTTTCAACTAAGCGCAGAGCGTTTGGAGTGAAAGACAGGAATTTTGATGAAGGAGGCAGTACCAATGGCATTCAATAAAACAGAAAAAGCAGATGGCGCCAAAGTAAGACGCGGCGGTATCCGCAGAAGAAAAAAAGTATGTGTATTCTGTGGCGATAAGAATGGTGTGATCGATTACAAGGACACCAATAAGCTGAAAAGATACGTATCTGAGCGCGGCAAGATCCTTCCGAGAAGAATCACCGGCAACTGCGCAAAGCACCAGAGAGCGCTGACCGTAGCGATCAAGAGAGCACGTCACATCGCTCTGATGCCCTATACCTGCGATTAATATCGAGATCAGAAGAAGCCTGGACCCTAGGATGGAAGGGGGTCCGGGCTTTTTTAACTTTGAAATTAGAAAATCCATTGACATAAAGCAGCGGGTTCCATATAATAATAGTAGAGGATACAGCGTGCTGTATCCAGTGGGCTAACACTTAAATCCGAAATCCTTGCCGGACAGATGTGCCGGTTGTTGGCAGGCAACGCAAAAACCTGAACTTCTTACTGGACGAATGTGCCAGCCGTTGGCGGACAACACAAAAATTAGCCGTGAAAGAGAGTTGATAATGCTGCGGTATTACAACTCTCTTTTTTGTTTCCTAAGAATGTTCTATGGAACAAATCGCTTCGCAAGGATGCACATTTTTTAAAGATTGAGTGGGGATACATGAAACATACATATACAAAAAAGGATGCTCTGCGTATTATTATTGCAGCCGCGAAAGAATATGCCAAAATGCTGGATGGTATGAACTATTTATTTATATATCGCAATCGGTACAGCAATGAGATTGAATATTTCGAGACATTATTCCTTCCGAGGAATTACCAGCATCTGACAGGAATTGAGTTTTTAGACATGGATGGCAACTTGCAGATGAATTCTGTATTCTTTTATCACAAATGTCTTGATAATACAATTACAGAAAAGGAAATTCAGTTTAAAAAGGATGGAACCACTCCACTGAAATTACAGGCATTGCCGAAATTGATTCAGTTTTTACGTTTCTCAAAGATGACTGCATTATATAATGGAGTAAGACCAAAGCTGGCTGTTGACCGGGTGGCTGGAACAACAAACTATTGCTTGGGTTTTGCAAAAGATGGGGATTATTTTGTACCCAGCTCCTGTTTACTGGAAGATATTCGCAATCTAGGGGATAATCCGTCACAGATCTTAGCCATTATGTCGAAAAGGGCAGATCGATCAGAACCGATTTATAGAGAAATACGTTATGTGGCGAAAGGAGTTCCCTTAGACAGGTTAAAAATATCAGGGAAGCTGAGCGCTATGATTTCTTTAGAGGAGTATATTCGCAAGTGATTTTTGTGAAAAGAGCATACTGCCCTTGACAAGGCTGGAGCCGGAACCGCCAGAGGTCTGAGCCTGCGCAACGCCATGAGTATGCGGCGATGTCTGCGGAAAATTGAGATTTCTTAATCCAGCCTACTTGTATGTGAGACGGAAAAGGAGTACAGTAGTGTTAAGCGGAAGGAGGGGGATCGATCCTGGAGCGCCGGTGGCGATCGTGCTTCCAAATGCGGCGCGATACGGCTTACTGGAGTCGGGTAAAATGGCAGCAAAATATATTATTTTAAGGAGGAGCGGTTTATGAAATACGGAAAGCTTTTTGCAGCAGCAGTAGGTCTGATGGTGTTGGCAGCAGTACCGGCTTACGGAGCGCAGGACGAGGAAGTGGAAGCGGTCCTTGCCTTGAGCCAGATGGGGAGCAAGCTGGGCACCATGACGGACATGAACCTGTACCTGGACGTTAAGGCTGACGTGTGGCTGGAGGACGAACATGTTGGGATCCGGCAGGAATCGAATCTGAAGGGGACACAGCTGAAGACTCCGGAAGCGATGGTCTTAAACTGCTACAGCCGGACGATGCTGGGAGAGGGGGCGGCCGCGGAGCTGACCGAGGAGGACAGCTTCCTGACGCAGAATTCCTATTATGGCGCAGGGAATTATTATCTGGAGACGTATGGGACGAAGTATCTGATCCCGAACGTTACAGGGGAAGAAGCTCTGGAGCAGATGGATCCGATGGACATCATGTCCCTGCTGACCTCTTTTGCCGATACGGCCAAAGAGATGGAGGACGAGATGGGGCCGGAGTTCTGGGCGCATCCGGAATTATGGGAGGATGCTGCCGGTTCGGAGGATATCAGTTCTTCGGAAGATCTCGTGGGCCTGTCTGTGGAAAAGTCAGCGGATCAGACGGTGATCTCCTTTACCATGAGGGATTCTGACTTAGAAGGGACCGCCGAGGGGATCTCCCGGGTGATCGAGGCCGGCGCAGGCGGGCAGGCGGAGCCCTCCATGGGGGATCTCACCGGGACGATCGTGGTGAACAGTGAAGGGTATCTGACCAATTTAAGCGCGGCAGCCGATATCACCTTTACCCTTTTGGAGCAGCCTATGAACGCCCGGATCGTCATCGATCTTGGGATCGCCGATCCGGGGCAGCCGGTGGAGATCGCCCTGCCGAATCCGGCGGAATATGAAGTGGTGGAATAAGGCAGCATAAGGGAGACTGACCGGATCCGGGGAGCGTGACCGGACTCGGACGGATCTACCGATATACATAAGAGAGACTTGGAGCGGACAAATATATGGCAGCAGTAAACATGACAGAAGGAAAGATCACCCGGCATCTGGTGGACTATTCGGTGCCTCTGATCCTGGGGAATCTATTCCAGCTTACCTATAATGCAGTCGATTCGATCATCGCGGGCCGGTTCATCGGCAAGGAAGCCCTGGCGGCGGAGGGGATGGCCAGCCCGGTGATGAACATCGTGATCCTGGGGATCTCCGGCGTCTGTATGGGCGCCGGAGTCCTGATGAGCGAATTTTTCGGGGCCAAGGACTATGAGAAGCTAAAGCGGGAGATGTCCACCGCCTCCCTGTTCGGCCTGTACTTTTCCCTGGCGGTCATCGCCCTGGGGATCCTCTGTACGCCGTGGCTTCTCCAGGCCCTGAACGTGCCGGAGGATCTGATGGACATGACCACCGTGTACCTGCGGATCATCTTTTTAGGGGCGCCGTTTACCTACTTCTACAACGCCCTTTCCACAGCGCTGAAGAGCGTGGGGGACTCCAAAACCCCCCTGAAATTCCTGATGTTTTCCTCCGTGCTGAACGGCGTGCTGGACCTGATCTTCATCGGCGGCCTGGGCTTTGGCATCGTCTGCTCGGCGGTGACCACGGTGATCGCTGAGGCGGTGTCGGCGGGGCTTTCTATCTGGTACGTGTACCGCAGCATCCCCATGCTGCAGCTGCGGCGGGGAGAGTTCGTGATCGATCGGGCCCTGTTAAAGACGACCCTCCAGTACGGCTCGGTGACCGCTCTCCAGCAGTCCTGCCAGCCGGTGGGCAAGGTCCTGATCCAGGGCTCGGTCAACACCCTGGGGGTGGATACGATCGCAGCCTACAACGCCGTGACCCGGGTGGACGATTTTGCCTGTCTGCCGGAGCAGAGCATCTCCCACGGCATTACCACCTTTGTAGCCCAAAACCGGGGCGCGGGAAAGATGGAGCGTCTGCGGGAAGGCTTCGGCAAGGGCCTGCTCCTGGAATTCGGCTATTGGGTGATTATCTGCGGCCTGGTGCTGCTGCTGCGCCGTCCCATCGTCAGTCTGTTCGTCAGCAGCGAGGACGCGGCGGCCATTGTGGCGGTGGGCGCCCAGTATCTGGGGGCCATGGCGTTTTTCTATATCTTCCCGGCCTTTACCAACGGGTTCCAGGGCTTCTACCGGGGCATGGGCATGATGAAGATGACCCTGCTGGGGACCTTTATCCAAACGTCCCTGAGGGTCATCTTTACCTGGATCCTCACCCCCGTGATGGGCATCTACGGCGTGGCCTTTGCCTGCGCCGCAGGATGGAGCGTTATGCTTCTGGTTGAGATCCCGTATTATTTTTATCTGCGGAACCGGTTACCACGATCCCATTGACCTCCACGCCGCCGTCTACGGCGATCACCAGGCAGGTGCGCCCGTCGATCTGGCGGGTCTCGATGAGGTCGGTCCGGCTGGGATTGACCTTCACGATCACATCCGGGGTCTTGACCTCAAAGGCCCGGGTGTTGACGATGTTGCTGGCGAAGATGGAAGCATGTTCGCCGGCGGTCTCGTCGAAGTTCTTATCAAAGGTCTCCAGATGTTCTTCTTCTACGCCGCTCTGCTCCAGCAGGGAGCGCACCTGGTACTTGTCCAGGACCAGGGGCTCCGGCGCGTCCTTGTGTTCTTCCAGCATCTCATTTAAATTCTCATGGATCGTTTTTACCGTCTCATAATCGCAGGCGTCGCCTAAGGTATCCTCGATGATAGCCTGGAAGGATTCCTTCTGGAACTCGGCGGGCAGGGGGATGGGGCAGCCCAGCATCTGCTCGATGAACACGTCATGGAGATCGTTGGCATTCTTTGTATAGTAAAGAGCGCCGTGGAGGTCGGTGGAGCGGTCGTTGAACGCCGGGAACAGAAAGCCCAGCTCCGGCATCCCCACCACCCAGTCCCGGATGCGGTTCTGGAAGGTGTTCTCCAGTTCGTTGTAGCTTAAGCCCGGCTTGGACAGATCTACGGGGCAGAGGCAGCAGAGAAGGTAGGTGAATACCTCGTCGGAGGCGTCCTCCATCTCCAGGCCGTCGGAGGTCTTGCCGGGGATATCGTAGGCGTCGTGGATCAGCAGGATCAGGTAATTGCCCACGTGCTCATAGGTCTCGATGATCCGGTCGTAGAACTGGTCCAGCAGCCCGTCGTCCTGGAGGCGGCTGGCCCGCAGCTTTAAGAGGAATTCGTGGGGGCCGCCTTCCTTCTCGGCCTCTAAGGGGAATTCCAGGTTCAGCAGGTTCTTCCCCAGGGTGCCGGACAGGTTCTTGCGGAGGATCTCAAAGTATTTGAACATATCCTCCTCCGGCAGGGACAGGAAGGCTTCCTTAAACTGTGCTTTTTTATTCTTCTCTCCGTCCACGTAGCAGCCGCAGATGCGGGAAATGGAGCAGGAGCTGGGGGTAAACTGGCGTTTGATCTCGGAAATCTCTCGTTTTATCATATCCGTTCTCCTTGTAACTGGTGTGAAGTTGAAACAGATTCCATTCTATAACATTTTTGGGAAAATTACAATGGAGGACGCACCCAGAATGGAAGTCCCCGGATATAGACGAAACGGGGTTCCTGTGGTATAATCCTAGAATATATGGCTGTTTTGAGATTCTGAGAATCTGTTAAGGAGAACGGTTATGAAAGAAAACCAAGGAATAAAAGTGAAGGGGCAGCTGCGGGGATATCTGACCTGGCCGCTGTGGATCTCACTGTTTGTACTGTTTGGCAACGCGGCGGCATTTCTGGTGGACGTGCGGGCGGGAGGCGTGATGCTCCCGTTTACGGCCCTTTATCTGGCTGCGGCCGTCTGGCTGTGGGTCTACAGCCGCCGACGGGTGCTGGGCGGTCTGGTGGAATTTTCCGCCGAGTATGCCTGGATCCAGAAGCAGCTGCTGAGCAATATGGAGCTGCCTTATGGTCTGGTGGATGAGGACGGCCGTCTGGTCTGGACGAACCAGGCGTTCCAGGAGGTCCTAAGCCAGGAGAAGGGCGGCGGGAAGAACCTGCTGAGCCTGTTCCCTGAGGTGACCAGGACGGACCTGGCCGTGGAGACAGAGACGGCCCGGGTACATACCTCCTACGGGGGATCCCGGTATCAGATGGACCTGCAGCCGCTGTATGTCACCGGCTCAGAGGAGGAGGAGAATGAGGCGCTGATCGGCCCGCAGAAGCTGATCGCCGTGTATCTGTTCGATGAGACGGAGATCCTCCATTACCGGCAGCAGATCACCGATGAGAAGATGGTAGCCGGCCTGATCTATCTGGACAACTATGACGAGGCGCTGGAGAGCGTAGAGGAAGTGCGCCGCTCTCTGCTGACGGCCCTGATCGACCGGAAGATCAACAAGTATATCGGCTCCATGGACGGCGTGGTGAAGAAGCTGGAGAAAGACAAGTATTTCTTTACCATCAAGCAGAAGTACATGGAACAGCTGCAGGAGGAGCGGTTCCCGATCCTGGAGGAAGTGAAGGCGGTGAACATCGGCAACGAGATGTCCGTCACCCTGAGTATCGGGATCGGTATGAACGGCGACAGCTACAGCCAGAACTATGATTATGCCCGGACCTCCATCGACATGGCCCTGGGCCGGGGCGGAGACCAGGCGGTGGTGAAGGACGGAAGCCGGATCCAGTATTACGGCGGCAAGGCCCAGCAGCTGGAGAAGGCCACCCGCGTAAAGGCGCGGGTGAAGGCCCATGCCCTGCGGGAGCTGATGGAGACTAAGGACCGGATCCTGATCATGGGACACAAGATGAGCGATATCGACTCCTTTGGCTCGGCGATCGGCATCTATCGGATCGCCACCTCCCTGAACAAGAAGTCCCACATCGTGATCAACGAGGTCACGTCGTCGGTGCAGCCGATGATGAACCGGTTTTTGGAGAATCCGGAGTATCCGGACGATCTGTTCTTAAAAGGGCCCCAGGCGGCGGAGCTGGTGGACAACAACACCATGCTGGTGGTAGTGGACGTGAACCGTCCCAGCATCACCGACGCGCCGGAGCTGTTAAAGATGGTGAAGACCATCGTGGTATTGGACCACCACCGGCAGAGCAGCGAGATCATCACTAACGCGGTGCTCTCCTACGTGGAGCCGTATGCTTCCTCGGCCTGTGAGATGGTAGCGGAGGTGCTCCAGTACATTGCCGACGGCATTAAGATCAAGTCCGCGGAGGCGGACGCCATGTACGCCGGGATCGTGATCGATACCACCAACTTTACGAACCAGACCGGCGTGCGGACCTTTGAGGCGGCGGCTTATCTGCGCCGGAGCGGCGCAGATGTGACCCGGGTGCGCAAGATGTTCCGGGACGATATGAAAGAGTATAAGGCCCGGGCGGCGACCATCATCTCGGCAGAGGTGTTCCGGGACTGCTTCTCCATCGGCGTATGTCCGGCGGAGGGGCTGCAGAGCCCGACCATCGTCGGCGCCCAGGCAGCCAACGAGCTGCTGGAGATCAAGGGGATCAAGGCTTCGGTGGTGCTGACCCCCTATCATGACGTTGTATATCTAAGCGCCCGTTCCATCGACGAGGTCAACGTCCAGGTGATGATGGAGCAGTTAGGCGGCGGCGGTCACCGGTCCATCGCGGGAGCGCAGTTAAAGGACGTGACCGTGGAGGAAGCCCGCAGGCGGGTAAAAGAAGTGATCGATCAGATGCTGCAGAAAGGAGATATTTCATAATGGAGATCGTATTATTAGAGGATGTAAAGGCCCTGGGCAAGAAGGGCCAGGTAGTAAAGGTGAACGACGGCTATGCCCGGAACTTCATCCTGCCGAAGAAGCTGGGCGTGGAGGCTACGGCGAAGAACTTAAACGACCTAAAGCTCCAGAAGGCTAACGCAGCCAAGGTGGCTGCCGAGCAGCTGGCGGAGGCGAAGGCCATGGCAGAGAAGCTGGCCGGCCTGTCTGTGACCCTGAAGATGAAGGCAGGAGAGGGCGGCCGGGCGTTCGGCTCCATTTCCGGCAAGGAGATCGCCGCGGCGGCGAAGGATCAGCTGGGCTTAGAGCTGGATAAGAAGAAGCTGGTGCTCCCGGAGCCCTTGAAGACCTTCGGCACCCACGAGGTGCCGGTGAAGCTCCACAAGGATGTGACCGGGAAGCTGGCAGTGAAGGTAACGGAAGCATAAGAAAAGAGGAATGACCATGGATGAAGCCCTGATGAAGCGGGTGCTCCCTCACAGTACGGAAGCAGAGCAGTCGGTGATCGGCTCCATGCTGATGGACAAGGAAGCCATCGTGACGGCGTCGGAGATCGTGACGGCCGCGGATTTTTATGAGCAGCAGTACGGGGTCATGTTTGAGACCATGGTGGAGCTGTTTAACGAAGGCAAGCCGGTGGATCTGGTCACCCTTCAGGACCGCCTGAAGGAGAAGGACGTGCCGCCGGAGGTCAGCAGCCTGGAGTTTGTCCGGGACATCATGACCACGGTGCCGACTTCGGCCAATGTAAAGTCCTACGCGGAGATCGTGCGGGAGAAGGCCGTCCTGCGGCGTCTGATCAAGGTGAACGAGCAGATCGCCAATACCTGCTACGCGGGCAAGGAGCCCTTAGAGCAGATCTTAGCGGATACGGAGAAGTCGATCTTCAACCTGCTCCAGAGCCGGAATTCCGGGGAGTTCGTGCCCATCCGCCAGGTGGCGTTGAATGTGCTGGAGAAGATCGAGACCGCGTCCCGCAGCCAGGGGACGGTGACCGGCGTTCCCACCGGGTTCATCGACCTGGATTATAAGACGTCGGGCATGCAGCCGTCAGACTTTGTCCTGATTGCCGCCCGTCCGTCCATGGGCAAGACGGCGTTCGTCCTGAACCTGGTGGACCATGTGGCGGTCCGCAAGGGGCTGCCCTGTATGATCTTCAGCCTGGAGATGTCCAAGGAGCAGCTGGTGAACCGTATGCTGGCCATGGAGTCCAACGTGGACTCCCAGAAGCTGCGGACCGGCAACCTGACGGATTCTGACTGGGACGCCATCGTAGAAGGCATCGGCGTCATCGGCAATTCCAACTTAGTGATCGACGACACCCCCGGCATCTCCATCACGGAGCTGCGCTCCAAGTGCCGGAAGATGAAGCTGGAGCAGGGGCTGAGCATGGTGATCATCGATTACCTGCAGCTGATGTCCGGCAGCGGCGGCAAGAGCAGTGAGAGCCGCCAGCAGGAGATCTCGGAGATTTCCCGTTCGTTAAAGGCATTGGCCAGAGAGATGAACGCGCCGGTAGTGGCCCTGTCTCAGTTAAGCCGGGCCTGCGAGACCAGAACGGACCACCGTCCCATGCTGTCGGACCTGCGGGAATCCGGCGCCATCGAGCAGGACGCGGACGTGGTGATGTTTTTATACCGGGACGATTATTACAACAAAGATACCGACACCCCCAATATCGCGGAGGTGATCATCGCCAAGCAGCGTAACGGCCCCATCGGCACGGTGAACCTGCTGTGGCAGCCGGAGTTCACAAAGTTTGTGAACCTGGCGAAGTAGAGGCCGCGGGAAGCGCCGCGGAGAAGCTGTGAGGACAGGCTATGGAGAGGATGAACTATTGCGTCCAGTGCGGCACAAAGCTGATCGAGAGGGAGCTGGTCGGAGAAGGCATGGTGCCTTATTGCACCAGCTGCCAGGAATTTCGTTTTCCGTATTTTAATGTTGCGGTCAGTATGATCGTGAAGAATCCGGCGGAGGATAAGATCCTGCTGATCCAGCAGTACGGAAGGAAGGATTATATCCTGGTTGCGGGCTACGTGAATAAAGGAGAAGATGCGGAACATGCAGTTGCAAGAGAACTCCAGGAGGAAACGGGCCTGAAGGCGGGGAATATCCGGTTCAACAGAAGCCACTATTTTGCGCCGAGCAACACTTTGATGCTGAATTTTTCCTGTACAGTAGAGCGGGAGAGTTTGGCGGAGCTTACGGATGAAGTTGATTCAGCAAAATGGTTTTCCATCGAGGACGCGAAGGAGAATATCAAGAAAAACAGCCTTGCACAGCAGTTCCTGAATGAGTTTTTAGGAGGGTGTGACGTTTAGAAATAGCTTTAAAAATGAGCCTGAAACATGAATGGATCTGGTTCTAAGAAAAATCCACAGAAACAATCCCTGCTTAATCATAATTTTCAACCTCTCCTCATAGAATAGAAATAGCTATGAAATGAGAATAGAGACGGTAAGGAGAGAAAAGGCATGGATGAGACACATTATTCCATATCGGAGGCGGGACGGCTGGTCGGTGTGGAATCCCATGTACTGCGGTACTGGGAGGACGAGCTGCAGCTGGAGATACCCCGGAACGGGAAAAGCCACCGTTATTATACGGAATTACATATCCGGCTGTTTCGTAAGATAAAGGAGCTGAAGGAAAAGGGCTATCAGCTCAAGGCCATAGAGCAGGTACTGAATAAGATGCTTGAAGGAGATGAGGAAGTGGATGTGGATGAGATCTTAGAGCAGAACGCGGTTCATATTTTACAGGACGGAGAGGAAAGCGAGCCGGAGGGAGATGCGAAGCTGCGGCTGGTGCCCCGGAGGGAAGCCGCGGTGACCGTCGCGGATCCGGAGAAGATGGAGCAGTTCCAGACGCTGATGAACCAGATCATCGGCAACGCGGTGGGACAGGCCATGGAGCGCAGCAGCGAGGCCATGAGCGAGGAGATCAGCCGCCAGGTCAGCAGCCATATGGTGCAGGAGCTGGAGTATATGATGCGCATCAGCGACGAGCGGGAGGAAGAACGCTTCAAGATGCTGGACGAGACCCTGCGGGCGTATCAGAAGGAGAGCAAGGGCAAGGCGGAAGCCGCCGCCACCAGGCTGCCGTTCTTTCGGAAGAAGAAGTTTGGGCGGAGCGGGAAGAAGCTGGGGTAGGCTGGGATGTGAAAAACAGGTGAGGAAAAAGGATCGCATTGGCCTCAATTGTAATCCAAGATTCTATACTTTCTATCCCGGATAAATGCGGAAAGTGAATCGTTATTGATGCAAAAGAAAGATAAGGATTTTCTTTTACAAGCAGAGGGAGACTGACTGGATAGTTGGTCTCTTTTCTGTTATGCTTTAATCTCTGGCGGCGAGAAAGAAACTGCCATGCCAAAGTTTTTATCCTATGAAGAGCGGATCATCATTGCACAGCGCCTTCAGGAGAATGCCTCCTTTGGTGCAATCCCTTATAATCCTTGCAAATTCAGCTTATGGATTCAGCTTATGGATTTAGTGTTAAATTTTCGTGCATAGTATTGTTTTCTTCGTGCAAATGGCATATACTAAAAATACTAGTAGAAAGGGGTTGATGATATGGCTGGAAATACCACAAACAT
>DVLJ01000162.1 GCA_018715565.1 Candidatus Ventrimonas merdavium
AAGGGACTGGTCCCTTGTAGGGGTTGGGGCAACGCCCCAAGGTCTTAAAACCATTAATATCTGCAATTTTCAAGGTTCAGCCAAGCCTATTTTTTCGGCTCAATTTTTCATAAGTCACTTGACACTACCCCTGAGATACAAGATTTTTATTCCATACATTCTTGGTCTAGATCCGCCTCCAGATCCGCAGTTGTGATCAGCGCATCCCTCTGCAGATACTGGATCGCCTTCAAGGCATAGCGGTGGGCCTCCTCGCTGGAACCGGCCACCGCGTCGGTCACCACCCGGATATGGTAATCATGCTGGTGGGCGTCTACCGCCGTATAATGGATGCAGACGTCAGTCAGTCCGCCGATGAGATACAGCGTATCCACATGGAGTCCTTTTAACAAGATCTCCAGATCTGTTCCGAAAAACGCGCTGTATCTTCTCTTGGTGATCCGGTATTCTCCCGCCTGGGGATACGTCAGCTTCGCGTAATCGGTGTAGGGAGAATCCTCCATACAGTGGATCCCCTCCGAGCCGTCCAGCTCTCTTCCAAAGTCTACCATGTCGGCCCGGTGCACCTCCTTGATCTGGATGACCGGCAGCCCTTTTGCCCGGAATACATCCAGCACCCGTTTCGCATTTCGGATGCAGTCCCACTCCGGATCCTGGATGCGGTCCTCCCGCATTTCCTTAAAATCCTCCTGCTGGATATCGATCACCAGCAGCGCGCAGTTTGCTTCTAATTTCATTCTTTTCGGTTCCTTTCTATGTTATGTTGATACAGGATCAGACCCAGGAGCATCACCGCGATCTCCACCGCCGGGTAGCATAGCCAGACCCCTGTGATCCCCCAAATGCGGGCAAACAGCATGGCCGCCGGGATGATCAGGATAAAGCCGCGGAGTACGGATAAGATGTGGGCAGGCAGCGCCTTTTCGATGGAAGTGAAAAAGGTTGCCAGGATTACATTATACCCAACGAAGGGGATCGCTATAAAATACAGGATCAGCCCCGCCGCGGCGATCTGCTGGAGCTGGGCGTTGTCCTCGCTGTTAAATACACCGATGATCGGCTGGGTGAACAAAAAGATCGACAGGTACATCGCCGCCGACAGCGCCAGCATCATGACCATCGCATACCGGAACACCGTCTGGGTCTCCCGCCGCATCCCCCTAGCGTACCGGTCGCTGACAAGAGGCTGGATCCCCTGGCCGATCCCCGTGTAGACAGCCACCACCACCAGGGAGATATTGGCGACGATGCCATAAGCAGCCACCCCGGTATTGCCGTTCAGCTTCAGGATGATCCCATTGAACACGATCATCACGATCCCAGAGGATACCTGCGCCAGCAGGGACGGGAAGCCCAGGGAAATGCTGCTCGTTACGCACGCCCCGTCGATCCTGGTACGGATCAGATGGAAGGAATGCTTCCGCCGGATCCAGTGGGGCAGCATCATGGCGATGCTGATCAGCGGAGATAATCCCGTCGCGAAGATCGCTCCAAAGATCCCCATCCCCATAGGAAAGATAAACACATAATCCAAAATGATATTGGCAAAGCTCCCGATCAGCATCGCCGTCATGGCAAGCTGGGGCCCCCCGTCATTCCTCACAAAACACTGGAAGATATCGTTGAACAAAAAAGCGGGAGCAAACAGCAGCAGCCAGCGCAGATACGTATCGGTCATGGCCAGGACCGCGCTGTCCGCGCCTAACAAGAGCGCCAGCTTCTCCGAGCAAAGAAGCCCCGGGAGTACAAACAGGATGGAGAACAGGATTCCCAGATAGACGGTATTCGTGTACACCCGATCCGCGCCTTTCCCGTTCCCCTGGCCCCGGTAAACGGAGAATTTCGTAGCCCCGCCCATGCCCAGCATCAGCCCCGTGCCGTGGATAAAATTGTAGACGGGGACGGCAAGGTTCAGAGCCGCGAGGCCGTTGGTCCCCAGCCCTTTGGAGACAAAATACGTGTCTGCTAAAATATAGCAGGATACCCCCAGTGTACCAAAAATACTGAGTGTTGTATAGCGGGAAAACTCCCGCAGACAAGACGACGTTTCCATAGCTTTCCTCCTGTTCTGAGATCAATGCCGCGCCTGGCCGGGACCATAGTCCTGTAAAATTTTGTTCCATAGGATGCCATTTCCTATGGAGCAAAAAAATAACGCCAGCGCTTTCTATCTTCTATGGCCTATCGATAGAAAGCCTGACGTTTTACTCTTACCCGGCGGCACAGAGTCCCGTGCAGATCTTCAGTTGTGATCTTCATTCATGATCTGTTCCCGCCATTGTATCACAATGCGATATCTTCGTCAATCTCTTTTCCAGGTACACCATGTCATCCAGCAGCACCCCGCCCTCCACGATCGGATGGTCATAATGCTCGATAAAAAAGTGCTTCCGCCGGAAGCTTTCCCGGAACCCGCAGCGTTCATAAAAGGGAATGGTAAGCGGGCTGTCGCCGGTCCCCACCCGCAGGATCCGGAAAGAATCCCGGTAGGCCTGCTCCAAAAATATGATGAGGAGCTTCCCGTATCCTTTGCCCTGATATTCTGGCAAAACGGCGATATTTTTGATCTCCAGGACGCCGTCTCCCTCGTCCGTCACCACGCACTCCGCCTTCACGCCTCCGTCGTCCAGGACGAACATCACCCCTCGTTCCAGGTAAGCTTCGATCATCTCTTCCTGCTCATCCGCCAGAAACAGCAGGTCCCAATACTGCCTTTTTCCCGTTTTGATCTCCCTGATCTCCATCAATCTCCTCCCCGATCTGCGGCCTGCCGTCAGCCCATCTGCCGTCCAAACTACAGTCCAAATTCAGCCGGATAGCGGACCGCTCCCTGCACCGGTCCCCCATCCTCCCGAAGCCGGATGATCATAAAATTCTCGGAGGGGATCCCCTCCGGCACCTCCACGCCCAGCGCCTCCGCCGGGCTATATCCGAAGCGGGGATAATAGGTCTCGCTTCCCAGCACCAGCGAATAGGAATATCCCAATCCTCTGGCAATGCGGTGCCCTTCCTCGATGAGCGCTGTCCCCACTCCCTGCTTTTGAAAAGCCGGTTTTACGGAAAGCGGCGCCAGGATCAGCACCTCCTGCTCCCCCACATGCCCTTTCGTGAACAGGATATGCCCTGCCAATTCCCCATCGATCTCCGCCGCCAGCGCCAGCTGAGGGATATAGGCCTGGCCCTTCCGCAGCGCCTCTACCAGGTCCTGCTCATTCCCATCCGCGTGCTCCGCCGAGGCAAATGCCTCCTGGACCAGATGGTAGATTTCCCCATAGTCCGCTGGCTGTTCTTGTCTGATGATCATAACTATATTTTCCTTCCTTGAAAAAATCGGTCCTCCGATTTCCCATTTGAATGATCGTTGGAATAATCGTGCGGATCAAGTTACTTCTGATCCATTTTATGGACATACATCCGGATCATTCCCGGTTCTTCTTCCTCCCCTTCTTCCCGCACCATACACAGAAATTCCCAACCGTACCGCTCATAAAACGAGGTATGGTCCGTGATCAGATACAGCGTATCGATTCCAAAACCAGCCATATCCATGCACGCCTCGTCCAGAAGCGCCCCGGCGATCCCCCGGCAGCGGAAATCCTCCTCCACATAGAGTGCGCAGAGATTGGGCGTCAGATCCTTACGGTCGTGGAAATCATGCTCGATCACCCCAAGCCCGCCGATGATCTTCCCCTGCTCTGCCGCCACGTACCACTGAGGCACGCCGCCCTTCCCCGCAAGGCACTCCTGGATACTGGCTTCATAAGCTTCCAGGGGCACCGCCCATTTTGTATGGAACCACAAGGCAGCCTCTTTCGCCAATTCTCCATGATCCCTTATCTTGAAGATTTCCATATTTCCCTTCCTTTATCGCGATCCATCATAGGGATACCCAAAACACCGGCGAAATAACTTCTCGCCCACATAATCCTCCAAATGCGGATATTCTTCCCGATAATATTCGTTCCAATAACTGACCATGCGATCATAGCTGCGCAGCAGGGAACGCCGGTTCAGCCGACAGAAGTCCCGGACCGCCTCTGTATCCAGTTCCCTCCACCCGTCATAGATGCACTGTAAGATCTGGATCACATACTCATCCGCTAATTTTACCAGATAAGGCACCGCCCAGTCCGGGCAGCCTTCTTTCAGGATCGCTCTCCCATGCCGTTCCCGCACAAAACCATCATCGCTCCGGGTAAACAGACAGTGGCAGATCATCCTCTGCTCCGGTGTGAAACGGTCCGAACATCGATCATACACATCCAGATTATAAATCCGATATGGAAATGAGATTTCCTGCCCATCCAATAACCGATAGGTAATTTTCTCTGCTGTTTCTTTTAGTAGAATATCTTCTCCTGATTCCTTATATTCTTTGAAAAGAATGGAGCGTACAGCCAACACATCCTGTCTCAATTCCTTTGGAAACGCTTCCAGCACCCTTCATTTCCTCACAGTCTGAGTAAATTTCCTTTTTCAACGGGCCACATCCTGATGATCCCCCGCACCTTGCCGCCGCTCTATCCCTGACAGAACGGGACCACCGTCCCCACCACACGTCCAACAACATACAGGATCCCAATGTGGATAAGATAGCATCCGATCACCAGCATTGTGGATAACCACCGTCTCCCAGTCTTTTCCCGGACCATTCTCCAATACCGTTCCACCACCCAGATCTCCGAGGCGAAGAACAGGATGAACAGCCAATGGCTCCGGAACAGCATCGCCATATTGGACAAGGCGTAATTGATCAGGATATAATTCAGAGAACCGATCCCCAGATCCAGCCACATTCCTATCTTTTCCTTCATATCATCCCTCCTATCATCCTTCCTGGCGCTCTGCCCTTCCAGTCATCCACGCCGCCTGTAAACACATTCCACGATCCCATCATAGCTCTGCGTATGGATCAGCGTCAGCTTCCGCTCCTCCTCCCGGCGCCCAAATAGCCGGATCCCGTCTCCCAGCAGCGTAGGGATGATGGAAAGATGGAAAACGTCGATGGCGTCCGCATCCATCAGCTGCCGGATCAGCTCCGCTCCGCCGCAGACCCAGATATCCTTTCCCGGCTCCCATTTTAATCGCTCCAGCAGCACCGCCGGGGACTCGCTGGTAAACCGGATATCCTCCGAGGGAATGCCAGCCGCGTCTTTCCGGTGCGTCCACACATAGGCAGTCAGACCGTGATACACCCATTCCCCCGGCGAAAGCTCCGTTGCCACCTGATGGTAGGTATTCCATCCCATCAAGACCGTATCGATCCCCTTGATAAATTCCGAATATGTGTCAACCGTTTCCCCGTCAGTGCCCTGCCCTTCCAGCCATCCCACGCCGCCCTCCCGGTCTGCAATGTAGCCATCAAGGCTCACTGCGATGAATAAATGAACCGTTCTCATGGTGTCCCTCCGATCTGCTCCAACTTTTTTCCGCTCTCTTGCCAACCAAAGCCCAAATCTAAAATCGAATACCGAAAACCTGACACCTAAAACCACATCGGCTTCTCGTCCCGAAACTCCGGCTCGCTGCCGTTCCGATAGGGATCATAGGTGCCGCAGTTACAGCCAAACTCCTTTAAGGATCGGATCCGGCCCCCAGCTCTCCGTGTAGGTCACATCCTCTGTAAAGATCTCGTCAATCCCCAGATCCTTCTGCTCCAGCCACATAGCAAACCATAGGCGGATGATCCGCTCCCGTTCTTCCATCAGTCCAACCTCCGCTCATTTTTATCCCAAGATCCGTCCAACAAACGCCACAGCTCCATCCACCTCCGCCTGGGTAGGATGCCCCTTGGCGATCCCTCCGATCAGCCGGAAGGGACCATAGGTATCATAGCCCCGGCATCCATAAGTGCCCAGGATCCGGCATCCCTTTTTCTCCGCAGTCCGGGAGATCGACGCCGCATATCTGCCGCTGTCGTTTCCGCAGGTGTAAAGGAAAAAGACCGATTTCTTCTGTGGAAGCCGAGCCTCCGCAAACTCCTCCATCGGTTTATAAAACTTCCCAAACGCGATCCCGGATGCCAGTCCGATCGCATCGAAGCGTTCCAGATCCATGCTCTGCGCCTCCGCGATCGTCGCCGCCTGGATCCCGTAGGTCTTACGGATCTGATCCACTAATTTCTTCGTGTTCCCGTGATGCTTGGATTCATAGATGATGATCGTATTTTTGCTGATCTTGCTGTCCATTTATATGCCTTTCCTTTTTTAAAGATGAGATCATAGTTTCAGCGCTACCATGATTATAACCTATCTGAGCTTTTGCTGCTACTTGTTTCTCTCGCTGGGTATCATTAAAAATCCTCTATATAAAAACAAATTCTCCATTTTCAAATACACATTGAATGTGTA
>DVLJ01000163.1 GCA_018715565.1 Candidatus Ventrimonas merdavium
GGAGTTGGACGGATCAGATCCACCCGCCGTCCAGACCGATGATCTGTCCGGTGAGATAGGAACCCTTATAGCCTAGATGATAGACAAAATCGGCCACTTCTTCAGCCCGCCCCAGCCTTCCGGCGGGGATCTCGTCTACCAGGCGGAGCAGTTCGTCCTCCTCCAGCCACTGGTTCATCTCCGTGTCGATGGCGCCGCAGGCCACGGCGTTCACCTGGATGTTGCTGGGGGCCAGTTCCTTGGCCAGGGCCTTGGTGAAGGCGTTGATGCCTCCCTTGGTCGCCGAGTAGGCCACCTCGCAGGACGCGCCCGCCACGCCCCATACGGAGGAGATATTGATGATCTTGCCCCCGCCTCCGGCCAGCATCATGGGGATGGCCAGCTTACAGCAGTTGAACACAGAGGTCAGGTTGGTCCGCACGATCCGGTCCCAGTTCTCGCTGCTCATATCCTGGAGCAGCCCCACATAGGAGATCCCTGCATTGTTCACCAGCACGTCCAGGGTGCCAAACTGCTTGCGGATCTTGGCAAACAGCTCCTGACAGACGGCAAAGTCTCCCATATCTCCTAAAAAAGCCAGGCAGGATACCTGATAGCCCTCGATCTCCTTTTTCGCCTGGAGGAGCTCTCCCTCCCGGTGGGCGCAGTTGATCACCACGTTATATCCCTTTTTCGCAAATTTCACGGCGATAGCCTTCCCGATCCCCCGGGATGCGCCGGTCACCAGCACGACTTTTTTAGCCATAATATCATCTCCTTTATCTGTTGGCAGGCGACGGTCCGGCCGCCTCCCGCACTGCTCAGGCTTATGGGACCATTATACCACGATTTCCATCCAAAAGTTACAATTAGATTACATTTTTCATAACGCGCTGTTCCTTTGCGTAAAGTTGTGTTATACTAACAGAAAAATGATGCTGGGGCCGAACAAGAGTCTGCCCCTTTTGACAAGGATCTGGTTTGCGAAGATAGGAGAGACCACATGGAGAAGCAGTTTGATCTGATCATCATCGGCTCCGGGCCGGCAGGCCTGGCGGCGGCCGTATACGCCCAGCGGGCGAAGCTGGACACCCTGATCATCGAGAAGGAGATGATGAGCGGCGGCCAGGTGTTAAATACGTATGAAGTAGACAATTACCCGGGACTTCCCGGGATCAATGGATTTGACCTGGGCATGAAGCTCCGGGAGCACGCGGACCGGCTGGAGGCCGTATTCTGCACGGACGAGGTGCGGGCCATCGAGGACGCGGCGCAGGATGCGGAAAAAGATGCGGAGAAGGGCGCGGCGCAGGATGCGGAAAAGGACGCGGAGCAGAACGAGGCCCAGGACGCAGGCGAGGACGTACTGGAGGCGGCTGAGCTGCACCCGGTCTCCGGGACGGGAGCAGGAAGGACCCAGGCTCCGTTGAAGCGGGTGGTCGGCGTGAACGATACCTACCTGGCGAAGGCCGTTCTGATCGCTTCCGGCGCGATGCACAGCAAGCTGGGGGTACCGGGAGAGGAGCGGCTGGCCGGGATGGGCGTCAGCTACTGCGCTACCTGCGACGGCGCGTTTTTCCGGAATAAGGTGACGGCGGTGGTCGGCGGCGGAGACGTGGCCATCGAGGACGCCATTTTCCTGGCGCGGATGTGCCGGCACGTGTACCTGATCCACCGGCGGGATGCGCTGCGGGGGGCCAAGTCCCTGCAGGAGAAGCTGTTCGCCCTGGACAACGTGACCGTAGTCTGGGACAGCGTGGTGGAGGAGATCCAGGGCGGCGACCGGGTAGAGCGCCTGGCTGTGAAGCAGGTGAAGACCGGGGAGCGTTCGGAGCTGGCGGTGGACGGCGTGTTCATCGCTGTGGGCATCACACCCAACAGCAAGCCCTTTGAGGGGCTGGTAGAGATGGACCATGGATATATCCTGGCAGACGAGACCTGCGTGACCGGGACTCCGGGCATTTTCGCCGCCGGAGACGTGCGCAGGAAGCAGCTCCGCCAGATCGTGACCGCCGTGGCCGACGGGGCCAACGCGGTGACCAGCGTAGAACGGTATCTGACCGCACAGTAAGGAGAATCGGACCAATGAGAAAGCTTAGAACCATACTTCTGACAGGCTGCTTCCTGGCGATGTCCGCCGGGAGCCTGACCGTCTACGCCGACGCCCAGAAGTCTGCCCATCAGGTGACGCTGGTAGCGTCCCAGGCGGATTACGCGAACATCGCGGTATCCCAGGTGACGGATTATGTGAACATCCGTCAGGAGGCGAACACGTCCAGCGAGATCGTTGGAAAGATCTACAACAACTGTGCGGCCACGATCTTAGAGACCGTGGAGGGAGAGGGCGGAGCCTGGTACCGGATCCAGTCGGGCACGGTGAACGGCTATATCAAGGCCCAGTATTTTATCACGGGGGCGGAGGCGGAGAAGCTTGCCCAGTCCATCGGCCGGGAGTTTGTGACGATCAATACGGAAAGCCTCCGGCTCCGGGAAGAGCCGAACCTGACCAGCCGGACCCTGACCCTGCTGTCCCAGGGCGCCCGGTACGTGGTGCAGGGAGAGGACGGAGAGTTTTTCAAGGTCCAGGTAGACGCGGACTTAGAGGGATACATCGCCCAGTCCTACTGTAAAGTAGAGGTGGAGTTCGACCAGGCGGTCTCTCTGGCAGAGGAGCAGGCCATGAAGGCAGAGGAAGCCCAGAGAAAGCAGGACGCGGCAGACGCCATCGCGGCTCTGGAGGCGGTGAAGCAGCAGGCAGGGAGCAGCCAGGGCGTCAATACGGCGGAGCTCATCATCGAGGCGAACCCCCTGACCGGTACAGAGAACACCGCCACGGTGAATCCTCCAGCCATCTCCCAGAAGCCGGCGGAGGATGAGAAGAACCTGGCCACGATCCAGGGCGGCGGAAATTCCTCTCAGAGCAGCGGAGATGCCTCCGGCGGGCAGGTGGTTTCCGGCAATCCGGCAGGGACTGGCTCTGGTTCTGGTTCCGGCAGCAGTTCCTCTAAAGATAGTTCCGGGCGGAACAGCGGCAATACGGTGGTAGCCGGCTCCGGCGGACCTGGCTCCACGGCGGTGGTATCCGCCACCAGAACGGCGATCGTGGCCTACGCGAAGCAGTTTTTGGGCAATCCCTACGTGTACGGAGGGACGAGCCTGACAGACGGCGCGGACTGCTCCGGCTTTGTCCAGGCGATCTTCCAGAACTTCGGCATTACCACGGGGAGAAGCTCCCGTGATCAGGCGGACAGGGTGCGGGAGATCCCCATGTCGGAGATCCAGCCTGGGGATCTGCTGTTCTACGCCAGCGGCGATTATATCAACCATGTGGCTATTTACATAGGGGACGGGAAGGTCATCCACGCCAGCAATCCGACCACCGGCATCACCATTTCCCCGTCCAATTACCGGACTCCCTGCAAGGCCGGTACCTTCCTGGATTAAGGAGGCGTCCGTGACGAACAAAAGGATGTATCCTGGACTGGATCTGCTGAAGCTGGCTATGGCAGTCCTGGTGGCGGGGCGCCATATGATCCAGGTCTTTTATCAGGCAGACAGCAGATGGCGGCTGTATATCGGAAGCTGGCTGTCCAACCTGGCTGTGCCTGTATTTTTTATCATCGCAGGGTTCCTGCTGTTCCGGAAGGTCCCGGAGGCGGGAAGGAGCAGAGGAAGCTCGTCCGGCACCCGGACGGTGCTTGCCTACTGCTGGCGGATCCTGAAGCTTTACCTGATCTGGTGCGTGCTGTACTGGCCCATCGATCTGTATAACTGGTATCACGGGACTCAGAGCTTTCCTGAGTTTGTGAGAAGCTATGTAAAGTCCTTTTTCTTTTCCAGCACCATTGCCCAGCTGTGGTATCTCCCGGCGCTGCTTACAGCCTGCCTGATCGTGTGGGCCCTCTGCCGGGTGGGAATGCGGCTGCGGCTGCTGCTCATCCTGACCGGGGCCCTGTTCGCGGCGGGCTGTCTGGGGGATAACTGGTTCTATACGGAACGGATGCCCATGGAGTTCCAGCAGTGGGTGGCCTGGTATGCGCCCCGGTTCATCACCATGCGCAACGGGATCTTTTACGGGACCTTTTACGTGTCCATCGGGATGTGGTTCGCCCGCAAAAAGGACCGGCTGCCGTTCCTGGTGTCGGCCCTGGGAGCGCTGGCCTGCGCGTACCTGATGTACAAGGAGGTCAAATACTGCCACATCACCAATATGGCGTTTTTTGCTGCGCCTACGGCCGTATTCCTGGTAGAGGGGGCCATGGCCCTTCCCCTGCCGGGCTGGAGACTGTTCCCAAGGCTGCGGGGCGTCAGCGAATGGGTGTATTTTTCCCATTTTTACTTTTTCTATCTGTTTTCCTGGACGGCGCATCTGCTGCCCGTCCCATTGACCGAGCGGAACATTGCCCTGATCATCTTCGTGCCCATGCTCCTGGTGTGCTGGTGCGTGGTGCTTCTGTCGGAGCGGGAGCGGGGGCGGTGGCTGAGGAAGCTGATCTGAGGCAAGGAAGCGATAGGGCTATAGTAGAATGATTTTGATTTGCTGAAAGGGGCAGAAAGTTATGAATGACTTTCCGCCCCCTTTTAGCAAGTGATTGAATTTGTCTTAAATTTTGTTATAATAAACAGATGGAATTTGCTGCCAGTGAATGACAGCAGCGGAGAGGAAAAAAACGTGGATCGAAGTCAGACAATCAGTGAGCTGCTGAAGGTACATCGATTATCTGCGGCAGCTGCAGTAAATTATTTTGAGAGGCCAAGAAAATATACAGAGGATGATGCATTGTATATGAGAGAGGTCCATTTTGTCATAGAATTAGGAGCCATGGGAACTCCAACTATGAGTGAAATGGCGCAGAGGCTGAATGTTACTCAGGGAGCTGTTACCCAGATGGCGGCTAGAATGGAAAAGAAGGGGTATGTAACCCGCTCAAAAGACAGTATGGATAAACGAGTCACCATTCTTTCGCTGACAGAGCAGGGGAAGGTTCTCCGCAAAAATCATATGGAATTTGACAAGGCACGGTATGAGGC
>DVLJ01000164.1 GCA_018715565.1 Candidatus Ventrimonas merdavium
TGCTGTGATTATGCAGCGTGATGGAGAAAGGAAGCGGGATGTGGTGGGGGATCCTGGCCCTGGGCGTGCTGCTGATCGGAGCGGGGATTTTCCTTTTTCGGAAGGGACGGAGCAAATAAGGGACGACAGAAAGAGCAGAGCTTGCAGGAAGACCGAAACAGACCCGAAACAGACCATAAACAGACTATAAAAAACGGGTTTTTCCCGGCGGCACAGAAAGCCAGACCGGAGAAAACCCGTTTTGTTGTCCTAAAACAGATGCTTGAACGTTTGAAAACCGACTGCAGCCTCCGGGATCCTGTGGATCCCGTGAATCCTATGCAACCCATGGATCCGGGAACGGCCCGTTACACGATCCGCTGGAAATACTCGTACCCGTCTGCCTGATACTTCTGCACCAGCTTTTGGATCTTGGCGGTGGGGGACAGGGCCTGTCCGATGGAGACGTCGTGGTTGAAGGAGTTGATGATGGCGGCGATGTACTTGCTCATATCTGCCTCCAGATACCAGGGACGCTCGAACAGCACCGACGGACGGTAGTTCAAATTGGTGGTGATCACATAGTCGATATAGCCCTTATTGTAGAACTCGTCGAACTTCTCCAGGCCGCTGGTAAAGAGGCCGAAGGTGCAACATACGATGACCTTGGCCGCCTTGCGCTCCTTGAGCTCGCGGGCGGTATCCAGCATGCTCTCGCCGGATGCGATCATATCGTCGATGATCAGCACGGTCTTGCCTTCCACGGAAGAGCCTAAGAACTCGTGGGCTACGATCGGGTTGCGCCCGTCTACCACCCGGGAGTAATCCCGGCGCTTGTAGAACATACCCATATCTACGCTTAAGTTGTTGGCCAGGTAGACGGCCCGGTTCATGGCGCCCTCGTCCGGGCTGATGATCATGAGATGGTCCTTGTCGATCCGCAGGCTCTTGTCATGGGCGAACAGGGCCTTCACAAACTGGTAGGTGGGCATGAAATTGTCAAATCCGTGCAGTGGGATAGCATTCTGTACCCGGGGATCGTGGGCGTCAAAGGTGATGATATTGGATACGCCCATATCCACCAGCTCCTGCAGCGCCATGGCGCAGTCTAAGGACTCCCGCTTGGTGCGCTTGTGCTGGCGGCCTTCATATAAGAACGGCATGATCACGTTCACCCGGTGAGCGGTGGCTACGGACGCGCCGATGATGCGCTTTAAGTCCTGGAAATGGTCGTCCGGGGACATGTGGTTCGTATAGCCGCATACGGTGTACGGGATACTGTAATTAGTCACGTCAACCATAGCAAACAGATCTGCGCCGCGGACGGATTCGTTGATAATGCCCTTGGCTTCTCCGGATCCGAAACGGGGGCACTTGCAGTTTAACAGGTAGGAATCCACATCGTAACCCCGGTAGTTGAGATCCTGCTTGCGCCGGATCAGCTCCTCGGTGTCGTTCTGGCGGAACTTTACGATATGGTGGTTGACCTTCTCGGCCAGGTCCCGGCAGCTTTCCAGAGCCGCGATCTTCAACGGGGCGACCGGTAAAATGTCATTGAAAACGTAGTTGTTTGCCATGATTCTTAAACTCCTTTGTAGTGGGTGGAAATTCGATTCACATTCTCTTTCTTTATACCATTCCCTTTGGCACAGCGTCAATAGGCAAGCCGGTTTTTTGTAAAAAACGTGCTGACCGGCAATATTTTCCGGGATTTTTTGCGAATTCTGACGATGGTTCCGGGAACCGTTGCGAACTCTTGAAAAAAATGATAAGATAAAGAAGAAGTTAAGAAAAGGATACGGGATATGATGAAGACAAACGGGCATGTGATCAAGGCCGTTGACCCAGGCTCCATTGCGGAGGCCCTGGAGCTGGCGCCGGGAGACCGGGTGCTGGCGATCAATGGGCGGGAGATCGAGGATATTTTTGACTACCAGTACCAGGTGAACAGCAAGCAGCTGGTCATGCTGGTGGAAAAGACGGACGGAGACCAGTGGGAGCTGGAGATCGAGAACGACTACCAGGATCTGGGCATCACCTTTGAGAACGGGCTGATGAGCGATTACCGTTCCTGCACGAACAAGTGTATTTTCTGCTTTATCGATCAGATGCCTCCGGGGATGCGGGAGACCCTGTATTTTAAGGATGACGACTCCCGGCTTTCCTTCCTTCAGGGGAATTACGTGACCCTGACCAATATGAAGGACCATGACATCCGCCGGATCATTGATTTTAAGCTGGCGCCGATCAATATCTCCGTCCACACAACCAACCCGGAGCTGCGCTGCAGGATGCTCCACAACCGGTTCGCCGGGGAGGCGTTAAAGAAGATCGATACCCTGTACGAGGCCGGGATCCCCATGAACGGCCAGATCGTTCTTTGCAGGGGTATCAACGACGGGGCGGAGCTGGACCGGACCATCGGGGATCTGGCCAGATACCTTCCCTGCATGGAGAGCGTGTCCGTGGTGCCGGTGGGCCTTTCCAAATTCCGGGACGGGCTGTATCCCTTAGAGCCGTTTGACAAGGCGGCGGCGGAGAGCGCCCTGGAGATCATCGAAGGGTGGCAGGAGAAGCTTTACGCAGAGCACGGTGTCCATTTCATCCATGCCAGCGATGAGTTCTATATCCTGGCAGAGCGGGATCTCCCCGAGGAGGAGCGGTACGACGGCTATCCCCAGCTGGAGAACGGGGTGGGGATGCTGCGGCTTCTGGATACGGAGGTGGACGAGGCCCTGGACGTGATCGACGAGGAATTTGAAGGAGAGGCGGATCCGGAGCGGCTGACCATCGCCACCGGCCTGCTGGCGGCTCCTTATCTGGAGAAGCAGGCGGCCAAGATCATGGAGCGCCATCCCAAGATCCGGATCCAGGTGATCCCCATCCGCAACGAATTTTTCGGAGAGCTGATCACCGTGGCCGGACTGATCACCGGACAGGATCTCATCAAGCAGTTATCCGGACGGGATCTGGGCGACCGGCTGCTTTTGCCGGTATGTATGTTCCGGAGCGGGGAGGAGACCTTCCTGGACGATAGGACCCGGGAGGATGTGCAAACTGCTTTACAAGTTCCCGTCGATATTGTAAAATCAAGCGGACAGGACCTGGTAGACGCAGTGCTGGGTCTGATCGAGGAAGAAGATACGGATTATGAAGGATATGAATTAAAGGAGATCTATTATGAGTAAACCGATCGTGGCCATTGTAGGGCGGCCAAACGTAGGAAAGTCCACCCTGTTCAATGTGCTGGCCGGGGAGACGATCTCGATCGTCAAGGATACGCCGGGGGTGACCCGGGACCGGATCTATGCGGACTGCACCTGGCTGAACATGAATTTTACCCTGGTGGATACCGGCGGCATTGAGCCGGACAGCAAGGACATCATCCTGTCCCAGATGCGGGAGCAGGCGCAGATCGCCATCGACACGGCGGATGTGATCATCTTCATCGTGGACGTGCGCCAGGGCCTGGTGGACGCAGACTCCAAGGTGGCGGACATGCTGAGAAAGTCGGGAAAGCCGGTGGTGCTGGCAGTGAACAAGGTAGACAGCTTCCAGAAGTTCGGCAATGATATCTATGAGTTTTACAACCTGGGCATCGGGGATCCCATCGCCGTGTCCGCCGCCTCCCGTCTGGGGATCGGCGACCTGCTGGATGAGGTGACCGCCCATTTCTCCATGGACCAGATGGAGGAAGAGGAGGACGACCGTCCCCGGGTGGCGATCGTAGGAAAGCCGAACGTAGGCAAGTCCTCGATCATCAACAAGCTCCTGGGGGAGAACCGAGTGATCGTTTCCAATATCGCGGGGACGACCCGGGACGCGGTGGATACAGAGGTGATCCACAACGGCACGGAGTACGTGTTCATCGACACCGCCGGGCTGAGGCGGAAGAGCAAGATCAAGGAAGATCTGGAGCGGTACAGCATCATCCGCACCGTGTCCGCGGTAGAGCGGGCCGATGTGGTGATCCTGGTGATCGACGCCTCCGAGGGAGTGACCGAGCAGGACGCCAAGATCGCCGGCATCGCCCATGACCGGGGAAAGGGCATCATCGTGGCCGTGAACAAGTGGGATGCGGTGGAGAAGAACGACAAGACGATCTACGAGTACACGAAGAAGATCCGGGATACCCTGTCCTTCATGCAGTACGCGGAGATGGTGTTCATCTCGGCGGTGACGGGCCAGCGGATGGAGAAGCTGTTCGATCTGATCGACATGGTGCGGGAGAACCAGACCCTGCGGGTGGCCACCGGCGTGCTCAACGAGATCATGACCGAGGCCGTGGCCATGCAGCAGCCGCCGTCGGATAAGGGCAAGCGGCTGAAGCTGTACTACATGACCCAGGTGGGAGTGAAGCCGCCTACCTTTGTCATCTTTGTCAATGATAAGGAA
>DVLJ01000165.1 GCA_018715565.1 Candidatus Ventrimonas merdavium
CTGCAGATCACTCTGCGCAGGGACCGCCGGCTCCGGTTCCGAAATGTCTGATCCGATCTGGATCACGCCTGGGCCTCTGCGCTCTTGCGGTCGGCCAGGATCTTGTCGATGCTGACGATCTTCACGCACAGGGCAAACAGCTCCATAGCCAGCTCCAGATCCTTTAACGGCGGATAAGACGGGGCGATCCGGATATTGCTGTCGTAGGGATCCTTTCCATAAGGATACGTAGCGCCCGCTCCGGTCATCACCAGGCCCGCTTTCTTACATCTGGCTACGATATCCTTGGCGCAGCCTTCCATCGAATCAAAGGAGATAAAATATCCTCCCTTGGGCTCGGTCCAGGTGCCGATGCCCAGGCCGTCCAGCTCCTGGGCCAGGATGCGGATCACCGCCTCGAACTTGGGCCGCATGGAGTCTGCATGGCGGCGCATATGCTCTACCATGCCGTGGATGTCGCCGAAGAACCGCACGTGGCGCAGCTGGTTCACCTTGTCATGGCCGATGGTCTGGATCTTCAGCTGCTTCTCGATGTCCTCCAGGTTGTTCTTGGACGTGGCGATCGCCGCGATACCGGAGCCTGGGAAGCTGATCTTGGACGTGGAGGAGAACTTATAGACCAGGTCCGGGTTCCCCGCCCGCTTACACTCTGCCAGGATCTCGATCAGATGGTCCTGGTCATGGTCATATAAATGATGGATGCCATAAGCATTATCCCAGTAGATGCGGAAGTCGGAAGCCGCCGGCTTCAGCCGTGCCATACGGCGCACCGTCTCGTCGGAGTAGCTGTTGCCGGTGGGGTTGGAATACTTGGGCACGCACCAGATCCCCTTGATGCTGTCGTCGCTGGCCACCAGCTTTTCTACCAGGTCCATATCCGGGCCGGTAGGCAGCATCGGCACGTTGATCATCTCGATGCCGAAATACTCGGTAATGGCAAAATGCCGGTCATATCCCGGAACCGGGCACAAAAACTTTACCTTGTCCAGCTTGCACCAGGGGGTAGAGCCCATCACGCCGTGGGTCATGGAACGGGATACGGTATCGTACATCACGTTTAAGCTGGAGTTGCCGTAGATGATGATATTCTCCGGAGCCACCTCCATCATATCGCCGATCAGCTCCTTGGCTTCCCGGATCCCGGTCAGGCCGCCGTAGTTGCGGCAGTCGGTGCCGTCCTCACAGGTTAAGTCGTCCTCGCTGCTCAGCACGTCCATCATGCCCATGGAAAGATCCAGCTGCTCAATGCTGGGCTTGCCGCGGGACATATCCAGCCTCAGATCCCGGGACTGGTATTCCTTATACTGGGCGGACAGCTTCTTGCGGAGCGTCTGCAATTCCTCTGTACTTACCTCTGCGTATGCCTGCATCGTTTTCTTCCTCCTCATCCTGGGTTTTCACCTCAATTTCTTGATATTCTGTGGTTCGGTTTCTTATTGTACACGAATTTTTTTCCATTTACAATGGATTTTTTGAAATTTTGTGTTTTTCGTATAAAAACATTTGTCCGTCAGAGTTTTACACTCCCGTTTTCGGCTTATTGCACAGCCCGGGGGACGGGGACGCGCGGCCGCCTGCATCATCCTTTATTTGACAAATCCTTACACCTTATAGTAGAGTATAAGAATACGGCTTACCGATTGAAAACAAAGGAAAGATAGGTGTAAAACAATGTCAGAAGCAACACAGACCACTCAGCCGGCTCAGAACAAGATGGGGACCATGCCCGTCAACCGCCTGCTGATCTCCATGTCCCTGCCCATGATCATCTCCATGCTGGTGCAGGCGATGTACAACATCATCGACAGCGTGTTCGTGGCCCAGATCAACGAGTCCGCCCTGGCCGCCGTGTCCATGGCGTTCCCGATCCAGAACCTGATGATCGCTGTGTCCGCCGGGACCTGCGTCGGCGTCAACGCCCTGCTCTCCCGCTCTTTAGGCGAACAGAAGCCGGAGGAAGCCCGTCTGGCGGCAGTCAACGGCATCTTCTTAGCCGCCATGGGCGCGCTGGCCTTTCTGCTGTTCGGCTTATTCGCCTCCCGGATCTATTTTGCCAGCCAGACCGACGATCCGGTGATCATCGAATACGGCGTCCAGTATCTGCAGATCTGCACCATATTCTCCTTCGGCATTTTCGGGGAGATGGTGCTGGAGCGGATCCTCCAGTCTACCGGGCGGACCATCTACAACATGTTCTCCCAGGGCCTGGGGGCGATCGTCAACATCATCATGGACCCGATCATGATCTTCGGTCTGCTCGGCTTCCCGGCCATGGGCATCCGGGGCGCGGCGGCGGCTACGGTCCTGGGCCAGATCCTGGCGATGTTCCTGTCCCTGTTCTTTAACCTGAAAAAGAACACGGATGTGAGCATCGATATGCGGGGCTTCAAGCCCCACGGGCGCACCATCAAGGTGATCTACGCCGTGGGCGTGCCGTCTATCATCATGCAGTCCATCAGCTCGGTGATGACCTACGGCATGAACCTGATCCTGATCGGATTTTCCGCGACGGCGGTGACCGTGCTTGGCATCTACTTTAAGCTGCAGAGCTTTATCTTCATGCCGGTGTTCGGCTTGAACAACGGGATGATCCCGATCATCGCCTACAACTACGGCGCCCGCAGCCGGAAGCGGATCATGGATACGGCCAAGCTGAGCATCGCCATCGCCGTAGGGATCATGCTGGTGGGGCTGATCATCTTCCAGGCGTTCCCGGCCCAGCTCCTTGGCATCTTCAATGCCTCCGACCATCTGCTGGAGATCGGCGTGCCGGCTCTGCGCCTGATCAGCCTAAGCTTCCTGTTCGCCGGATACTGCATCATCGTGGGGTCGGTGTTCCAGGCGCTCGGCAACGGCGTATACAGCCTGATCACCTCAGTAGCCCGCCAGATGGTGTGTATCCTGCCGCTGGCTTACTTCTTTGCCAGCACCTGGGGCCTGCATGCCGTGTGGTATGCGTTCCCCCTGGCGGAGATCATCTCTTTAGTGCTCAGCACCATCCTGTTCAAGCGGATCTACGATAAGAAGATCCGGCCGCTGGACGGACCGGACCTGGCGTAGCGGAGACGCCACCGCCATCGGGGGGCCGGAGACAGCGCAGGGCCGAAAACGGGCGCTCCCAGGAGTCCCTCCCGGAAGCTGAGAAATTTTATTGACAAGCGGAGCGCTTTCCGCTAGAATATGGAAAGATCAAAACGGGCAGACCCAGGACTCATAGCCGGGTCTGCCCGTGCATATACCTAAGAACACGGAGGATCTTCCCATGTCTCTTGCAGAGCTGTTTGTGATCGGAGTGGGCCTGTCCATGGATGCGTTCGCGGTGTCCATCTGCAAAGGCCTGTCCATGCGTTCCATGAATGTGAAAAATGCCCTGATCGTAGGGCTGTATTTCGGCGGGTTCCAGGCGCTGATGCCCCTGATCGGTTATCTGCTGGGGGTGCATTTCCAGCAGGTGATCACCGCCTACGACCACTGGATCGCTTTTATCCTGCTGGGCGCCATCGGCTCCAATATGATCCGGGAGGCGCTTTCCGGGGAGGAAGACGCCTGCGACGCTTCGGTCCAGTTTAAGAGCATGCTGGTCCTGGCCGTAGCCACCAGCATCGACGCCCTGGCTGTGGGCGTGACCTTCGCCTTCCTGCAGGTCCGCATCCTTCCGGCCATCACCCTGATCGGCTGCACCACCTTCGTCCTCTCTGTAATCGGCGTGAAGACCGGCGTGGTATTCGGCTGCAGGTACAAGGCCCGGGCGGAGCTGTTCGGCGGCGCCGTGCTGATCGCCATGGGCTTGAAGATCTTAATCGAGCATCTGTTTTTCTAGGACAGATGCCCGGTCTTTTTTTCTGTCCTGCTTTCGGAGGAGGGGGAGGGAGGGGCGGATAGGCGCACCCGCTGCTCCCGGCTCTGTCTTCTGCTCCTCCGTTCTTCCGCTCCTCCGTTCTTCCACTCCTCCACGCTTCTGCTCCTCCGCTCTTCCGCTCCTTTTGCACCTCACCAGGCACCTGCCCCAGACTCCTATCCCAGACGCCTATCCCAGCTCCACCTCCCGGAAACCGCCGCCCGGCGCTAAGAGGGTCAGCCGCCGGAAGCCGCAGTCCCAGGCCAGCTTCGCCGCCTGATCGAAGGCCCAGCCGATGGTGTCGGCGCGGTGGCTGTCGGAATTGATCATGATCCGGCCGCCCATGGCGCAAAGCTCCCGCAGCAGGATGGGGTTGGGATAAGGCGCGGTCCGCGCTCCCCGGGACATGGCCCCGGTATTGATCTCAAAGGGCAGGCAGGCGTCATTCAGCCGCTTCATCGCCGCCAGGGCCGGTTCCAGATACTCATCCCTGGTCTCGTCGAAATTCCGGTATCCCTCATTAAACTTGGTCAGCAAGTCAAAATGTCCCACAAAGTCGCAGTGGGTCCGGTCCCACACCGTGGCCTCC
This sequence comes from Candidatus Ventrimonas merdavium, assembly GCA_018715565.1. Classification (GTDB taxonomy): domain Bacteria; phylum Bacillota; class Clostridia; order Lachnospirales; family Lachnospiraceae; genus Brotaphodocola; species Brotaphodocola merdavium. Next base: position 4,428 of record DVLJ01000165.1, read on the forward strand.
AGCTCAAAGTAATCCCGAGCGAAGGCGTACCAGTCCCCGCCCCAGAGCCGCTCTACCCAGCCTGCCAGCAATTCCTCGCTTTCATCCACACAGACATAGACCCCGTTCTTCTCCACGCAGTGGGTGGAGCCGATGGCGTACTCCGCCTTCTGGACCGGCCCCAGGCAGTCTAACTCGATGCCGATATAAAGGTTCAGCTTCCCGGCATATTCTTCCCGCAGCCCTTCCAGCTCCGCCTGGTACTGGGCCAGCTTTTCATCCGACATGCCGAATCCCGGCTCATAGTAAGAAAAATCCGCGTGGCTGGAGATGCCGAAGTCGGTCATCCCCATCCGGTAAGCCGCCTCTACCATCTGACGGGCCGTGCTCTTCCCGTCGCAGTAGGTGGTGTGGGTGTGAAAATCTCCTGTGATGCGCATGCGCGTATCCTCCTTTGCATGATCTCGCTGTATTGCTATTCCTGATATACGATCTGCTGCCGGTCCGCCGGATTTACCAGGATCACGACCTCCGTAATGCCCGGCGCCCGGTAGGACGCGAACTGCCGGTTCTTCAGATCCTGGAGGATGACGTCCTTCTGGCTCCACCAAAGCTCGCTGTCATCCTGATACCACCGCTCCAGGAGCAGTGTTCCCTGGATCTGGTCCGCAGCCTCTCCCTCCAGTCCTGTCTCCGCCTCCTGGAGGGTCACCTTCGGCTGCACCTGACGGGGATTGTAGGTGACCTGATAGCGGATGGTATGTTCCGGAACCGACGCGTCGGTGCGGAGCGCGGCATGCTCCCCGCCTCCATACCACACCGGGAGCACCTCCACCTTTCCCAGCTCAGGATCAAAGGCAAAGTCCAGCTCCTCAGTCACCATCTGGTCCTCTCCCAGGATCCTCACGCCCAGATAGGTCATGGAGGAATACTCTGCGATCGCCGCGCCGGTCCCGATCCCCCCGACCAGGACGCCGGCCAGGATCAGCACCAGCAGAACGCCCCGGACCTTGGCCTTCTGCCCCATCTTTTGATACAGGAAGGTCACGCCCAGACCGGCGGCAGGGAACAGGCACAGGTTCAGTCCCACGGTCCCCACGGTCACTCCCGCCAGCGGGTAGCCCTGGATCAGCAGGACTGCCAGCACGCCCAGACCGAACAGGGCGAAGAGCCCCATCCCGCCCCAGAACGCCATCCAGCATACCCAGAACGCCTTTCCGCAGATCCGGATCCCGGCCAGCAGGAGGGTCCGTGCATTCCGAAGCCCCCAGCGCAGGAAACGGATCCCTTCCGTGACCGTGCGGCCCGCCAGATGCCACAGTCCGGCTGCCAGAGCCGCAGTCAGTCTCCAGAGTCCCCGCACGCACCCTGCGGCGCGGTCCATGACCTGCCTCAGGAAGGAACGGCCATTTCTCCGTTCTGTCCCCGCTTCTGTCCCCGCTGCTTCCCCTGCTGCTTCCCCTGCTCCCGCCTCCGGCTTCTCCCGGCGCAGGCCATCGGACCAGCCGGATATCCGCTCCTTCCAGGCGCTCCCTTTCTCTGCGGCCGCCTTCCGCAAATGGGCTCCCTTTTCCTGGAACTGTTGGAGCAGGGAGGCGGTTTCCTTCTCCTGGGGGCCGCTCTGGGCTTTGCCCTTCCGGCCTCCCGCCGCCCCGGACGCTCCGGCGGAAGCGTAATCTGCCCGTACATGGTAAGCCTCTAACAGCTCTGCGATCAGCTCCTTCTCATCGCCGAAATCCGCGATGGCCTCTTCCTCGGTAAGGCCGTTCTTCACCTTCATGTCGATGTGCTGCTCATATTCCCCGATGATATCCTTCAGCTCCTCCTCGTTGAGTACAGAGAGGGCTTCCTCCAGTTTCTTTAAAAATGTCTGCTTATCCATGTCTGCAATCCTCCAAAAATCTTCCTACCCGTTTCGTCAGCTGGTTCCACTCTGCCTCCAGGCTGTCCCGGTACAAGACTCCGGCCGCCGTCAGATGATAATACTTGCGGGGCGGTCCCTCCGTGGACTCCCGCAGATACGTCTCAAAATACCGCTCATTGGTCAGGCGCTTCAGCAGCGGATAGATCGTCCCCTCGTTCACATCCACCACCTTGGACACCTCCTCCACCAGTTCGTAGCCGTACATGTCCCTCTGGCGGACTGATTCCAGAACGATCAGCTCCAGCACCCCTTTTTTGAATTGTGCATTCATCCTGGTCCCATCCTTTTCCTTCTCATGAAGCTATGTATTCTCATTTCTATAATACTATATTATACACACTACTATGTAATGTCAAGTAGTGATGTAAAAAAAAGAGCGCTGCAGATGCCGCCCATCCTTTTTCAATGGGCCCCGCATCCCTCCTGCCTGCTGGCAGAGGGATGCGGCCCCAGAAAGAAGGGAGGCTCCAACTACTCGTTAAACAGCACCAGCTTAGTCCCATTGTTGTCCGCGTCGCTCCATACTAACAGCTGGCGTCCCTCGGTCACATCTGCCAGAGATACGAACTGCCGGGTACGGTAAGGAACGATCGGGGTCTCTCCGGGGATGTGGTAGGTCGTGCCGTCGGTGGAGACCAGGGTCCAGCTGGTATCCTCGTTCCAGGTCATGGAATCTACGGTCACCAGCTCCGGCGCCTTAAAATCTGCGGGTACGCCCGCTACTACCATCGTCGCGGTGGTCTGGGGCGGAAGGCTCATGGTCATCGCCGGTCCGATGTAGGCATACACAGTCTCGCCCACCTGGATATCCGACAGGCTCATGGGGAATCCGTCTACGGCATCCAGCACCAGGGTCTCGCCCTCTGCGATATGCAGGACCATCTCGCCCTCAAAGGAAGCGCCGGACTGATTGTCAATGCGGATGCTTCCGTTCTCTACGCCTAATACCGGACCCCATATGCGGATGGATTCCATCACCTGCTCCTGCTGCCCTGCTCCTGCCGGGCCTGCGATGTCAGACACTGCCGTCTGGCTTCCTGCCACTACGGTGGGGGACTGGGCCAGGGCTGTCATCGCCCCTGCGGCTGCCAGAACACCTGCGGTACAAACTGCGGTAAACATTGCTCTCTTGAATTTATACATGGTCGTGATCTCCTTTTCGGTCTTTTTTCTTCTCGGATCGTTTGGTTCAGAAGGCATCTGCCTTTCACAGTTAGGAGTATAGCAGAGATTGGGAAGAATTGCTATTGAGGAATCCATACCTTTCTCTTACGGATTTATTACCGATCGGCATGGATCATTTTCCCTTCCGGCGGAGCAATGGGATTGATAAATTTTCCCATTTATTATAAAATAGGAATATCGGCTTCCGGCGCGGGTTCCGGCGGCCGGCAATCTTATCCGCCTTTCCACAGGTTCCCGGAGACAGGCGGATCCACAGGAGGAGTCATGACAATGGAAAAATCCAAGGTTTATTTTACAAATTTCCGGACCATCGCATTCGGCGACAGTCTTCCCACTAAGCTGAAAAAACTGATCAAGAAGGCAGGCATCGGCCAGATCGACATGGACGGGAAGTTCGTAGCCATCAAGATGCATTTCGGCGAGCTGGGCAACATCAGCTACCTGCGCCCCAACTATGCCAAGGCCGTAGCCGACGTGGTGAAGGAGTTAGGCGGCAAGCCGTTCCTCACTGACTGCAACACCATGTACCCAGGCAGCCGGAAGAACGCCCTGGAGCACCTGGAGTGTGCCTGGGAGAATGGTTTTACCCCGTTGTCCGTGGGCTGTCCGGTGATCATCGGCGACGGCTTAAAGGGTACGGACGATATCGACGTGCCGGTGGCAGGCGGCGAGTATGTAAAGGAAGCGAAGATCGGCCGGGCGGTGATGGACGCGGACGTGTTCATCAGCCTGACCCATTTTAAGGGACATGAGATGACTGGCTTCGGCGGCGCGATCAAGAACATCGGCATGGGCTGCGGCTCCCGTGCCGGCAAGACGGAGCAGCACTGCAGCGGTAAGCCCCACATCGACGCGGACTTATGCCGCGGCTGCCGCAAGTGCCAGAAGGAATGCGCCAACGGCGGCCTGATCTTTGACGAGGCTGCCCGTAAGATGCATGTGGACCAGGACAACTGCGTGGGCTGCGGCCGGTGTCTGGGCACCTGCAACTTTGACGCGATCATTTTTGACAATGACGACGCAGTGGAGCTGCTGAACTACCGGATGGCGGAGTACGCCAAGGCGGTGGTGGACGGACGTCCCTGCTTCCATATTTCCCTGGTGGTAGATGTATCTCCCCACTGCGACTGCCATGGGGAGAACGATGTGCCGATCCTGCCGAACCTGGGCATGTTCGCCTCCTTCGATCCCCTGGCTCTGGATCAGGCCTGCGCCGACGCCTGCCTGGCCGCCTCTCCCATGCCAGGAAGCAAGCTGGCCGAGCACCTGGCGGACCCTCATTTCCATGACCATCACGACCATTTCAAGAACACCACGCCGGAGTCGGAGTGGAAGTCCTGCTTAGAGCACGCGGCGAAGATCGGCCTGGGGAACCGGGAGTATGAGCTGATCGAGATGTAGGCGCTATACGGGAATAGCTGCGCGGCAGACAAGCTTTTGGGCATTTGGTGTTTCGGCGCCTGATGTACCTCATCCGTCTGACCATGGTCCTGCATTTAGGAAGAATATTCTGTTACAGACGGGTTATTTTGCCCGTCTGTTTTTATGCTTCATTTGCCATATCTTGCTTCATGGCCCGGTTTCACAGTACCTGGACAATCCCGCAAAACAGCGGCAGCCCCTGTCTCGATGTAATGACAAACAAAAACGGCCGGTCCAGAACGAAATCCACTTCTTCCTCTGGCGGTATGGCTCCCAGCGCTCCCAGAACAACGGTATAGGCCGCTGCCTCTACCCCATATTCATCCACCTTCACCCGGGCGGCATGGTCTGCCTGGGACAGGAAGATCCCTGCATCCGGACCTGCCAGCGGGGAAAAATCCGCCGTATCCGCATTCAGCACATCGGTAATTCCCAGCTTTTTCAGTTCCTCCAGCAAATCCATATCGGAAACCACATCGAATTTGGGTACGGAAAGATTTACGATCATATACTTCTGTTTTTCCCACTGTGTTCTGCTTTGAAGCAGTTCAAATACCTCTTTCCCCAACAGCAGTTCCTCCACAGCCACGCCTTCATCCGGCAGAATCAGCCACATGCTTCCGCTGTTATGCAAATCCTGGGAAACTGCGGTAAACTGGTCTCCCCAGTAATAATGGCCGCTTTCGCTTTTGTTGAGAAACGGATAGACCTGATTCCCATATTTTCCATAAAACACCCGGTCTCTGGTATTGGCCTCCTGGAATTCATCGGTCCATTTTGCCCGATAATACATGGTACTGGCCAGCGCTAATTCCGTATCCTCCTTCGTTTTGATATCAGACGCCTGCTCCTGCAGAAGATTCCCGGTGTGCTCGTTAAGCCAACTCTGCAGCGCCTGGTTATACGCTTCTGTCCCCATCGGCCCCTGGAAAGCAGAAGTATAATATTGCCCCGCCAGCCTGTCCAAAGTCTCCTGATTGTAGCTTCTGTCATTTCTCAGCCAAATAGAACCTGCCGGCAGGCTGGTCACCGTTCCATCGTCCTCATAACACAGATTCCAGAGGACGGAAGCCATAGTCCGCAAATCCTCAATCGTACCAACCTCCAGCACATCCAGAATCTGCTGCCGGCTCTGCCCGTCCGTGGTTTCCGCCAGCATCGCCAGGGCCAGATACAGATTGACCGGAGAATATACCGGATTTTTCTCCTGGCTTCCGGAAAGAAACTGACGGGTGGTGTTCCTGGCAAACTCCTGGAGCGCTGTGTCCTGAAGCTCTGTCAGACGGCTCCGGCTCCGCTGTTCTTCTACCCAGACTTCCCAGATTTTGGAATAAGCATCATAATCCATATTCTCCGTTCTGTCTGGATACGGAGGCCGCTCTGGATAGGCTGCTTCTGCAAGCTGGTAACGGTTTGCTCCGCTGCCATTTACCGCTGCTGCAGACCCACTCTCCCGGCTGCTTCCCACCGTATAAACGGTTCCAGAAGACTCCTCCGATGCGTTTGCCTGCAGCTTGGCGCCTCCGCAGCCTGCTGCCGCCAGAAATACCAGAACCGCCATCAGACCGCCTGATGCTATCCGTCTTCCCATACTGCCATTTCTCATGGAAAAACCTCCTTTCCTAAAAGGTTGAATACGGAGATGGCTCAGTCGTGCTCCTTGCACGACAGCTCCTCCACCACCAACCGGAACGCCGCCGTCTTCTCCACGGCCACCGCTGGAAACTCCCAGTCCTTCCGCCCGGTATAATGCTCCATGATGCACCGTAAAGCATGGATCTTCTCCTCCGGCTCCTCCAGCAGGGACACCCGCCCCGTGCCGATAACGCTGCGGAATCTGGCGGAATAGCCGCACGCCTCCGGGGCTTCCTTCAGCTGATAATCCGTATCCAGCTCAAAGCCCACTGGATTCCCGGCCCGGATCAGCTGGATCTTCCTCCCCTCCGGCGCGCCGTGGAAATAGAAGATCCGCCTCCCGTCTGCTTCTTCATAGCCGAAATTCAAAGGTACGATATATACCTGTCCCTGGTCGCTGAATCCCAGGCGGCAGCAATGGCACGCGGTGATCACGTCCCGGATCTTCTCCGAATCGGTCACCTCCCGGTCTGTTCTTCTCATGCGGTATGGCTCCTTTCCTTCTGCTCTATGGATCCTTCTGCATGGATTCCGCTTCATGGATTCCGCTTCATGGATTCCGCTTCATGGACTCTGCTCCATGCATTTTGCTCCAACCGGCTGTTTTCATGAGCCAAGTATAGCATACGGAAGCAGGAAACACCAGCGGGCGAAGGGACTTTCAGAGATTTTCATAGATCCGTAAGAAATGGGCTTGACAAACCGGAGCATTCGTTTTACCATTACTTAGGAACCTAAGAAAGGAGCATGCCATGATCTCACTTACCCGAAGCGCTGCCCGATACGTCAGCAAGCTCTCCAACAAGCTGCGCAGAAAATTCGATATGCTTTCTTCACGCGGGGCGTTCAGCGGCTCCCAGGGAAGAACGCTCCAGTTCCTGCTGGCGCAGACGGAGGACGTTTTCCAAAAGGATATTGAGGAAGAATACAGCATACGCCCCTCGACTGCTACCGAACTGCTCAAGCAGATGGAAAAGAACGGGCTGATCGTCCGGGAACCGGCGTCCTATGACAACCGCCTGAAACGGATCGTGGTCACGGAAAAGGCCTTACAGTACCGGCAGCAGGTCGTAGAAGACCTGACCGCTTTGGAGGAAACGCTGATCAGGGGCATTCCCGAGAACAATCTGGAAATCTTCTTTCAAGTGATCGAGAAAATGATGGATAATCTGGCTGAATGATCTTCTTCACCATATTATCCAGATTTTTTGTTTAGATACTTAGGAAACTAACTTATGAAAATGGGAGGATATCACCGATGAATGAAACGAATTCTTTTTTGACTGGAAAATTATTTCCGATGATCCTGCACTATTCGGTCCCGGCGGCGGTCTCGCTTCTGATCACCGCCATTTACAATATCGTCGACCGCATCTTTGTGGGGAATTTTAATGGGACCTCCGCCCTGGCCGGATTGTCGATCTGCTTTCCTCTTTCCTACATGATGATGGCCTTCGGGCTTACCTGCAGCGCAGGCGGCTCCTCGCTGTTCAGCCTGTTCGCGGGAAAAGGCGAACAGAAGCAGATGAACCGTACCTTTGGGAACGCTCTGATCCTGGTCACTGTTTTTGAACTTCTGCTGTCTGTGCTCCTGCTGGTTTTTGCCGATCCGATCCTCCGGATCTTTGGGGTAACGGAAACGGCCTATCCGTATGCGCTTGCTTATTACAGGATCGTTGCGCTGGGCTGCCTGTTCCAGGGGCTGACGCAGGTGTTCTGTGATTTCGTGCGTGTTTCCGGGAGACCCGTCCTGGGGATGTGCGTCACCGGCATCGGCGCTGCGGCAAATATCCTCCTGGACGCTTTATTTGTGGCGGTCTGGGGCTGGGGCGTCGCGGGAGTCGCCTGGGCGACGGTGATCGGTCAGATGCTTTCCGCAGTGTTCGGCGCAGCTCTGGTCTGGAAAAACCAGACGCAGGTGGAGATAGAACGAGCAACCTTTTCCTTTGATCCCGGGCTTTCCAAAAAGATCGTCTCCTGTGGGTTTGCCTTCTGGATCGCTCAGATGGCGATGGGGCTGATCAGCCTCGTCTACAACAGCCAGTTAGGCAGCTGCGGCGGAGATACGGCGATCAGCGTGTATGCGGTTGTGGCAAGCATCATGACGTTTGTGATCATGCCCGCCAGCGGGATCAGCCAGGGGATCCAGCCGATCGTCGGCAACAATTTCGGCGCCGGAAAACACCGGAGAGTAATGGCGGCCCTGTACCAGGCCTCTGCCCTTTCGGTGGGACTTACCTGCGTCATCTGGCTGATCGTCCTGTTCTTTCCGGAAGCCATCCTGCAGGCGTTCGGGGCCTCGGAAGAAATGCTGGAGATCGGCGTCTCCGGGCTGCGGACCAATTTCTGCATCACTCCGGTCCTGGGCTTTATCATGCTTGCGACGACCTTCTTTCAGTCGATCGCAAAGCCGGTTCCTTCGATCGTGATCACCCTTTTACGGCAGATCCTGTTCCTGATCCCCTTTCTCTTCCTCTTCCCCCTGCTCTGGGGGATAAACGGGATCTTCGCCGCTCAGCCGGTCAGCGACGCGCTGGCGTTTTTCCTGTCTATCCTTCTGATCCTTCGGGAAAAACGGATCCTTTACGATGGGGAGGACCATCTGGGCAGCTGACCGCGGCTCCCAGGCACTCCTTCACACACCGGATCAGTGCCTTCAGCTCCGGTTTTCCCTGCACCGACTGATAGTAGGCACCAAAGGAGACCGGCTCGGCGTCCTGGATCGGGATCCTCGGGATATCCAGGGAATCGGGGATGAACGATTCCGGCATCACGGAAACGCCGAACCCGGCATGGACCATCACCGTGACAGCCTCGGCGGATTCGCAGAAATACAGTTCCGAAAGCGCTTTCTCTCCCATCAGCTCCCCCTGGATCCTGGCTATGGAAATGTGGGCCCTGGCCGGCGCATACAGCACCAGCCGCTCCTTCCTCAGCTGCTCCAGGGCCACACTGCTCCGGGCGGATAAAGGGTGTCCCTGGGGGCAGATCGCCACCAGGCGGACCTTCTGGAGCTCCCTGTAATTTGCCGCGGTTTTCATGGACGCCGGCTCCTTAAACCCAAAGACCACGTCCAGATCGCCCTCCTCCAGGATCCGGTAGATGTGCTGGAAGGGGATCACCTGCAGCCGGGGATGGACATCGGGACATTCCGCCCGCAGACGTTTTAGCGCCTCCGACAGGGAAAACAGGCATGGAAAGTTGGAGCATCCCACGCTCAGCAGCTTTCCCGGTCCGAGCAGCGCGCCGTCAAACCGCTTTTTCGCCCGTTCCGAGATCGCCACGATCTGTTCGGCATCATGCAGGAACGCTTTTCCTTCTTCCGTCAGCTTTACCGAACGGGTCGTCCGCTGGAACAGCTTTACGTTCAATTCCTTCTCCAGAGACTGGATCTGCTGGCTGACCGCCGGATGGGTCACATGGAGCTTCTCTGCCGCCTGGGTAAAATTCAGATATTCGGCGACTGCCATAAAGCAGGAAAGCTGAAAGGTATTCATCTCGTCCCTCCTTGTATCAGTAAGATTTTCTTTCTAATAGTAACAGATTCTAAATTCACTTTCAAGGATAGATCCGTATAATGATAACTGGTCCGGGTCTCCGGCTCTGACCTGAACATGAAAACCTGAGATTGGAGGGATAAGAATGATAAAAACCCTTTTGGCGCAGGGAAAGCAGTATCGGACGGCCTGCATCCTTGCGCCGGTCTTTACCGCGGGGGAGACGGTCATGGAGGTGCTGATCCCCTTTGTCACTGCCTCGATCATTGATCGCGGCATCGAGGCGGGTGATATCCGCCAGGTCTATCTCTACGGCGGGATCATGCTGGTCATGGCGTTTTTCAGCCTGACCTTCGGCGTGCTGGCGGGACGGTACGCGGCCAAGGCCTCGTCCGGCCTGGCCTGCGGTCTGCGGTATGGGATGTATGAACGGATCCAGACGTTTGCCTTTTCCAATATCGACAAGTACAGCACCGCCGGTCTTGTCACCCGCATGACCACCGACGTCACCAACGTGCAGAACGCCTGTCAGATGATCCTGCGGATCGCGGTCCGCGCTCCCCTTATGCTGATCTGCAGCCTGGGGATGTGCTTCGTGATCCATAAGCGGCTGAGCATGATCTTTTTAGCCGCCATCGTGATCCTGGCCGCCGCATTATGCTTCATCATGCTCCGGGCCTCAAAGCTCTTTCAGGAGGTGTTCCGCAGATACGACAGCCTGAACAGCAGCGTACAGGAAAATGTATCTGCCATACGTGTGGTGAAGTCCTTCGTGCGGGAGGAGTATGAAAACAGGAAGTTCCAGAAAGCCGCCGACAGGCTCTATACCCTGTTTGTCAAGGCAGAAAGCATCCTGGCCTGGAACAATCCGGTCATGATGCTGGTCATCTATGGCTGCATCATCGCGGTCTCCTGGTCTGGGGCCCATTTCATCGCGGCGGGGGAGCTTTCCACAGGGAATCTGACCAGCCTGTTCAGCTATATCATGAGCATCCTGATGTCCCTGATGATGCTCTCCATGGTCTTTGTCATGGTCACCATGAGCGCCGCCAGCTGCCGGCGGATCGCAGAGGTCCTGACCGAGGTCCCGGATATGACCGATCCTGCAAGGCCGGAAACAACGGTTGCCGACGGCAGCATCAGCTTCCATCATGTGGATTTCTCCTATCAGCACGGCAGCGGTGAAAAGACCCTTCGGGACATCGACCTGCAGATCTCTTCTGGGGAGACCATCGGCATTATCGGCGGGACCGGCTCCGGCAAGTCCAGCCTGGTCAATCTGATCAGCCGCCTGTATGATGCAGACAGCGGGAGCGTCTGCGTAGGCGGTAAGGACGTCCGCTCCTACGATATGAACGCACTGCGGGACCAGGTTGCCGTCGTGCTCCAGAAAAATGTGCTGTTCTCCGGCACGATCCTGGACAATCTCCGCTGGGGCAGGGAGGACGCCACGGAGGAGGAATGCCAGGAGGCGTGCCGCCTGGCCTGTGCGGATGAATTTATCAGGCGGCTCCCCAATGGGTACCACACCTGGATCGAACAGGGCGGCAGCAATGTCTCCGGCGGACAGAAGCAGAGGCTGTGCATCGCCCGCGCCCTGCTGAAAAAACCGAAGATCCTGATTCTGGATGATTCTACCAGCGCGGTGGATACGGCGACGGATGCCCGGATCCGGGAATCCTTTGCCAAGGAGATCCCAGGCACTACGAAGCTGATCGTCGCTCAGCGCATTTCCAGCGTTCAGGAGGCCGACCGGATCCTGGTATTAGACAACGGCTCTGTAAATGGGTTTGATACCCACGAAAACCTGTTAAAGACGAACGCGATCTACCGGGAGATCTATGAGGCCCAGACCCAGGGCGGCGGCGATTTTGACGGACCGGAGCCGGATGGAAAGGAGGGTGTTTTGGTATGACAGAACAGAAAAAAGACAGGATGGACGTCCGGGAGCAGCTTGGCACGATCGGACGGGTCCTGGGATATATGCTGAAGGATTATAAAGGTTCTTTTTTGATCGTGGTGCTGTGCATCCTTGGCTCCGCATACACCACTCTCCGCGGCACGCTGTTCCTGCAGAGCCTGATCGACGATCACATCGTTCCGCTGGTCCAGGCCCAGACGCCGGATTATTCCGGTCTGGCGTCCGCCCTGACGTCCCTCTCGGTCACATATGGGCTCGGCATCATCTGTGCATATGCCTACAACCGGATCATGGTCAATATCAGCCAGGGGACCATGCGGAACCTGCGCGCCCAGCTGTTCCGGCATATGGAGAGCCTTCCGATCCGGTATTTTGACACGCACACCCACGGCGATATCATGTCCGTTTACACCAACGATGTAGACACCCTGCGGCAGCTGATCAGCCAGAGCATCCCCCAGATCATCCACTCCGGAGTGACGGCGGCGGCTTCCTTCGCAAGCATGCTCCTGCTGGACATCCCTCTGACGCTCATCACCCTGGCGCTGGTCGGCGTCATGGTCTTTGCCACCTCCAGGATCGCCGCAAGATCCGCCGTCTATTTTGCCCGCCAGCAAAAGGACCTGGGGACCGTCAACGGCTATATCGAGGAGCTGATGGACGGGCAGAAGGTGGTTAAGGTGTTCTGTCACGAGGAGAAAAGCCTGGAGCAGTTCCGGATCCTGAACGAAGGACTGAGAGAAAGCGCGGATCGGGCGAATACCTTTTCTAATATCAGCATGCCCGTCAATGTGAACCTGGGAAATATCAGCTATGTGCTGTGCGCCGTGGCGGGCGCCGTCCTTGCCCTGAGCGGCAGTTGGGGGCTGACCCTGGGAACGCTGGTGTCGTTCCTCACCCTGAATAAGAATTCTACCCAGCCAGTGAGCCAGATCAGCCAGCAGCTTAACAGCATCGTCATGGCGGCGGCCGGCGCCCAGCGGATCTTCGACCTGATGGACGCCCAGCCAGAAGCGGATGAAGGATATGTGGAGCTGGTCTGCGCGAGGGAGGACGCCAACGGGGCCCTGACGGAGACCCTGGAGCGCACAGGCGTCTGGGCATGGAAGCATCCCCACCGGGCGGAAGGGACTGTGACTTACACGAAGCTGGAGGGGGACATCACCTTCCACGACGTGGATTTCGGTTACGAGGAGGATAAGCTTGTCCTCCACAATATCGAGCTGTATGCCACCCCCGGCCAGAAGATCGCCTTCGTCGGCTCCACCGGGGCGGGAAAGACGACGATCACCAACCTGATCAACCGGTTCTATGATCTTGCCGACGGCAAGATCCGTTACGACGGTATCAACATCAATAAGATCAAGAAAGCCGACCTGCGGCGTTCCCTGGGCATCGTGCTCCAGGATACCCACCTGTTCACCGGCACCGTCATGGAAAATATCCGGTACGGACGGCTGGACGCCACGGACGAGGAATGTATGGCCGCCGCCAGATTAGCCAACGCCGACGGCTTCATCCGACGGCTTCCGGACGGCTACCAGACGGTATTAAGCGGCGACGGCGCGAATCTGAGCCAGGGGCAGCGGCAGCTGCTCGCCATTGCCCGCGCGGCCGCGGCGGATCCGCCGGTGCTGATCCTGGACGAGGCGACCTCCTCCATCGACACCCGGACGGAGGCCCTCGTCCAGCAGGGCAT
>DVLJ01000166.1 GCA_018715565.1 Candidatus Ventrimonas merdavium
CAAGAGATCTGGTGCAGAAATATGGTCTTCCGGATACGTTTATCCTGCAGCGCCTGAGTGAGTTTTTGATGGACAATATCAGCAATCTGACATCACCGAATAAAATCAGCCAGCTGCTGACAGCAAACGAAACCCCAGCCAATCATGTGACCATTGGCAGGTATATCAAGTATCTGTGCAATGCGTTTGTGTTTTATGATATTAAGCGGTATGACATCCGCGGGAAGAAATACCTGGGAAGCATCGAGGAGTTCTATCTGTGCGATACCGGTATCCGATATGCCATCCTTGGAAGGAGAAATATGGACTACGGCAGAGTCTACGAAAATATCGTCTGCATCGAACTTCTTCGTCGGGGATACGACGTCTATGTTGGCAAGCTGTATCAAAAAGAAATAGATTTTGTTGCCCAAAAGGGCAGTGAAAGGATCTATATCCAAGTGAGCGATGATATTTCAAGGCAGGAAACCTTGGAGCGGGAGTATGCTCCGCTGCTCCAGATCAGAGATGCTTATCCGAAAATGATCATTGCCAGGACCAGACATCCTCAATATAGCTATGAGGGGATTGCGATCTACGATATCGTGGATTGGCTGCTGGGAGGATCATAGGGGCATATGCGGGAATGATTGACAAATGGCTTCCTCTCCTATATACTTGTGAAAGTACAAAAGATAAACACACTCAGAAATCTGCAAGGGATGATATGCGCCCAGGGCGCAGCTATCCGCTGAGGATCTCTGAGTGTGTTTTTATGTTCGCGATGGCTATTCTACCGTCTCCGCCTCCCACTCCACAAACATCCCGCTGTAGGCGTCGATCTTAAACTCATAGAGCATCTGATCATAAAAGAGCTCGCCCTTGTATTCCTGCCTGCCGTCGTCCTCCCGCAGGCGGATCGAAAGGTTCGTTTCGTCCGCTCCCGGCACCCGGTCCAGGACGGACTGCTTTGCCTGTTCCACCGGGATGATGCCGGCCTGTGAGCTGTCGGAGAGCTGTTCCAGGGAGGATTCTGAGTCATGGCTGAAGCTTAAGATGGAGCCGTCCGTCGCGTCGATTTCATACTCATATTCCGTCCCATCTGCAGAGACAAATTCTACCTCATAGATATCGCGTCCGTGATCGTGGTCCAGCTTGACCTCCTGGAAGAATACCTCTTTTTCTGACAGCCCGGCATGGGCGCAGGCCGCGGCAAGGGCGTCTGCAGAGCTGTCTATGCTTGTGCCGGTATCTGCGGCTGTACCGCTGCTTTCCGTTGGATCGCCGCTTGCCGCCGCATGGCTGCTTTCCGCTGCCGCATCGCCGCTTGCCGCCGCCTCGATCACCACCCCAGTCACCGCGTCCACCGCATACTGATACTCCGTCCCGTCTGCCGAGAAATCCACCTGATAGAAGAAGATCCCATCCTTCTTATCAAGTCCTGCCGTGGAGACGGTGGCGTCTGCCGCCGCGACGCCGGCGTCCTTGAACGCGGCTTCTTTTGCCGCGTTGATCCCGATATAATCGTCCTCCTGTTTCTGTCCGCACCCGGTGAGTAAAAAAGGCGAGGTCAGGAGAACTGCCAGCGTCAGGAGAAGCGGGGCCGTCCGCCGCGCTGCCGTAGCAGCATAAGCGGGAGTGCCGTCTGCCCTTCCAGTTACATTCCTGACCATATCCCGAGCTTGACCTGCGCCGCTGTCCGTACCTCTATCTGCACCTCTATCTGCACCTTTATCCGTACCGTTATCCAAACATCTCTTTCCCATCCGCTGATCCATCCTCCTGTCTGTTCCATTTGGCTCATCGTATGTCTATCTAAGTCCGCTCTGCTGCTTATCCTGCCTGATCCAGCGCCAGGACCACCGTGAACCGGCTGCCTTTTCCAGCGGCGCTCTCTACCGATACGTCTCCGCCGTGCAGCTTCACGATCTGCCGCACCATGGAAAGGCCCAGCCCCAGGCCGGAGCCGCTTCCTCTGGCGTCGTCGGCCTGGTAGAAGCGCTGCCAGATCTTCTCCAGCTTCTCTGGTCTGATCCCGATCCCGTCGTCCTCCACCTCCAGGACGGCAAGGTCCTGCCTCCGGTACAGGCGCAGGAAAATGTGTCCGTTCTCTTTCCCGTACTTCCGGGCGTTGTCCAGCAGGTTCCCGATCACCCGGGCCAGCAGGAGCTGGTCACCGGACACGGTGATGCCGTCCTCGATCTCCGGGAAAATGGAGATCCCCCGCGTCCCGGTGTCCTGCTCCTCGCAGAGGACCGCGCACATTTCACTTAGGTTTACCCGTTCTACCCGGAGCTTCTGGGTCCCTAAGTCCAGCCGCGTCATATCCAGGAGCCGTTCGATGAGCAGGGACATGTTCTTTGCCTGACGGTCAATGACCTGGATCGCTTCCTGGTAATCCTCCAGCCCGTCTCCGTGCTTCTCCACAAAATTGCACTGAGCCAGGATCACGGAAACGGGGGTGCGCAGCTCGTGGGAGGCATCGGAGGTGAACTGCTTCTCCGCCTCGAAGGACTGCTCCAGCCGCTCGAACATGTGGTCAAATGCGCTGGCCAGCCGGTTCACCTCCAGGCTTCCGCTGCCTCTGCCAGGGACACCGATGCGGCTGGTCAGATCCTGTCCCCCGCTGATGGTCTCCGCCGTTTCCGCGATACGGGAGATGGGGGCTAAGGCGCCTTTGACGATCCAGTATCCGCCCAGGGCCGCCGCCAGGATCAGGAAGGGCAGCACGATGGAGAAAATGGCGAAGATATTTCCCACGGACTGGCTCCCGCCCGGGTTTGCCAGAACGCCGCGGAGCCATACGCCGTCCTCCCAGCCGGAGGGGATCCAGAAATCCAGGATATAATACCCGTCATTTCCGTCGTCCACTAACCGGAACGCCCCGTTCTCGGCGGGAGTGTTCACCGGGAACGACGGAGGCACCTGCCCGGAGAGCAGGGCCATGTCCTGGTTGTAAAGGAGCATGGAAACGTTATTGGTATAGAAGTTGAAATCCGGGGAAAGGGTCAGCCGTCCGTTCTCCAGGGATACCTCCGGGATGTTGGCACGGACGGAGAGGGTGAGCACCTGGCGGGCCTCATTCCTGGCTACGCTCTGGCTGATGAGCAGGATGATCCCCAGGCACGCCGCGGCTAAGATCGCCATAAACGCCGTAAACCAGAGCGTCAGCTTCAGCTTGATGGAGAGAGGAGGTCTCTCCTTCGGCTGTGTCTCCATTGACCGCGTCTCCGCCCGCTGCGCCTTCTCCGCCCGCGCCTCTCTCCGCAGTCTCTTTGCCTGCCCTGGCGCCGCTGACTGAAGTTTTTCCCGCCCCATTACGTCCCCTCCTTCAGGGTCCAGCCGGCGCCCCAGACGGTGTGGATCAGCTTTTTCTGCTGCCCGCCGTCGATCTTTTTGCGCAGGTAGCTGATGTAAACGTCCACCACATTGGAGCCGCCGCTGTAATCATAGTTCCAGATATGGTCCTCGATCTTCTCACGGGAAAGGACGATGCCGGGATTCATGCACAAGTATTCCAGGATGGCGTACTCCCGGGCCGACAGCTCGATGGCTTTCCCGTTCCGGGCGACTGCGTGGGTCCTGGTGTCCAGGGTCAGATCGCCTATGGTGATCACGCTGGAGGCGTGGGGCGTGCGCTTGCGCGTCATGGTGCGGATCCGGGCCAGGAGCTCGTCAAAATCAAAGGGCTTTACCAGATAGTCGTCCGCTCCCGCGTCCAGCCCCTGCACCCGGTCGGCAATGCTGTCCCGGGCGGTGAGGAACAGGATGGGCAGATCACTGCCCCGCTGGCGCACGCTTTTTAAGACCGCCAGGCCGTCTTTTTTCGGCATCATGATGTCTAAGATGGCTGCGTCGTAGTCTGTGTGCTCCAGGAAATACTGGGCCTCCTCTCCGTCGAAGCAGGCGTCCACGCCGTAGCCCGCTTTTTCCAGGGTCTTTACAATGAGCCGGTTTAGGTCCCGCTCGTCCTCCGCGATCAGTATCCTCATGGCAAACCTCCCTGTTTCCTGATGATTTTGAGGCTATTATAAACAAAAGAGCGGGTTTTTTCAAATTATTTTCGGCTCTAATATTTTTTTAATAATTCTCTCATAAGATAAGGTCATAAGAAACAGAACGAAACGATTTTGGATAGAAAATGGAGGAAGATGATCATGAAAAGAACGAGAACATTTGCAGCGACCGGATTGGCAGCAGGGCTTTTGGCGGCAGCCGTGAGTATGAGCGCCTTTGCGGCCCAGACAACCGCTGACAGCGCCCAGGATATCGCGCTGAAGGACGCGGGGGTAAAGGAAAAGGATTTGGCGTTTGTAAAGACAGAGGTGGATTATGACGATGGGCGGCAGATCTATGAGGTGAGCTTCCTGACGGAGGATCATATTGAATATGACTACGACATCAGCGCAGAGAACGGCTCCATCTTAAAGATCGAGTACGATGCGGAGACGAAATTCTATCAGGGGAACCGGTCCGGGAAGGCGATCACCCTGAGCCAGGCAAAAGAAAAAGCGTTGGACCATGCCGGTGTGGAGGAGGACGAGGCGGCCTTTACGAAGGAGCGCACCGAGCGGGACGACGGCAGACAGATCCATGAGGTGGAGTTTATCACCGACGGTGGAGACAAATATGATTATGAGTATGATGCGGAGACCGGTTATTTATTGAAATGGGAGTTTGATGCGGACGAAACGGACCGGGAGAACGCCGCTGCCAAGGACGGGAAGATCAGTCTGGCAGACGCCAAGGCCGCCGCGCTGAAAAAGGCGGGGCTGAAAGATTCTCAGGTGACCTGGGGCAAGGTAAAGGCCGACTATGACGACGGCCGTCTCCAGTATGAGGGCAAATTTTTCTATAATGAATTGGAGTATGAATTCGAGGTGGACGCCAGCACCGGGAAGGTGACGGACTGGGACGTGGAGAGTATCTACGATTAAAGATCGGGCAGGGAATAGAGCAGGGAACAGGGCATGGATCGCCTGAGGGGCAGAGTATCCGGCCCGGCATTTCCTAAAAAAGCAAAAAAACAGGCTGTGCGCAAGATCAAGGGTTTTGCGCATGGCCTGTTTTGTAGTACAATAGAATCATACGGAGGTGCCGAGCTATGAGATTTATCCGAATCCGCATCAAAAATTTCAAATCCATCGAGGACCTGGAGCTGCGGGACATTGAGGACGCCCTGATCCTGGTGGGGAAAAATAACACTGGAAAGACGTCGGTCTTAGACGCGATACGGACCATGACCGGGGCGCGGCAGGTGCGGCCGGGGGATTTTGACGAGACCTTTAAAAATATCGAGATCGAGGTGGAACTGGAGATCACCCGGGAGGATCTGGCGGTCTTTCACAGCCGGGGCGCGGTCAGCGCCTACAAGCGGTATGCCCTGTGGGAGCAGGATGTGAGGAAGCGGCTGCCCTCCTTTGTGGAAAATGTCCTTTCCTTTACCTGTGTGATCAACCATGACGGCGTGCGCCGCTTAAACGACGGATACCGGAAGCATAATAAGTACATAGATGAGATGATGCCGCGCCTCCACTACATCGACACGGAGCGGGATATGGAGCAGCTCCAGAGCGACCTGCTCCTGGCCCAGGCCCGCCAGATGCGGCGGGAGGCCCGGACGGATTCCTGTATTTTTGACGGCGCCAAGACCTGCCGCCACTGTTTTCAGTGCATCGGCCTGATCAACCAGAAGCGGCCGGAGGAGCTAAGCCTGATGGAGACCTCCCGGCTGATGGAGTACAAGATGGACCAGCTGAACTTAGAGCGGTTCACCAGCCGCCTCAATGATAATTTCCGCAAGAACGGCGGCCTGGAAGAGATCATCTACAGCCTGAACTGGAACCCGGAGGAGATCTTCAAGGTGCAGGCCCAGATCTACAGCGGGGACCGGGGACGGACCGGCGGCGTGGAGAGCATGAGCCGGGGCATGAAGAGCATCTATATGCTGTCCTTGCTGGAGACCTACAGCGAGGAGCAGGATCAGCTGCCCAGCATCATCCTGGTGGAGTACCCGGAGATGTTCCTCCATCCCCAGCTGCAGAAGGTGGCTGGCGAGATCCTGTACCGGCTTTCCAAGAAAAACCAGGTCATTTTCAGCACTCACTCGCCTCATCTCATTTTCAACTTCAGCAGCCGCCAGATCCGCCAGGTGGTGCTGGATGGGAGCTTCCGCCCGGCCATCCGGGAGAAGACGGATCTGAGCGATATCCTGGACGATCTGGGCTACGGCGCGGAGGATCTGATGAACGTGAGCTTTGTGTTCTTCGTGGAGGGCAAGCAGGATAAGAGCCGTCTGCCCCTGCTTCTGGAGAAGTATTACTCTGAGATTTATGATGAGGATGGCCAGCTGTCCCGCATTTCCATCATCACCACCAACAGCTGCACCAATATCAAGACTTACGCCAACCTAAAATACATCAACCAGCTCTATATCCGGGACCAGTTTTTGATGATCCGGGACGGCGACGGCAAGGACCCCAGGGAGCTGAAGCGCCAGCTCTGCCGGTATTACGACGAGCGTGATAAAGCGGATATCGACCGCCTGCCCCGGGTGCGGGAGGAGAACGTCCTGATCTTAAAATACTATTCCTTCGAGAATTATTTCCTGAACCCCCAGGTCATGGCGCAGCTGGGGATCGTGGAGTCGGAGGAGCAGTTTTACCAGATCCTCTGGGAGACGTGGAAGGAGTATCTGCACCGGCTGAAAAGCGGCAGGGCGCTCCAGACTGCCCTGGGAAGGGATCTGAAGTCGAAGGAAGATCTGAAGGCTCATATGGGGGAATTTAAGATCCATATGAGGGGGCACAATGTATATGATATCTTTTACGGGCCGTATAAAAAAGAAGAAACGGAGCTGCTGAAAGCCTATATCCAGCTGGCTCCCCGGGAGGATTTTCGGGATATCTTGGACGCCATTGACCGGTTTGTGTATTTTGACAGCAGGAGGAAAGGGACCAAGAGCACTTGACAAAAGCTGGGGGAGAAATGGTAAAATATGGAAGAAATCTAGGACAAGAGCGGTTGCAGAAGCAATACCAGATCTCCTGGAAAAGACAGATTTCATATAACCTGTATAGGAAAAATGTGAAAAATGAATAAAAAACAGGAAGCTACAGAAAAAGAAAAACAAAAAATGCGACAAAATAACGAAAAAATCAGATAATAAATCGGGTTTATTGACAAAATCAACAGATGTGATATCATATAACTAACAAAAGAGGATGATGAGCATGAAACTGGTAGAGAAAGTTCAGCAGGGAATTGAGGATATGATCCTGAATAAGGAGTATGACGAGAGCCGTTACCTTCCCAGTGAAGGGGAGTTGTGCCGGAGATTTGATGTCAGCCGGGCAACGGTGCGGGAAGCGGTGCGCTCCATGGAAGTCCGCGGTTATGTGAAGCGGATGCATGGAAAAGGTATCGTTGTGGTGGATAACAGCGTAAAAGTGCTGACCCGTTCCCTTTCTGACGTGATCTCCAGAGGGGACAGCAGTATCCTGGATCTGATTGAGATGAGAAATATCATCGAGGTCCATGCCGCGGAGATGGCCGCCAGCCGAGCTACCGGAGAGGACTTAGAAAAGATGGATGCGTATGTCCGGGAGATGGAGACGGCAAAGACGATGGATGATGCGTATTACAACTGTGACCTTAGTTTCCATCTTGCCATGGTAGAGGCGTCTAAGAATGTTCTTTTGCTCTCTGTGATGAAAGCATTCGAGCCGTTCCTCCACGATGTGGTAGTGGTTTCTTCTCAGGAGGATTACTGTATTGAGCAGAAGTATGGATATCATCGTGCGATCTACCGCGCAATCGCTGACCGGGATGCAGAGCAGGCCATGGCCGCTGTAAGGCGCCATCTGAAAGCTACCTACGATAATGTACATATGCGAATCCGAAGCTAAAAAATTTCATTTAACATATAAGATATCAGATATCTTATAAAAGGAGGGAAAGGATGAAGATCAAAGAAGTACATGTCCATGTGATCCAGGCTCCGCTGGAGGAACCGTTTTGTTTTTCCCAGGGGTGGGTGACCTGCCGCAGCTCGGTAATCGTTGAAGTGGTCTGCGAGAATGGGATAAGCGGATTTGGAGAGTGCCTCTGCCATGGACAGCAGCCGCCGCAGATCGCCCAGGCATTCATTGAAAACTGCTTTGCGCCGGAGATGATCGGGCGGGACTGCATGGATGCGGAGGTAATCTGGGAAACGCTGTATAACCGGTCCAGGCCGTTCGGACAGCAAGGAGCGGCAGTAAACGCCTTAAGCGGGGTGGACATCGCTATTTGGGACGCGATCGGAAAGGAGCTGGGGAAACCGGTATCCAAATTGCTGGGAGGATGTTTTCGAGATCGAGTCAAAGCATATGCTACCGGTTTTTATCGAAAAAAAGGCGGACAGTATCCGGAAGATGCCATTGAGGAAGCAAGAATGCATTTGAAAAATGGATTCCGAGGCATGAAATTGAAAACGGGGTTTGGCGTGGAAGAGGATATCCGCTATATCCGTGCGGTGCGGGAGGCTGTAGGCTTTGATACTCTTTTGATGGCGGATTTTAATTGCGCTTATAATCTGGCGGCGGCGAGACGGATCGTGCTGGAACTGCGGGACGAGAAGCTGGAATTCTTTGAGGAGCTGCTGGCTCCGGAGGATGTCGGAGGATATGCGGCGTTGCGGAACCTGACGTCTTCCTATATAGCGGCAGGGGAGAACATTTTCGGAAAGATTGCCTATAAGGAATGGCTGAAGGCTGGCGCGCTGGATATCTATCAGCCGGATCTCTGCTCCAGCGGCGGATATACAGAATGCAAAAAGATCGCGGCGCTTACCCAGGCATGGAATGCCATGCTGATCCCTCATGTATGGGGGTCTGGCATCGGGCTGGCGGCGTCCCTCCAGTTTTTGGCAACGCTTCCTCCGGCACCTTTGGCGCTGCAGCCGATGGAGCCTATGTTGGAGTATGACCAGTCCAGTCACCCGTTCCGGCTGGATCTGATTCATGATGGCATCGTGTTTGAGGATGGATTTGTGATGGTCCCGGATGGTCCTGGCAATGGCGTAGAGGTCAGCAGAACTGTTCTGGAGAAATATAAGATTAATTAAAGGAGGGCTTGATTATGAGGAAACATTTAGGGATTGTATGGATCGCTGTGATCGCCGCATTGGGACTGACTGCTTGTTCGGGAAACGGAGGAACTTCGTCTCAGGCTTCCCAGGCGGCCGGTCAGACACAGCAGGGTGCTGAGACAGCGGCAGCAGAGAAAGTAACTCTGAAGATCGGCAACAGCCAGACGGACAGTCATCCGTGGAATGAAGCGATCGGGGTCCTGGCGGAAAAAGCGTCCGAATATTCTGGAGGTTCGCTGGAGATTGTAAATTATCCCAACAGCACCCTGGGGGCGGAACAGGATATGCTGGAAAGTGTCCGGGAAGGAAGTCTGGATATGTGCATCGTGGATCCTACGGTGGGAAGCACCTTCTGTCAGCAGCTGGAATTGTTCTCCCTGCCGTTTATCTTCCGGGATTATGACCATTGGCTGGCAGTGCTGGACGGAGAGATTGGGGAAGAATACAAGGCGGTGATTGAAGAGAAGGGCAACGGGATTATGATCCTGGATTTCTGGGGCGGTTCTTCCAGAAATCTGCTGGCAGTAAAGGGACCGGTGGAGAGTATTGACGACCTCCAAGGCTTTAAGCTGCGGCTGGCTCCGTCCGAACTGAAATTCAAGGTATGGGAAGCGATTGGTACATTGCCGGTGAACATTGCCTTCGGCGAGACCTACTCGGCTCTGGCTTCTGGTCTGTGTGATGGAATGGAGAATGAGATGCCGTCGATCCTGACGTCTAAATTCTATGAGCCTGCGCCCTACTTTACCATGACGGAACATGAGATCACTGTAAGACCGCTGTTCATCAGTAAGGAGACCTGGCAGAGCCTGTCCACGGAACAGCAGGAGGCTCTGCAGAAGGCTGTGGATGAGGCGACGGACCTGGCACGCCAGGGAGAATTGGAATTCGGTCAGGATGCGGAGAAGACGATGGTCGAACAGTATGGCATTGTGGAGACGGAGATCGATAAAACACCGATCATGGAACGGACGAAGCCCATTTATGAAGAGTTTGGAGAAGCAACGGGATTGTCGTAGATGATACTGGATATTGAGGCTTGTGAGTAAGGAGCGATGAGATGAAGGCAATTACAAATGCTTTGAACAAGGTAATTGCTGCAGGTTTATTTGCAGGGATGTGCGTACTGATCATCGTTACATTCCTGCAGGTTCTCTGCAGGTTTGTGCTGAAGGTGCCGATCTCCTGGTCAGAGGAAGTGGCAAGGCTCAGCTTTGTATGGATGATCCTGCTGGGATCCGGCCTGGCGGTCCGGGAGGGGACCCACCTTTCCCTGAATGTGCTGAGCGGTTCCCTTCCTCCGGCGGCAAGGAGGGCGTTTGCCATAGGCGTGAACGTGGTGATCGTGGCTGTGGCGGTATTGATCTTGGTGTATGGAGGCAGCTACGTACAGCGGAGCATCGGAAAACGGATGGTGACCATACCGGTCCCGGCGAACTGTGTTTACATTGCGGCGCCGATCTCCGCCGTGGTAATGATCCTGAACGCTTTGGAAAATATTGTTGATCAGGCGAAAGGAGGGAAAGAGACATGAATCTGGCGCCGATCTTGATTCTGATCCTGGGAATGCTGATTCTGATGATCCTTGGGATCCCTCTGGCATATTCCATTTTTGGAGTTTCTATTTTTGTGGCCGTTGCGTTTACCGATATCTCATTGTGGCAGCTGATCCAGCGGTTCTTTGCAGGTGTGGACAGCTTTGTGCTGACGGCCATCCCCTTTTTCCTGCTGGCAGGAAATCTGATGAACTCGGGGAAGATCACGGACAAGCTGATCAATCTGGCGTCTGCCACAGTAGGACATATCCGGGGCGGTCTGGCGCATATCAATGTGCTGGTAAGCCTGCTGTTCGGCGGCGTGTCTGGTTCGGCAGTTGCCGACACCTCAGGGATCGGAACGATCTTGATCCCTTCTATGATCAAAAAGGGCTATGATCCTTCTTTTTCGGTAGTGGTGACAGCCACCTCTTCTGTTTTGGGACAGATCATTCCTCCTAGTCTGATCATGATCATCTATTCTGCTACGGCGGGAGCCAGCGTTCAGGCTCTGTTTATCGCAGGCGTGATCCCGGGGATCCTATTTGCACTGATCATGATGGTGGTAAGCTATGTTTATGCGGTAAAGTATGATTATCCGAAGGAAGAAGCAGTCGGGATACAAGGGTTCTTAAAGGCGCTGAAGGATGCGGCAACGGTGCTGGTCATGCCGGTGATCATCATCGGCGGTGTTCTGACCGGTGTCTGTACAGCAACGGAAAGCGCGGTTCTGGCGGTGGTCTACAGCCTGATCATCACGATCTTTGTAGACAAAACCTTAAAGCCCAGGGATCTGATCCCGATCTTTATCGATACGGCGAAGGGAACGGCTACCAGCCTGTTCTGTATCGGAGCAGCCAGTATTTTTGGTTATCTCCTGGCCTATTTCAGAGCGAATGATCTGGTGATGGGGTTGATGCATTCTATGAATCTGTCAGCCGGAGGATTTATCCTGTTTGTGACCATCCTGTTTTTGATTCTGGGAACCTTTATGGACGCTACGCCGGCGATCTGTATCTTTGTTCCCATCGTGGTCCCGCTGGGAACAGCGCTGGGACTTCATCCGGTGCACCTGGGGATGATCATCTGTCTGACCCTTGCCTTTGGGATGGTTACGCCGCCGTATGGCCTCTGTTTGCTGCTGGCTTGCCAGATTGCGAAGCTGGAGCCCCAGCGAGTATTCCGGGACCTGTTGATCATGCTTGCAGCGGTGGCAGTGGTATTGATCGTGATCATCTTTACGCCGGATCTGATCCTGTTCCTGCCCAGGCTTTTGGTGCCGAAATATCTATAGCCTGAGAGAAGCCGCAAAGGCGGCTTGAAAGGAGCTGGGAATGAATACCGAATTGATCCAGAGGTTTCGTGAGAAAATGCTAAATGGATGTGCGATCGGGTGCTTTATGAAAACCTGCGATCCCGCTTTTGTGGAGGCGGCAGGCTATGCAGGGATGGATTTCGCGATCTTTGATATGGAGCATGGGCCGGTCAGTCTGGAGCGGCTGCAGGATCTGATCCGGGCGGCTCAGATCGCCGGGATCCTGCCGGTGGTTCGGGTCCGTCATGGAGATCTGGTCTCTCAAGCGCTGGATATTGGAGCTGCAGGCGTGCAGATTCCACAGGTGAGTACCCCAGAGGAGGCGGAGCAGGCAGTCCGGGCGGCAAAATATTATCCCCAGGGAGAACGGGGGATCTGCCGGTTTGTCCGGGCAGCCCATTATTCGGCGATGGACCGGACAGTATATTTTTCGGAAGCGAACCAGGCACTTGTGATCGTACAGCTGGAAGGACAGGAGGCCATGAAGAATTTAGATGAGATCATGGCGGTCCCTGGGATCGATATCTTATTTATCGGACCCTATGACCTGTCTCAGAGCTTGGGAGTTCCCGGGCAGACCACGCATCCGGCGGTGGTTGGTCAGATGCAGGAGATCGCTGCAAAAGCCAAAGAGAAGAAGATGCTTGTGGGAACATTTACTGACAGCCCAGAAACCTTGAATATGTGGATCGGCGCGGGCGTACAGTATCTTTCTTATTCTGTGGATATGGGGATTTTCCATAATGCGTGCAGAACGATAAAGGAGGAAGCGCGAAAGCTGCGGGTCGTCCGATAGAAACGTGGTCAAAATAAGGATCCCGAAAGGATCCAGGTTCCTTACAGATCCTGGACCATTCGGGATCCTTTTCTATACGGCGGGAAGAGTCCATCTCTGTCTGCTCCACCCCTACCCGCTCACGTCCCCCTTCTTCATCTCCCCCAGCGATTTTAACGTAGCCCGGTACTGGGTCGGCGTCATGCCGTACAGCTTCTGGAAGGACTTTAAGAAGCTGCTGTAATTGGAAAAGCCGCTGTTGGTGCAGGCGTTCAGGATGCTTTCGCCGGCGGCGATCTCCCGGCGGCAGTGCTGCATCCGGAGGTTGCAGATGTAGCCGTGGATGCTCTCCATGGTGTATTCCTTAAAGGAGCGGGATAGGTGCTCCCGGCTGGTAAAGGTAGACTCTGCCAGGGAGGCGGCGGTCAGGGCCGGATCCGTATAATGCTCCCGGATGTATTCCACCGCTTTGGAGATCAGAAGGCTGGTGCTGGTGGGGGCCTGGGTATGCTGCTCTTCTACAAGCTGGTTGATGAACAGCTGGAGCTCCATCAGTTCACAGCCCAGCATGGTCCGCTGATAGCTCTTCCGAACATAGGGCACCTGAGCCATCCGTTCAAAGAGTCCCCGCAGGTCCCACATGGACGCGGACTCCCCGTTCAGGATGACGATGCTGTTCTGCCAGGAAGGATCCGCGATCCCGGCCTGGCGGATGGTCTGATCCCAAAATTCTGTGGTGATCTGGATGACCAGCCGGTCCGAGACCGTGTTGGTGATCGTGTAGCGGCCGGAGTGATAGATCTCTGCCGGAAAGAACACCATCTCCCCGGGATGGAGCGTATAAAGGCTTCCCTGGAACGAATACAGCACATTGCTCCCGGAGATCGGAAGGATGATCTCATGGTAGGGATGGGAGTGGACTACCGACTGCTTATTCTTCTGATTGGTGAACCAGGTGACCACGACGGGGCAGTCCTCCAGGTCGATGCGGGCCATCTCCTGGGTTAAGATCGAATCGGTATAATGAGGGATTTTCTGATGGATCATGGATCTCCTTTCTCTTATCAGTATGCCGTCCAGACATAGGGACGATCGATCCTGCGGCATTCATTCTGTTTCTCAAAGTATACCTTCAAATATCACATTTTGCAAGTTTTTCATCACAAAAGGTGGGGAATTTATTTCCAGAAAATGCTAAAATTGCACAAGAAAATCTGCGGAAAATGAAGGATGCTGTGGTAAACGCACAAAAAAGATGTATTTTAGAACGGAGATAAAGTGATGAAACGTGATAATATCCGGTTTCAGGCGCAGATGACCTTTGACGACGACTCGATCCGCCGCATGTTCCGGGCGGAGTATTACACCTATGAAACTCTGCAGCGGACGATCCGTTTCGTGATAGGAGTGGCCGGCGTTCTGGCGGCGATGTTTCTGGATATCGCCACGGCGCCCAGGGTCCTGTTCCTGATGGTGGGACTGTGGATGCTCATTGCCGGGGATTTCCCCAGCAAGGTCCAGGCGGAAGGCGTCATCGAAAAGCGGGGCGGAAGATCCAGCTGTGTGCGGTATCAGCTGGACGGAGCCGGGATCCAGATCGAGAAAAACGGGAGGATCCCCTATGAGCGGCTGGACAAGCTGGTCTATGACGACGCGTACCTTTACCTGTTCGTCAACCGGCAGAATGGGGTGATGATCCCCCTGGAGGGACTGTCGCCGAAGGATCCGGAACGGCTGAAGGCACAGATCGAGGCGGCCAGCGGAAAAGCCTTTAAGCGATTAAGCGGCGGGATCATGGAATACAATATCCGCGACTTATTCCAGCTTTGGGATAACCGCAAAAAGACCAGGTAGCAGCAGCGGAAGCTCCGGACCGGGGCGGAAGCTGTTTAATAAATTTTTTTCTAAGAGGAGGATGTACTATGAGATTACGGAGACATGCAATGGCGGCGCTGGCGGCGGCAGGTGTTCTGATGCTGACTGCATGCGGAGGCGGAAACACTGCTTCGACCCAGGCGGCGGCAGGAGGAGACGCCGCGTCCGGAGAGCAGACCTTCAACCTGAAGCTGAGCCATGGACTGGCCGAGGATCATGCCGTACACATTCAGATGACCGCATGGGCAGAGGACGTGAAGGAGAAATCCGGCGGCACCATCAATATCGAGGTCGTGCCCAACGCGCAGCTGGGTTCCGAGGCAGACAACATTTCTTCCATCCAGGCAGGCGCTCTGGACATGGCAAAGGTATCTGCTTCCACCCTGGGCAACTTTAACGAGGCATGGAACGTGCTTTCCGTTCCCTACCTGTTCAACGATCAGGCCCATTTCTATAAGGTAATGGACGGCGACATCGCCAAAGAGCTGTACAACATCACGGAGCCGGACGGCTTCATCGGCCTGACCTGGCTGGATTCCGGCGCCCGTTCCTTCTATACGGCCAAGACCCCGATCCGGGTTCCCGCTGACCTTCACGGATTAAAGATCCGTACCATGGACAGCCAGATGGCGATCGACATGATGGACGCTTTAGGCGGATCTGCAACGGTCCTGAGCTACTCTGAGATCTACACCGGCA
>DVLJ01000167.1 GCA_018715565.1 Candidatus Ventrimonas merdavium
GGTCATGTTGGTCTCGGAGAAAAACGGGTCAGGAGCCTGGGCGATCTCAAAGGGGATGCGCTTTTCGCGTAAAACAGCTTTCACAAAAAGGTTGATGGCGGTGGAGGTATTTAATCCGACATTGGAGCAAAAGGTATCAAAGTCGGCTTTATCTTTCTGGTCTACTCTTGCGGTTAATGTGGTAAGTGCCATGAAAATCTCTCCTTTTGTGTTCTATTTGCTTTGATTATAACATGATTGTATGCGGATAGCAAGTATATGTATTACAATTTGGGCTTGTTGGGCTTATTGGGGCTGAAAAACGACTATGAGTTCCAAAGATTTCTGCTGCGTGGAAACAGAAAGGCGGATGATCCTGCAGCATCCTCCAGTTTTTGCAAGAAGGAATTGACCCTGTCTGGAACACCCAATATAATATGGATAAAGAATATCCATCCGTTTGCGATCGTGGAAACGGAGACGCTGACTCCGGCGTTTTGTAAGATCTGCAGAACCTGTGGGATCGAGATCAAGCCGTTAAATGGCCGCCGGGAAGGGTGGCTGTGCAGGAAAGGGACAAAGGCGCGGGGCCCCTTTTGAGGAAGAATGGGCAGATAAGAACATAAGAAAGGCGGTGGGGATTTTGCCGGATTTTCAAAGATTACTCCATACAGAGGGATACGGATTTATAAAAAACCATCCAAGGCTGGGGAAGCGGATCCTGCTTCTGGGCATCGGCGGCAGCTATGCTTACGGGACAGCTCAGGAGGGCAGTGACATCGACCTGCGGGGGATCACCCTCAACCTGCCGTCGGATCTTCTGGGGCTGACGGAGTTTGACCAGTACGAGGATGCCCATACGGACACGGTGATCTATTCGTTCAACAAGATGGTGAGGCTGCTTTTGGAGTGCAATCCCAACACCTGCGAGATCCTGGGACTGGAGGAGGATCAGTACCTGATCTTAAATCCGCTGGGCCGGGAGCTGCTTGAGCAGAAAGGCATGTTTTTGTCCAAACGTGCCGCCAGATCCTTCGGGGGATACGCCGGTGCCCAGCTGCGGCGGCTGCAGAATGCCATCGCCAGGGATTCCATGCCCCAGCAGGAGCGGGAGCAGCATATCCTCCGTTCCGTGAAAAATGCCCTGGATGATTTTAACAGAAGATATGCTTTTTTTGACAAGGGAACCCTTCGTATCTACATCGATAAGGCGGAGCATCCGGAGCTGGATACGGAGATTTTTGTGGATGCGGATTACCGGCATCTGCCTTTGCGGGATTATGAACACATGTGGTCGGTGATGCACAATGTGGTGAAGGACTATGACAAGATTGGAAAACGCAATAAAAAGAAAGATGACAACCATTTAAATAAGCACGCGATGCATCTGATCCGCCTGTTCATGATGGCGATCGACATCCTGGAGCGGGGGGAGATCCGTACCAGGCGGACGGCGGAGCAGGAATTGCTGTTAAAGATCCGCAGAGGCGGATTCCAGCGGGAGGATAAGACCTTTTCGCCAGAATTTTATGAGATCCTGGCGGATTATGAGGGGCGGCTGGAGCGGGCGGCCAGGGAAAGCATCCTGCCGGATGAGCCGGATATGGAACGTGTGGAAACGTTTGTGGAGGAGATGAACCGGAAGGCATTGGAGGTGTAGTCATGCAGCGGGAGATCAAAAAGGAGATCGAAGATACGTTACAGACAGTGGAGGAACGGGAACAGGTCCGGGTCCTCCATGCCGTGGAGTCGGGAAGCCGGGCCTGGGGATTTGCGTCGCCAGACAGCGACTATGACGTTCGTTTTATCTATGTGCGGCCAGGCAGGGAATACCTGCGCCTGGACAGCCGCCGGGATGTGATCGAGTGGCAGCTGGACGAGGTGCTGGATATCAATGGATGGGATCTGAAAAAAACGCTGGTACAGTTCCAGCGGGGAAATGCCACCCTGTTTGAGTGGGCGGATTCCCCGGTCGTCTATCATACCGGCGAAGCCTGGGAGGAGCTTTATCAGACGGCCCGGAATTATTTTTCTGTGAAGGCGGCCGTGTATCATTATTACGGAACGGCGAAGCACACCTATCTGGAATATCTCCAGGAGGAGACGGTGCCGTATAAAAAGTATTTTTATGACCTCCGTCCCTTGCTGGCGGCCCGCTATATCCAGGAGTACCGTAGGCCGGCTCCGGTCCTGTTCGACCGGCTGATGGAGCAGGAGCTGCCCGCCGGGCTGCGGGCTGCCATTGATGAAGTCCTGGCGGTGAAGCTGGCTTCGGATGAAAAAGAGCAAAATCCCCAGAACCCCCTGCTGCAGGAATTTATCCGCAAAGAACTGGAACGGCAGAAGGAGCTGGCAGACCGGCTGCCGGATGATCGGAATGAGGATTGGGAAGCGCTGAACCAGGCGTTTCTCAAGGCGATCCAGGTGTGCTGGCCAAGGGGATAGCCCCATCGCCAAGGGAGGGATACGGTCATGGAGTACAAGACTATGAAGTACAAGGCTATGAAATACGAGACTATGAAGTACGAGACATTGATGTGCGGGCTCATGAAGAATGCGATCTCCAAAAAGGAAATCCGCAGAAACCGCCGCGCCCCGTCACTGGTCCGGCGCTTATCTGCCGGCGTTCTAACGGCCGTGAGCCTGCTTTTGCTGTCCGGCTGCGGGAACCGGCAGGAGGCGGCGCCTTATGACCGCTATCTTTATTATCTGAAAGGCGGAGACCTGATGCGCCTGGATCTGGAGAAGGTCCTGGCCGAGCCAGGGGAGACACCGGAGGCGGAGCTGATCTTCGCGGACGCCGGGCCCCTGGTCTCCTTTACGGATGGAAGCAGCCTGCCCTGCCCTTCAGCGGAGAGCGGAAAGGCGACGGTGTTCAGCCTGCCTCAGACCATCAGCTTTGGCGCCTACGGCCCGGTCCAGAAGCTGATCTATGTGGACCACGAGACGGGGCAGGCGGAGGAGATCGTCGAGGATATCAGTGAGGCCTATTTTGCCGGAGACACGGTGTATTATCAGAGCTATGGAGCTGAGCCTTCCCCGGTGGAAGGGGCGGATCTGTACCAGTTCGTGCCCGGAGGGGAGGACGAGCTCCTGGCAGAGGATACGGATGTGGTGAACGGCCTGTCCGACGGCGTGCTGTTCTATACAGCGGTGGACGGAGTGTTTTCCCGGGACGCCTATCTGGTGTCTGGCGATGGAACGCACGCTTTGGAACAGGACGTTTCCGATGGAGGCTATGTGACGGAATATGCCGGGAAACGGGTGTATACCCGGGAAGATGAGGACGGCCGCTGGCTGTTCGGGGAGGTGGCGGAGGACGGGACTGTGACCTGGCTCCTCACAGAAGAATACCAGGCGGATGATTTTTATATCTGCCGGACCGACGGCGGGATCCTCTATACCAAGATGGGACCGGAGCCGGAGATCTGGTATCGGGACGGGGCTTCTGGAGAGCGGCGCTGCCTGACAGAGGGCGCGTATCTCTATGACGCCTGCGCCCTGCCTGCCGAGGAGGAGAGTCCCGAGAACGGGAAGGAAGCCTTTCTGGTGTGCAACGGCGAGCTGACCCAGTATTCGATCGTGGTGGACGGTGTGCTGTCCCCCATCGCATTTCCAGGGATCAGCGAAGAAGCGATGGAACAGTGCTGGCTGGAGCCGATCGTGGTGGAGGATGTGCTGTATCTCAAGCTTGGGAATGCGGAGAGCGGCAGCACACGCCTCTATCGCGTCCAGTTAGGGGAAACAGGCTATGAAGGACTGGAGGAGGTCTGGGAAGGCTATGAGATCCGGCCCTTACGGAACCCTGACGAAGAGGGAAAAGGATTTTTGTATGAGGAGTTTTTCTCGCCGGAACAGGAGGACGGACAGGACTATGCCCTGTGCCTGGACGGGGAACGGCTCACCGGCGGGAGCGCTGCGGATGACTATGCCAGCCTGTTAGACCTGCCCGAGGGGGAAGGCTATGAGGATCAGATCTTCTTTCTTCAGGGCCGGGATGACGCTTTAGAAAATGATCCGGCCCTGGCACCGGAGCTGATCCGCCTCGACACGCAGACGGGAGAGCAGGAGGTCCTAAAAACAGATGTATTCTTCTGCGAGCCCAGGCTTGGCGGGATCGTGATGCTGGCGGACGCTTCCTTTGCAGAGCCGTACAGCGGGGAATTGTATGTGTATGACGGAGAGGGAGTCCGGCATCTGGACAGCGGCGTGAACCTGCTGTTCCCCCATGGAAAGAACGCCCTTGCTTTCGACGGATCCGGGTGGAGCCTGACCAGTCTGTATACCCAGTACAGCTATGACTATGAGGAGCTGACCGGCCGGGAGCCGGATCCATCGGAGGCGGCTGAGGCGGAAAGCCTGTTTGGGATCGTGGAAAACCAGGATGGGGATTACTTTTACAAAAATGAGAAGTTTGATCTGTCCATCCTCTTTCCGGGGGACGGAACGCTGCGGGATTATCAGGCGTCGGACGGCCTGACGATGGAGACCTCCCTGGGGAGCCAGGTGTTCAGCCTGCTTTATTATGCCTTTCCGTCCGGGCAGTATGTGACCCTGTCCGCTGAAGAGACCCTTGGCATGACGGAGGAGGAATATATCGCGGCGGGCGTGAGATCGTGGGAGGCCATGGGCTTCGAGCTTAAGCGGCAGGAGACGGTCACACTGGGAGACGGAAGGGAGTATCAGCTCCTGGAAGTGTCTGCCGGAGAGGGATCGGATCTCAGCCAGATCTGCTGTCTGCGGAAGGCGTCGGAGGATTATTTTCTTTACTTTAATGTTGTGACTGTGGGCGGAAATGAGGAAGAGCTGGATTCTCTGCTCCAGAGTGTTGGAACGGCGGACGGTACGGTCCTGGAGACGGCGTTCGGGCCGGACGATGGAAAAGCAGCTGTGGGAGGTGGGGAGAAATGATCAGACAGGTTCGTTTCGGACCATTTGCGCTAGAGATCGATGCAGAGCGGACAAAAGCGGTCTACAGCGGTCTGGAGCGGGTGAGCCAGGGCTGCCAGTGCAGCGGATGTCGGAATTTTGAGGAGGCAGTCCGGCAGATACCGCCCCAGGTCAAGGAGTTTTTTGCCTGTCTGGGGATCGATCCTCAGAAGCCGGCCGAGGTCTATGTAAATGCGCAGAATCCGGATGGATCGTTGTACTATGGCGGATTTTACCACTTGTTCGGCAGGCTTCTGGCCGGGGACTCCGCCTGGAAAAGCGGGCATGCTGTTTTTATAACGGATCAATTCTGCGCGGCTTTTCAGGAAGAATGCGGCCTGGTGGAGCCGGGATTTTCGGACCAGGTCCTTCAGCTGGAGTTTTTGGCAAATCTGCCCTGGGTCCTGGAGGAAACGTCAGATTACCCGGTGCGGGACGGATTTACGCTTGGATAAGAGGAGACGGAAGGAACCTGGGGATCAAACATGAAAACAAGAGGAGGAAACAGCATGTATACCTGTGCAAACTGTACCGTTTACGCCTGTACCCAGAAGGACCCGGAGACCATGCCGAAAAATTGCCCCATGCGGGACCCGGAACTGGTGGAGACGGTATTAAAACGATACGAGGAGCCGGAGAACCAGGCATTCTATATCACGTCGTCGGAGATCGAAAGCCTGGGCTACGGACAGTGGACGCGGGTGCGGGAGACCATGGAATTCTGCAGGCGGATGGGATACCGGCGGATCGGGCTGGCCTTCTGCCGGGGGCTCCGCAAGGAGGCCAGGATCCTGGCGGATCTTCTGCGGCGGCACGGATTCGAGGTGGTATCTGTGATCTGCAAAGCAGGCGGCGTGGATAAGACCCGGGCAGGGATCGCCGAGGAGAGAAAGCTCCGTCCCGGAAATTTTGAGCCTATGTGCAATCCGATCCTGCAGGCGGAGCTTTTAAACCAGCAGCATACGGAGTTTAACATTGCTCTGGGATTGTGCGTCGGTCACGATTCTCTGCTGTACCGGTATTCCGAAGCCCTGGTCACCACCCTGGTGGTAAAGGACCGGGTCCTGGCCCATAACCCGGCGGGAGCGCTGTACTGTGCGGACGGGTATTATGAGGGGAAATTGTGAGCCCGGGAAGGATGATGGCAGAAAATCCCGGCAAAACTGTCAGAAAGAATTAAGAAGAGAGTAAAGACGGGGAAGTCCTTAGCCTGATACAATAAAAGAAAAAGCCTGTGACAACGGGCAGACCGCAAAAAGGAGGGCAAAACGGATGAAAAAACAGTGGCTGATCTTGCTGACAGCGTTATGGATCACTGGGTGTCAGGCGGCTGGCGGACCGGCAGTGGGAGGACCGTCTGCAGGAGGGCCGGCAGCCGGGACGGACGGAGGAAGCCAGGAGCAGACGGCCCAGGGAGGATCCCTGGCTCCGGCGGACTCGGAGAATGGGGCCGTGACAGAGAACCCTGAGACTTTGGACCCTTCCGGCGGATCAGGAGAATCCGCCGGGAACCAGGCAGAGACCGCCGGCCTGACCGCGCCGCCGGTCCTTCGCTTCCACGACGCTCTGTCCAGCACCTACGAGTGGTTTGAGGCGGCCAGCGGGAGCTATTCCTGGAACTGGGAGCAGGAAAATGGGGAGATGGCCGCAGTCGTTGCCTGCGGCACCGCGCCGTTGGATCAGGCGAAGGACAGGGAGTATCTGGAAATCCCCAGGTATCAGAGACTCGACGAGGTGGCTTATGGGATCTCCGCGGATCCGCAGCCGGACGAGATCCTGGCAGTGGAATATGCGGCTACTGATCTGGGGGATCCAGAGGCAGAGCCATTGTCGGAGCAGACCTATCAGAAGAATGAGCTGGTGATGCTGCGCCCGGACCGGGTCTATCATCTGACTGCCCGGTGGGACGAGGACCAGCTTTCCTCACGGGGATTTTTCGGAGAGGCGGAATATACGGTGGTCACCAGGACTGCGGGGAAGAAGACGTCCTCCGAGGATCAGGAGCTGGCGGAGGAGACAAAAGTCTGGTGCGGGACCTATTTTCTGGCGGGCAATTATGGATGGCAGCTGGAACTGCAGCCTTTCTCCCAGCAGCCTCTCTCCCAGCAGCACCGGGACCGGCTGACCGTGGCGCTCATGAAAATGGTGGAAGGGAGCATGGTAAGATCGATCCAGGAGGTCTATGAGCTGGACTATGAGCCGGGAACGGCTGTTTATACCATGACAGGAGAGCGGAATGCCTGGGCGCATAGGAACGCCGGGGGAGAGGCAGCCGACGGGAGCAGCCTGAAGCTCACATTCCAGGAGGATGGTACGATCCAGGCGGAGCTGACCGGGGCGGGACCGGAGGAAGCCCTGAGCGCCGAGGTGAGCGGTACGTATTACTCCGCGGACACCCTGTTCTGTCCGGAAGCCCTGGCCCGGCCGGTGAATGCCGCAGATACCAATGGGATGACGAAGGAGGAGCTAAAGCGCCTGCGGAACCAGTATTATGCGGTCATGGGCAGGGCCTTTAATTCGCCGGAGCTGTCGGCGTATTTCCGGCAGCAGCCCTGGTATCGGGAAACCATATCCCCGGAGCAGTTTTCCGAGGACCGGCTATGCGGCCTGTTCCGGAGGAACATCGCCTTTCTCAAGGAGCAGGAGGCGGTCAGGGCGGATGGGGATGCCGCCGCGTATCAGGAGGCCTGGAAGGCCTTGCCCCAGGCCCCGTATCAGAGCCTGCTGACCGATCCTGGTGAGATATACGTGACCTTCTCTGCAGATGCGGCCAAGGCGGTGAATCGGGGGATCTATTACGAAGCTCCGGGAGAGATCTATCTGCCGGTCACCCTGTCAGCGGAGGAATATGAGCGGGTGATGGAGCAGGGCGGGAAGGCGGTCGTGACCCTAAACGCCCTGACCGGCGAGCAGGCGGAGGCAGTCCGCTGTGACAACCCGGATCACGGGGACTGTGAGCTGACTGCTTGGGGAGACGTTGGGGACGAGGAATGGAAGCTGGGGGATTATCATCTATCCTACGAGCCAGTTACCGGCCGCTATACCCTTTGGAGGAACAGCGCCGACACCCTGTTCTGCCAGGTCTATGAGGGACCGATCTGCGTGCTGAAGGGAGCCGAGGAGGAGTACGGCAATTATTTTTCCATGGACATCGACCGCTCCGTAAGGGTCCCCGGCATGTTCCGGACCATCCGCTACGAGGCCGAGGATGTGGGAAATACCAGCGATTACTCCGGCAACAAGCCGGTCTTCGACGAAAAAGGCTATCTCAAAGCGCTGTACTATTTCGGTGATTAGTCCCGGAAGCCCCAGATTCCCGATTGCAAAATCGCACCGATATGGTACAATAACGAGGAAAGCGCGGATCGTGCCTGCACGGATCCGCATTTGCCGAGTGTCCCCATCGAGACGGCAGTCGAGAGGGTACCATAACGAGAAAAGCAGCGAGGAAAGGACAGAACCCATGCAGGAGATCAAGTGCCCGAATTGCGGAGAAGTGTTTGTGGTGGATGAGTCCGGGTATACCCAGATCGTCCAGCAGGTACGGGATAAAGAGTTTGAGAAAGAGCTGACCCGGCGGGAGCAGGATCTGGCGGCGAAGAAGGAAAGCGAGCTTGAGATCGCCCGGATGAAGCAGCAGGAGGACTTTAACCGGCTGCTGATGGAAAAAGAGGCGGAGCTTTTGGAGAAGGAGGTTGCGATCCAGCAGCTAAGGACCCGCCTGGACGGCAATGAGACGGAGAAAAAGCTTGCCGTGAGCGAGGCGGTCAGCCAGAAAGACCAGGAGCTTTTGCAGAAGGCCGCGGAGATCACCCAGTTAAAGAGCCAGCTGTCCGGCCAGGAGGCGGAGAGCCGCTTAAAGGAACAGTCCCTGCAGAAGCAGTACGAGGAGCAGTTAAAGCAGAAGGATGAGCTGATCGGATACTACAAGGATTTTAAGGCCCGCCAGTCTACGAAGATGATCGGGGAGAGCCTGGAGCAGCATTGCCTGACCCAGTTCAATTCCCTGCGGATGACTGCGTTCCCCAACGCCTATTTTGAAAAAGACAACGACGCCAGAAGCGGCAGTAAGGGAGATTTCATCTACCGGGAGTCGGCGGACGGGGTGGAGTTCATCTCCATCATGTTCGAGATGAAGAACGAGATGGACGGCACCGCTGCCAAGCATAAGAACGAGGACTTTTTCAAGGAGCTGGATAAGGACCGGAGGGAGAAGCGCTGCGAATACGCGGTGCTGGTCTCTCTGCTGGAGATCGATAATGACCTGTACAACAACGGCATCGTGGATGTTTCCTACCGTTATGAGAAGATGTATGTGATCCGGCCCCAGTTCTTCATCCCCATGATCACCCTGCTGCGGAACGCGGCGATGAATTCCTTAAAGGTCCGTCAGGAGCTGGAGATCGCCAAGCATCAGCAGCTGGATATCCTCCATTTTGAGGAAAATATGAACGCCTTCAAGGAAGGCTTTGCCCGGAACTACCGGATCGCCAGCGACAAGTTCAAGACGGCGATCGACGAGATCGACAAGACGATCACCCATCTGCAGAAGACGAAGGAGGCGCTGCTCTCCTCGGAGAACAACCTGCGCCTGGCGAATAACAAGGCGGAGGATCTAAGCATCAAGAAGCTGACGAAGAACGCGCCGGCGGTGAAGGCGATGTTCCAGGAACTGAAAGACGGGGCGGGGGAAACGCCTGCAAAGTAGACAGATCGCGGAGGAAGAAAGATGATCAAGCTGATTGTTTCCGATATTGACGGCACGCTTCTGGAGGACGGCGGCCATGAATTGAACCCGGAGCTGTTCGAGGTGATCGGAAAGCTGCGGGAAAAGGGGATGCAGTTCGCGGCGGCCAGCGGGCGGCAGTGGGCCAGCATCGAGTCGGTGTTCGAGCCGGTGAAGCGCAGGATCTTCTATCTGTCGGACAATGGCGCATATGTGGGGATGTGCGGACGGAACCTGTTCGTCCATCCCATCGAACGGGAGCTGATCCATGATATGATCCGGGATATCCGGGCGGAAGGGCTGACTCCCATGGTCAGCGGTCCCGATGTGGCGTAC
This sequence comes from Candidatus Ventrimonas merdavium, assembly GCA_018715565.1. GTDB lineage: Bacteria > Bacillota > Clostridia > Lachnospirales > Lachnospiraceae > Brotaphodocola > Brotaphodocola merdavium. Next base: position 9,971 of record DVLJ01000167.1, read on the forward strand.
CTGGAAGGGGACGATGAGGAATTCTACCGCTGGCTGGTAGACGGCTACCAGTTTCGGGTAAAGCGGGTCCGGGATCTGATGGAGGTGGACGACTCGTTCATCAAGATCTCCGCCTACAAAAAGCACGGCGTAGAGCCGGCCACCAAGAGCCTGCGGGAGAAGTACGGCGACCGGCTGAAGATCACCATTTCCGGGGATATGTGGATGGACTGTATGGCCAAGGGTGTGAACAAGGGAGAGGCGGTCAAGCTCCTCCAGGAAAGTCTGGGCATCAGCCCCAGGGAGACCATGGCCTTCGGGGACCAGTTAAACGATCTGGAGATGTTAGACCAGGTGTACTACAGCTTTGCCATCGGCAACGCCCGCCCGGAGGTCAAGGCAGCGGCCCGGTTCCAGGCCGATACCAACGTGCGGGACGGGGTTTTGAAGATCTTAAGATTACTGATATAGATCGGAGTTTTCCATAGATGAGATTAAAACAGAATATCACAGCGTTTTTTTTGTGCCTGGCCCTGGCGGCCGGCACATCGGCGTGCAGCGGCGGCCTGCCGATCGTGTCGGAGGTCCGGCCGGAGGGGGGATACAGCGACGCCCAGACCATGCTGATCATTGCGACGGAGGCCAACCGCTACCGGCGGGTCTACACGGATCAGATCTGGGAGGTGCCCGTGGGGGAAGACGGGACGGCGTTCCAGACCTACCTGCTGGGAGAGATCAGGACCTTCCTGCGGGAGCTAAAGACCATGAACCTGCTGGCGGAGGAATCGGAGCTTAAGCTGACGGCCCAGGAGCGGGAACAGCTGCGGGAGCTGTCGGACCAGTTCTATGGTTCCCTGACCCGGGAGGATCTGGCGTATACGGGAGTCAGCGAGGACGACGTCTACGCGATGTACGAGGATTACCATACCGCCAACCGGCTGGTGGATGAGCTGACCAAGGATGTGAACCTGGAGATCAGCGACAGCGAGGCGAAGGTGATCACGGTCCAGGAGATCGTGGTGAGCGATGGGGACACGGCCCAGAGCATCTGTGATTCGGCGGCGGCAGGGGAAGATTTCTCGTCCCTGGCCCGCAGCTATTCGGAGGAAGGGACCGGCGAGATCTCTGTGGGGCGGAGCGAGCGTTCCGCCGCGTATGAGGACGCGGTATTCTGCCTGACAGACGGGCAGGTGAGCCAGCCGTTCTGGGACAACGGCAAGTGCTATGTGGTCAAGTGCGTCGAGGATTACGACGAGGAGGCTACCCAGGAGCGGAAGGAAAAACTGGCGGTCCAGCGAAAGGACCAGGCGTTCCGCAGGATCTACGACGCGTTTGTGGCGGAGCATCCGGTAGAGATCAGCGGGAGCATCTGGGATACGGTTTCCTTAAGGGAGAACCAGGGTTCCACCACGACGGATTTTTTTGAATTGTATCAGGATACGATGGGGCAGTAAAGAAAACGGCGGTTCCCGGCGGGAAGCCGCTTCGGGAAGATCGGGGACGGATCAAAGGAGAAGGACGGGGGAAGTTACATGGTTGCACTGAAAATGGAAGATCTGAAGCATTTTACAGCCGGACTGTTCGTGGGGGACGTGTTCGACGGCTGGCTGGTGCGGGAGGTGAATATCGTCACCTTCAACACGTTTGCCATTGACGGGAGGATCCGTCAGGGCTATTATTCCGAGCGGGAGCTGGAGG
>DVLJ01000168.1 GCA_018715565.1 Candidatus Ventrimonas merdavium
GTCAAAGCCGACGGCTACGGCCACGGCAGCGTGCCCATCGCCAAAGCGATCGAGCCCTATGTAGAGGGCTACGCGGTAGCCACAGCGGAGGAAGCGCTGCTTTTGCGCAGGCACGGGATCAGCAAATGGATCCTGATCCTGGGGGTGACCCATCCCGCCCATTACAAGGCCCTTCTGGAGGCGGATATCCGTCCGGCCATCTTTACCATGGAGCAGGCGAAGCCCTTATCCGACTTGGCGGTGCAGGCCGGAAAGACCGCCAGCATCCACCTGGCGTTAGACACCGGCATGAGCCGGATCGGGATGACCCCGGATGAGGCAGGGGCGGACTTAGCCGCCGCCATCGCCGGACTGCCTGGGATCCGGGCAGAGGGGCTGTTCACTCATTTTGCCCGGGCCGACGAGACGGACAAGCGGTGGGCAAGGGAACAGTATGAGCGGTATCTGCATTTTGTGGAGCTGCTGGCAGAGCGGGGGATCCAGATCCCCATGAAGCATTGCGCCAACAGCGCCGCGATCCTGGATCTGCCGGAGATGGGACTGGATCTGGTGCGGGCCGGGATCTCCATCTACGGGCTGTACCCGTCGGATGAGGTGGACCGGCAGGCCGTTCCCCTGCGGCCGGTGATGGGCTTAAAGAGCCTTGTCACCTATGTAAAGACGATCCAGGCCGGGCAGGCGGTCAGCTACGGCGGCACCTTTGTGGCGGAGCAGGAGATGACCGTGGCTACGGTCCCGGTAGGCTACGGCGACGGCTATCCCCGGAATCTGTCCGGCAAAGGCCGCGTGCTGATCCATGGCCAGGCGGCCCCCATTTTAGGGAGGGTGTGCATGGACCAGTTCATGGTGGATGTGACCGGCATCGCCGGTGTGGAGCCGGGTACGGAGGTGACCCTGATCGGAAAGGACGGAGACCAGGAGATCACCGTGGAGGAGATCGCCCGCACCGGAGGCGGCTTCCATTATGAGATCGTCTGCGATATCGGCAAACGGGTGCCCCGGGTCTACCAAAAGGGCGGACAGATCGTGGGCTGCAAGGATTATTTTGACGACGTGTTCGCGGATTTCCTGGCTTAAGGAGAAGGGGAACCGGACTTCCGTCTGAGGCATAAATTAATCATGGGATGGTATACACCCGTCGAAGAGCGGAAATACTATCGTTAAGTAAATCTGACGGAGTGTGAAACCTGTGATTATCAGACGAGGAGATATTTATTATGCGGATCTGCGCCCGGTGGTGGGCTCAGAGCAGGGCGGCGTGCGCCCGGTGCTGATCATCCAGAACGACGTGGGGAACAAGCACAGTCCCACGGTGATCTGCGCGGCCATCACGTCCCGGATGAACAAGGCAAAGCTTCCCACCCACGTGGAGCTCCCCACCTGCAGATGCGATATGGTCAAGGATTCGGTCATTTTGCTGGAGCAGCTGCGCACCATCGATAAGCAGCGGCTGAAGGAGCGCATCTGCCATATCGATGACGAACTGCAGGAAAAAGTAGACCGGGCTCTGATGGTAAGCCTGGAGCTGTCTACATAGTTCGCCATTGACGGGGCCTGGGAAATCTAGTACAATAAATGAGTATGATTTCGTTTCCATAAGAGGAAGAAGGAGAGCGAAGGATAGCGTATGGACGAGGGGTATGGCAGTTTATGGCTCTTACTCGGCGTGCTGGCGGCTGCGGCCATCGGATACGCCCTGTGGCGCTATAAAAAGTCCAAAGAGGAGAATGTGACCGAGGAAGATATCAAGACCATGGTCCATGAAGGCCACGAGCAGGGGGTGCTGGAGACCAGCGAGGCGAAGATGATCAGCAACATCTTCGAGTTCGACGACAAGCAGGCCGGCGATATCATGACCCACCGGAAGAACATCGTGGCTCTGGATGGGGCGATGACCGTGAAGGACGCGGCCCGCTTCATCCTGAAGGAAGGGAAGAATTCCCGGTTCCCGGTATATGGCGAGGATCTGGACGACATCATCGGGACCGTACATATGCGGGACATTTTGGTCCACGCGGAGAACGAGCAGGAGGCGGCGATGGAGCTGCGGGCCGTGGAGGGCGTGCTGCGGGCCGCCCATTTTATCCCTGAGACCCGCAATATCAACGCCCTGTTCAAGGAGATGCAGTCTCAGAAGATCCACATGGAGATCGTCATCGACGAGTACGGCCAGACCGCGGGCCTGGTGACCATGGAGGATATCCTGGAAGAGATCGTGGGCAATATCCTAGACGAGTACGACGTGGACGAGCAGTTCATCATCCGGGAGGAAGACGGCTCCCTGCGGATGAGCGGCATGACCCCCTTAGACGAGGCGGAAGAGGAGCTGGACGTAGAGTTCCCCGAGGAGGACTTAGACAATTACGACACCATCAACGGACTGCTCATTTCCAAGTTAGACCGCATCCCCCAGGAAGAGGAGCGGCCCCAGGTCCGCTACCTGGGCTATCTCTTTGCCGTGGAGACGGTAGAGAACAAGATGATCCGCTGGGTGCGGGTGTCCCGGCTGCCGGAGGAGGAAGCTTCGGAGACCGAGACCGGCGAGAAGCGGGAGAAGAAGGAACCGGAAGGCAGAAGAAGAGCTGAGACAGGCGAAGAAAAGCTAAAATAGGCAGAAGAAAAGCTGAGATCAGCGAAGAAAAGCTAAAATAGGCGAAGGAATGCTGAGACCGGCAAAGCAGGCAGGCCAAGTGACCCGCCAGAAGCCGGGAATTCCTGCGATGCCTTCTTGCCATCCTGGGAAAATCGTGCTAGAATGGGAAAGGCGCGGCGGCTATCGCGAAAGACCGCCGATAAGTTCGACAGAACCTTTTGACAGAAGAAACGAGAAAAAGAAGGAGTAACCATTATGTCAGGACATTCTAAGTTTGCCAATATCAAGCACAAAAAAGAGAAGAACGACGCCGCCAAGGGCAAGATCTTCACCGTTATCGGCCGTGAGATCGCCGTAGCGGTCAAGGAGGGCGGCCCGGATCCGGCCAACAACAGCAAGCTGCGCGACGTCATCGCCAAGGCGAAGGCCAACAACATGCCCAACGATACCATTGACCGGGGCATCAAGAAGGCGGCCGGAGACGCCAACTCCGTGAACTACGAGGTGTTGACCTACGAGGGCTACGGTCCCAGCGGCGTAGCGATCATCGTGGACACCCTGACGGACAACAAGAACCGTACTGCAGCCAACGTAAGAAGCGCCTTCACCAAGGGCAACGGCAACGTCGGCGCTCAGGGCAGCGTGTCCTTCATGTTCGACAAGAAGGGCCAGATCATCATCGACAAGGAAGAGTGTGAGATGGACGCTGACGAGCTGATGATGCTGGCGCTGGACGCAGGCGCAGAGGACTTTGCCGAGGAGGAGGACAGCTTCGAGGTCGTTACCGATCCCGATGACTTCAGCGCAGTGCGCGAGGCCCTGGAAGCGGCAGGTATCCCGATGATGGAAGCCGACGTGACCATGATCCCCCAGACCTGGGTAGAGTTATCCGACGAGGAAGACATCAAGAAGATGAACCGTCTTCTGGATCTTCTGGATGTGGACGATGACGTGCAGGCCGTGTATCACAACTGGGATACGGACGAGAGATAAGCTGAGAAGAGGAGACTCCTTTCCAGACACGATTTGTGGTGTGGAGAGGAGTCTTTTTTGTTGCCGAACCTCGAAGGATTGGCGGTTTCCGCAGGAAATCCCTGTTTTGTTCTGTGATATCCATGTGATCATGGGATAAGGATCTTATAAATTTTGGTAGCCCATTAATGAGGAAAGCTGGTTAGAAAGCTTACGCATATAAGGAATCTGTTCTTCAAAAAACTGTTCTGTTAATCGAAGCGAGGGGCCGGTAACGCTGAAGCCGGCGATCACCCTGTTGGTATAATCATATACAGGAAAAGCAATGCATTTTGTTCCAATCTCACATTCTTCATTATCGAAGGCATAGCCCAACTGTTTTACGCGATCAAGCTCTTCCAGAAGGGCTTCTTTTGTAGTGATCGTTTTTTCAGTAAAGGCCGGGAGTCCCATTTGTGCGATCATTTCATCTAATTGTGTCTCGGAGTAATTGGTCAGTAAGAGTTTCCCGATACCAGTGCAGTGCAGGGGGGCGATATTGCCGATCCTCTGCATTGCTTTTACAATCTGACCCGGAGCTTCAATTACATCAATATAGACCACCTGATGGTTATGATTGATGGCGAGACAGGTAGTTTCCCCAACGGTCACGGCCAATTCATGAAGAATGGGACGGGCCGTTTTGGGAAGTTGCTGGTGATTTTTGACCTGCTGTCCTAAGGCACATAGTTTATAGGTAAGGTAATACTTAGAACTGATCGGTTCCTGTGCAACGTAATTCATATTGACCAAGGTCGTCAGAAACCGGAAGGTCGTACTGCTGTTCATGCTTAATGCTTTGGAAATATCAATAAGCCGAAGCGGCTCATCCTGCAGGGAAAGAAATTCAATCAGTTTCAAAAGCTTTTCAGATGATTGATTGGTAGAGGCGGTTTCTGGG
>DVLJ01000169.1 GCA_018715565.1 Candidatus Ventrimonas merdavium
GTCCAAAATTAACCACTAGCTAATTTTAACCGTTCTACTGTTGTTTGGTTTGTTTTTGTTCTGAACTTCTCAATTCAAAAAGTCTTACCAAAAAGACTCTTTTCTTTTAGAATTTTCAGGGTTTTAAACACTGTTCAATCTTTCATTTTCAAGGTTCAGCGCTGTTGCTTTGTTCTTAGCAGCAACTTTTATATCTTATCACACCGCTTCGACTTTGTCAACAACTTTTTTCATTTTTTCAAGATCTTTTTGATCTTGTGTGCCGCCGTTCTCAGCGGCGAGATTTATAATACCAAAGCCTGCTGGAAATGTCAACTGTTTTTTTCAAGTTTTTTCGTATTTTTCTTTTTCTTGCTTTTTGTTGTTTTCTGGCCCTTCTGATACCGGATCGCAGGTTGGGCTGCCGCTCCTGACCAGCAGGCGGGCGAGAGCGTCTCCGCTCCATAAGCTCTGGCCGCACCTATGAGGGATCAGGCATCCTGCCTGTTCCTGCTGAATGCCTGATCCCTCTCCCCACCGGCTCTTCCTGTCGTTTTCCAAACGAGCCTTCCGTTACTTCAGATAGGCCTTCGCGATTTCCTCCAACCGTTCCGGATGCTCGTTCTCCCACGTTCCATACTCCATCCCGCTCTGGACCGCCTCCTGCCCCAGCTTCACCAGGAACTCCGGGATATCCCGAGCCAGCATCGTTCCGATCTCCCGGCCCATGGACTCTCTGCCCTGGACGTCGCAGCCGCCTGCGTAGAGGGTAAACGCGGGGCACATCTCCCCGTCCGCCCGCTTCATCCCGCCGCGAAAGCCCAGCCTTCCGATCTGGTGGGTCCCGCAGGAGGAGGGACAGCCGGAAATATGGATCTGGGGCAGCGCGCCGTCGGGGATCCCGGCTTCCCGCACAGCCTCCACACAGGCCCTCAGAAGCGCCTGGGAATCGCCCACGCCGATCTGGCAGGTCGACGCGCCGATACACGCCACCGATCGCTCAAACTGGCTCCTGGCGCTGTCAGCTGCCGTCAGCTTCAGCATCTGCTCCGCCTCCGCGCCTGTCAGATTGATGATCCAGGCCCCCTGATCCGGGGTCAGCCGCAATTCCGCCCCCTCTATGGACTGGACCGCCGCATTGACCGCCTGGAACACGTTCAGATTCGGCTGGCCTCCCACAGGGTGCCACAGCACCGCGTACAGGCCCTCCTGCTTCTGGGCCAGCACGCGCCTGCCTTCTGCCGCAGAACCGTCCCCCCGCTTGCAGGCGCCCTCCTGCTTCTCTGCCCATTCCTTCACGCTGATCCGCAGTCCGGCTTCCGTCCCCGGCTGTGGGGCGCCGTTCTGCACCTTGGCAAGCATTTCTAAGAACGCTTCCCGGTACTGCTCCGGACCGCCCAGGCTCTCCTGCATGAACCGGCTGCGGGCCTTTCCCCGGTTCTGGTAATTCCCGTGAGCCAAAAATGTCAGCCACATCGCCTGACAATACGTACACACCTCCGCCGGATCCACCGCCTCTGCGATCAGCACGCCCATCATGGGGCGGTTCCCCAATCCGCCTGCGCTGTATACGTCAAACTTCCCGTCCGGCCGGGCCGCGAACCCCAGATCCCGGAACGTGGCGTGGGTCCGGTTTGCCGGCGAGGAGGAAAAGCCTACCTTCAGCTTTCTGGGCAGCTTCGCCGTGCCGATCAGCCCCAGCAGATACTCTGACGCCGCCTCCGCATAAGGCAGCACGTCAAAATACTCCTCCGGATCCACTCCCGCCAGGGGCGAGCACATCACATTGCGGGGATAGTCTCCGCCGCCCCCAATGGTGATGATGCCTGCGTCCAGGGCTTCCTCCGAGATCCGCGCGATCGCGTCCGGATGCAGATCGTGGAGCTGGATCGTCTGACAGGTGGTAAAATGGATCCGCTGCACCGGATACTCCCGAAGCATCCGCGCCGTGAACGCCATCCGCTCCTTCGTCACCCGTCCCGCCGTCATGCGCAGCCGGAGCATCCCGGCATCGCCGCCCCGCTGGGCATAGCTGCCGTAATAACCGGAAATGCTCTTATAGCTGCCTTTGTCCAGTTCTCCCCCATAGAATGCCTTCGTCTGCTCCTGAAATTCCTTCAGTTCCTGCTTCCACTCCTGTGTGGTCCTCTTCATCCGTTCTGGTCCCTCCTATTTGTATTCCTATTCCTGTTCCAGTTTCTGTCATTGTACCCGTTCCTGATCCGGACCATACGTCCCTTCTGCATCCCGATCCGGCCCTTATCGTTCCTCCGGCCGCTCCACAGTCTGCATGGTGAACCAGAATTCCACACCGCCCTCCACGTTCGCCACGCCGCAGTCCTCATGGTGGGCGTCCATGATCGCCTTCACGATGGACAGGCCGATCCCGCTCCCGCCGTAGGCCCGGGTCCGCGCCTTGTCCACCTTATAAAATTTGGTCCACAGGTTCGGCAAGTCCTCCTCAGGGATCGGACTGCCTGTATTGTACACAGCCACTCTGGCCTTCCCAGACTCCTGGCTGACACGGATCCGGATCTTTCGCGGTCCGTCCAGATGATGCATCCCATTGGTCAGATAATTGGTCACGACCTCCTCGATCTTGAATTCATCCCCCAGCACCCACAGCTCCTCCGGCGCCTCCACCTGCACATGGGCGTCGTTCTGCTGGATCAGGATGCTGGAAGAATTGACCAGATCCCGGATCAGCTCCGCCAGATCAAAGGGCTCCATCGCCGGCATGTCCTTGCCGAACTCCAGCGCCGTCAGCGTCAGCAGCTGGCGCACCATCTTGTTCATCTTATTGGCCTCGTCCATGATGACCTCGCAGTAATAGCTGCGGCTCTCCTCATCCTCGCACATCCCCTCGGTCAGTCCTTCCGCATAGCCCTGGATCAGGGCGATGGGCGTCTTGAGCTCATGGGACACATTGGCGATAAACTCCTTGCGCATCTCGTCGATCTGGATCTTTTCTTCAATATCATGCTGCAGCTGCCGGTTCGCCTCCTGCAGCGCTCCGATGGTCTCCTTCAGCTTGTCCGACAGCGTGTTCATGCTGCGGCCCAGCACCCCGATCTCGTCCTCCGCGCCGGCCTCGTAGCTGACGTCAAAATTCAGCCGGGACATCTCCTCGGAAAGAGACGCCAGAGCCAGGATCGGATTGGTGATGCGCCGGGTCACAAAATACATCACAAAGCACCCGGCCACCAGCACCGCCAGGCCCACAAAGGTAATAAACCGGTTGAACAGATCCACGCTCTCCTGGATCCCGGCCAAAGGCATGGACATGATGAACATCGTCCGGTTGTCAGAGAAAAAGCCCCAGCTTTCCATGTAGCTGGCCTTGGAGCGGTAGTCGTAATTGACCTCTACCACATAGCCCTCTCCCTGCTTCAGCACCTTGGAACGCTCCTCATCCCGCCCCAGCACATAGCCCTGCACCTTCCTTGCCAGAAAATCCGTCTCCCAGCCAGAGCTTAACAGCGTCTTCCCCGTATAGCTGTCGATCAGCACCGTGGTGATGTCGCTCTGCTCCCCATAGGTCCGGATCGTGCTTAAAAGCCCGGACGCCTTCTGCTCCGTGCCGGAGCTTCCCTTACTCCAGACGTTCCACTCCTCCTCCAATTCCTGCTTGATGATCCCGGACACGGTCTTTCCCGCCTCCAGCTCCTCCATCAGCACCTGGTTCACGTCGGTGTAGGCCTTCTCCATCATCGTCTGCTTCTGTCCTACATAGTAGCCTTCCAGCCAGAAATTATCCACCGCCCAGATCGCCAGCAGCATGACCGCCATCAGGACGGCAAATGTCGCCATGATCCGGTGGCGGATCGAATGCCGCAGCGTGATCTTCGTCCTGAGCCACCTGCTCCACGATCTCTGTCTCATCCGTCTACCTCGAATTTATACCCCATTCCCCAGATGGTCTTGATATAATTCCCCTTTTCCCCCATCTTGCTCCTCAGCTTTTTCACATGGGTGTCAATGGTCCTGGCGTCCCCAAAATAATCGTAATTCCACACGTTATTCAGGATCTTCTCCCGGGACAGGGCGATGCCCTGGTTCTCCATAAAATACGCCAGCAGCTCAAATTCCTTGTAGCTTAACTCCACCGGCTTGCCGTCGATGGTCACCTGATGGGCCGCCTTGTCGATGCGGATCCCCCCCACCTCGGAGGCGTCGGTCACCGCCACATTCGTGCGCCGCAGGATGGCTTCCACCCGGGCCACTAAGATTTTGGGGCTGAACGGCTTGGAGATATACTCGTCCACCCCCAGCTGGAACCCCTGCAGCTCGTCCCGCTCTTCGCTCCGGGCCGTCAGCATGATGATCGGCACCCGGGAATACTGGCGGATCGTGCGGCACACGTCCCAGCCGTTCATCTTCGGCATCATCACATCCAGGATGATCAGAGAAATATCCTTCTCCTGGAAAAACAGATCCACTGCCTGCTCTCCGTCCTCCGCCTCCAACACCTGAAAGCCCTTGACCGTCAAAAAGTCCTTCACCAGCTTCCGCATCCGGGCTTCGTCGTCTACTACCAACACTTTTAAGGTATCCATATCTGCCCATTCTCCTCTCTGCGCCGTCCCACTCTCGTTCTGCCTTATGGTATCCGTTTCTTATTATTGTAGCAAATAACCCGGCCGTTTTCCATGTTTTCACAGAGTTTTCACAGTTCCTCCCCACTTTCGTCACCGTTTTCCGCCGGGCCCCATCCTTCCAGTAAAAAAGTGTGCGCTCCGGCAGCCATATTTCTCTGCGCGAAGTGCGTATCCTCTCGGAGCGTTCTTGTTACATAGGACGCAATTTCCTATAACAAAAAGCCGGAGGAGCTGTGTTCTTTTCCACAGCCCTCCGGCTTCTCCGCTACCGTTCCTATTCCTCGCTCTGCTGGCTCACCTCGATGCCCAGCTCCTCCAGCTGCTTGGGATCTACCGGGGTCGGCGCCTCGGTCATCAGGCAGGATGCGTCCTTCACCTTCGGGAACGCGATCACTTCCCGGATGCTGTCGCAGCCGCCCATCAGCATGGCCACCCGGTCTAAGCCGTAGGCCAGTCCGGCGTGAGGCGGAACTCCGTACTTGAACGCCTCTAACAGGAAGCCGAACTGCTCGTTCGCCTTCTCCGGGGTAAAGCCCAGCACCTCGAACATCTTGGACTGGATGTCGCTCTGGTGGATCCGGACAGAACCGCCGCCCAGCTCGGTGCCGTTTAACACGATATCGTAAGCCTTGGCCCGCACCGCGCCCGGATCGGAGTCGATCAGGTGCCAGTCCTCGTCCATCGGCATGGTAAACGGATGGTGCATCGCCACGAACCGTCCCTGCTCCTCGGAATACTCTAACAGCGGGAACTCGGTCACCCACAGGAATTTGAACTCGTCCTTCTTCAGCAGATCCATCTGCCGCGCCAGCTCCAGACGCAGAGCGCCCAGCACGGCCCAGACCACCTGGTTCTTATCTGCCGCAAATAACAGCAGGTCGCCCGGCTTTCCGTCCATAGCAGCCACTAACGCCGCCATCTCCTCGTCGGTCATGAATTTGGCAAAGGAAGACTTGATGGAGCCGTCCTCCTGGATCGCCGCGTAGGCCAGGCCCTTTGCGCCGTAATCCTTGGCAAAGGCCACCAGAGCGTCGATCTTCTTTCTGGGCATCCCGCCCTGTCCCTCGGCGTTGATGCCCCGGACGGAGCCGCCGTTTTCCAGCGCGCCTTTGAATACGGCGAACTCACAATTTCTCACCACATCGGAAACGTCCTTTAATTCCATCCCGAACCGGGTGTCCGGTTTGTCGGAGCCGTAGCGGTCCATAGCCTCCTTCCAGGTCATCCGCGGGATCGGCAGAGGGATCTCCACGTTCAGCAGCTCCTTGAACAGCTTGTGGAGCAGGCGCTCATTCACGTCGATCACGTCGTCCACGTCCACGAAGGACATCTCCATATCGATCTGGGTAAATTCCGGCTGACGGTCCGCCCGCAGGTCCTCGTCCCGGTAGCACCGGGCCAGCTGGAAATACCGGTCATACCCGGAGCACATCAGCAGCTGCTTGAACAGCTGGGGAGACTGGGGCAGGGCGTAAAAGGAGCCCGGATGCACACGGCTGGGCACCAGATAGTCTCTCGCCCCCTCCGGGGTGCTCTTGATGAGCGTCGGGGTCTCGATCTCCAAAAAGCCCTCCTCTGCCAGGAACTGTCTGGTCAGGATGGCGATCTGGCTGCGGAGGATCAGATTCCGCTGGATGTCCGGACGGCGCAGGTCCAGGAACCGGTATTTTAACCGCAGTTCCTCCTTGGTCTTGGAATTCTCCTCGATGGGGAAGGGCGGGGTCTCGGATTCCGAAAGGATCCGCAGGCTCTCTGCCCGCACCTCGATGGCGCCGGTCTTTAAGTTCTCGTTCACCGCGCCGGAACGGGCCTCCACCCGGCCGGTCACCGCGATGACAAACTCGCTGCGCAGCTTCTCCGCCTTAGCAAAGCTCTCCGCGCCGCAATCGCTCTCCTCAAAAATGATCTGCAGGATCCCGGAGCGGTCCCGAAGATCCACGAAGATGATACCGCCTTTATTTCTGCTTTTCTGCACCCAGCCCATCACGGTCACGTGTTCGCCGATGTTGGCGGTGCCAAGCTCTGTACACCGATGGGACCGCTTCAGTCCCAGCATAGACTCTGCCATGTTCTTGCTCTCCTTTGTTATCCTTTCCAGTGTTTTCCTCTCCGGGCCGATCAGCCCTTTAAGGCTTCTTTATAAAATTCCACGAATTCCCCATAGCCTTCCTTGCCCAGCTGCTCCTTCTGGAATTTCTTGTTCTTGTTCATCTGGGATACCAGCACCTGGACGCCCTGCTTCCGCTCGTCCATCGCCTGCTTCATGATCTGGCCCAGGCGCGCCGGATCCATGCCCTTCTCGATCAGGTAGGCCTTCTTCGGAGCCGCCTGCTCCACCTGGCCGCCCTGCTCCATCAGGATGGTCACGATCCGCTCAAATCCGATGGAAAATCCGCAGGCCGGAGTCTCCTGGCCCGTGAACTTGCCGATCATCTTGTCGTACCGGCCGCCGCCTGCCACGGAGCCGCCGAAGCCTTCCATGGAGACCTCGAAAATGGTCCCCGTATAATAGGACATCCCCCGCACCAGGGTGGGATCAAAGGCCAGGGTAAACTCGGTCTCTGCCACTGCGGTCACCGTATCCATGATCACCGCCAGGTTCTCGGTCACAGACGAAGGAAGCACGCCGGAAAGGGTCTCTCCCAGTCCCCGCACCGCCGCCGCGTCCTGTCCTAAGCCCGCCAGCAGTCCGGTGTAGCGCTCTACGCTCTCCTGGGCGTATCCCAGCTCCAGAAGCTCTGCCTTCACGCCGTCTAAGCCGATCTTGTCCATCTTATCCAGGGTGATGAACACCTGGTCCAAGCCCTCCTCGGCAAAGCCGCTGTAAAGGGCCATGCCTTTTAAGATCTCCCGGTCGTTGATCCGCACCGTAAAGGCGTTCTTCGGGCAGATCCGCCCCAGCGCCGTGGTGGTGGCCAGGATCAACTCGATCTCCGCCATATTGGTAGCATCCCCCAAAATGTCGATATCACACTGGGTAAACTGGCGGAACCGCCCTCTCTGGGGCCGGTCTGCCCGCCATACGCTCCCCATCTGCAATGCCTTGAACGGCGACGGCAGCTGGGCGCCATTGTTGGCGTAGTACCGGGACAGGGGCAGGGTCAGGTCGTAGCGCAGGCCGCTGTCTGCCAAGTCATTCTCCGTCTCCGCCGTCTCCAGGTTCAGCTTCTCGCCTCGTTTTAAGATCTTAAAGATCAGTTTCTCATTGTCTCCGCCCTGCTTGCTGGTCAGGTTCTCGATGTGCTCCACGCAAGGGGTCTCCATCTGGGTAAATCCAAATCCCCGGTAGGTCTCCTTGATCTGGTCCATCACATAGTCCCGCACCTGCATCTCGCCGGGCAGGATATCCCGCATGCCGGTGACCGGCTTCTTTTTCAGTGCCATGGTTCCTCTCCATTCTCTTATGCGCCCCGCATCCTCCGGGGCTTTTGCCTTACGATTATACTATCCTCGTGTGTAAAATGCAACGTTTTCCTTGCTTCCTGCCGCGTTTTTCCCACTGCGTTTTTCCGCCGCACTTTGCACCCGCCTGTTACAGCAGCGCTTCCTTCCGGGCGATCATCTCGTCCACCCGGGCGATGTACTGCTCCACGTCCTTGACGTTCTCCGCCCGCTCGATCCGGTTCTCCTCCGGATACAGCCGCTTGGTGGTGGTCCCGGCCCCGCAGCCGATGATGGTCTGCTGTTCCTCCATGATCAGCACGTTGTAGATGCAGGCTTTTCCCGGGGCCGCGTAGCCCACGTTCTCAAAATTCCCCGCCATGTTCTTCTGGCGGTACAGATAGTAGGGCTCCAGCCCCATCTCCCGGGCGTACCGGGCCGTCAGATCCACCATCTCCTGGGTGTTCTCGATCTTATAGTCCTTATACACCTCTTTCATGGTGTTCAGCCGCGCCGCCCGCTTGATGGCCAGGGAATGGACCGTCACGCTGTCCGGGGCCAGTTCTTTGACAGCCTCCATGGTCGCCCGGACGTCCTCCAGCCCTTCCTCAGGAAGGCCGATGATCAGATCCATGTTGATATTGGTAAAGCCTGCCTCCCGGGCCAGCCGGAACCGGTCCTTCACATCCTCCACCGTATGGCGGCGTCCGATGAGCCTTAAGGTCTCCTCCTTCATGGTCTGGGGATTGATGGAAATGCGGCTCACCCCGTGCTTCTTTAACACCTCCAGCTTTTCCCGGGTAATGCTGTCCGGCCGCCCGGCCTCCACGGTAAATTCCTGCACCGCAGACCAGTCAAAGGTGGCCTTCACCCGGGTGATCAGCTGGTCCAGATCCTCCGCCGAAAGGGAGGTAGGGGTGCCTCCGCCGAAATACACCGTATCCAGAGGGCAGCCCTTCTTTTTCTCCGCCACATAGTCCAGCTCCCGGTACAGCGCACTTAAATACTCTCCGGTCCGGTCCGTCCATTTCCCAATGGGGTAGGAGGTGAACGAGCAGTACAGGCAGGTGGTGGGACAGAACGGGATGCCGATGTATAAGCTGTACCCCTTCTGGTGATCCACTCCCGCCAGCAGCTGCCGCTCCCGCCGGGCGATCTCGATGCTCAGCCGGATCTTCTCATCGCTGGTAAAATACGTCTCCTTCATGTGCCGGAAAATGGCCTCCGGCGTCTCTCCCGCCGCCAGCTTCGTCATGGCGATCTTGGTGGGGCGGATGCCTGTCAGCGTCCCCCAGGGAAGCTGCTTTCCCGTCTGGCACAGCAGCAGGGCATACAGCCGCCGCTTGATCCGGTTCTTCGTCTCAAACCGGTCCTCATAATGGACCGGGATCACCGGACTCTCCCAGGCGGCCCGGCACTCCGCCGCCACCTCCGGGTCCAGGGCTTCCAGGTCAGCTTTCGCCGCAGCCTCCGGGGCCAAGACCTCCAGGCCAGCTTCCGCCGCCAGCTCCAGGTCCAAAACTTCCAGGCCAGCTTCCGCCGCAGTCTCCGGGGCCAAGACCTCCAGGCCAGCTTCCGCCGCCGGCTGCAGGCTGGCCGCCCGGCCAGGCCGGAACTGAGAGCTGCCGGAAAAGACCAGGCTCAATCCAAACTCTGTCCCGTCCCCATTCACCGTCCCCTTCACCGCCAGGTCCAGGTCCTCCCGTTCCTCGTGGACAAAGGTCTCTCCCGGATAAAAGGCCATCAAAAGCTCCCGGATGTCCTGCTCATATGCGTTATCATTCAATAGGATCCCTATCATATCCGTCTTGTACTCCTGTCTGTTTTCTCCCGGCTCACCGCTTCCAGTACGGAGCCGCCGGATTATACCGCATCTCATGGCCGATCGTGGTGGGATCCCCGTGGCCGGTATATACCATGGTGTCCTCCGGCAGGGCGAACAGCTTCTCCGTGATGGAGGCTAAGATCTGCCTGGTATTGCCCGTAGGCAGATCCGTCCGGCCCAGAGACTCGTAAAACAGGGTATCCCCGGCGAACAGCACATCCTCTGCCGGCAGATAATAGCAGACCGAACCAGAGGTATGCCCCGGCGTAGCGATCACCCTCCAGGTCTCGTCCAGCAGGGAGAACGTCTCCCCGTCCTCCAGCAGCTGATCCGCCTTCAGGCTCATGGGAGACGCGCCCCAGGACCCGGTCAGGTTCAGGTGAGGCTCCCTGAGCATCCCCTCCTCCGCCGCTCCCGCATAGAGCCGGCACTGGGGAAAGGCCCGGCGGATGTCGTCCACCGCCAGGATGTGGTCAAAATGTCCGTGGGTCAGAAGAATGGCCTCCGGCTCTGTCCCCAGCTCCCGGCACCGGTTCAGCAGGTACGCCCCGTTATCCGCCGGATCCACGATGACCGCGCTCCCCTTGCCCTTCTGGTAAATGATATAGCAGTTGGTGCTGACCGCGCCCAGCACACAGGTTTCGATCCTCAGATCACTCATCGCCGTCTCCTTTCCCTGGTCCCGGTCCGAAAAGGCCCGGCCCGCGGACCATACGCCCGTAAAATCATCAAAAGAACTGCGAAAGAGTTACCCCGCAGTTCTCTCGATATCCAATACGCCTTCGATTTGTCTCAGTTTATCCGTCAGCTTATTCAGCTCCTCGATGCCGCGGATGTCAAAGGTCATGATGATCGTGGCCTTGCCCTGCTTGCTGGTCCGCACATTCATCGAGGTGATGTCGATCTGACGCTCCGTGAACACCTTGGAGATATCTACAAACATCCCGATCCGGTTATTGGCGTAGATCTGGATCTCCGTGGTGTACCGTTCCTTGCTCTCGCTCTCTGTCTGCTGCCACTCCGCGTCGATCAGCCGCACCCGCTCGTCCTCCGGCAGGTTGATGATATTGATGCAGTCGGTCCGGTGGATGGAGATGCCCCTTCCCCGGGTGACAAAGCCGACGATCTCGTCTCCCGGCACCGGGCTGCAGCAGCGGGAGAACCGCACCGCCACGTCGTGGATGCCCTTTACCACGATGCCGCTCTTGGACTTCTTCACCTCCGGCGCCTTGTTGGTCATCTCCTCGATGCCGTCTAAGATCGCCGTGTCGGTGACTTCCTTCTTCTCCTTCTTCCGGCGCTCCTCCAGCATCTTGTTGATGACCTGGCCCTCCTTTAAGCCGCCGTGGCCGATGGAGGCCAGCACCGAATCCCAGTCCTTGAACGCATAGCGGGTCATCACCTTCTCCTGGTACTCCGGCTTGTTGATGTCCGGGAAATTGATCCCCTTGGCCTTGCAGTACCGGTCGATCAGCTCCTTGCCCCGGAGGATATTGTCCTCCTTCAGCTCGGTCTTGAACCACTGGTTGATCTTGTTCCTGGCCTGGGTGCTCTTCACCAGGCTTAACCAGTCACGGCTGGGTCCCTTGGAGTTCTGGGAAGTGATGATCTCGATCCGGTCTCCGTTCTGGAGCACGTAATCAATGGGCACCAGCTTGCCGTTCACCCGGGCGCCCACCATCTTATTGCCCACCGCACTGTGGATGGCATAGGCAAAGTCAATGGGCGTAGAGCCGCTGGGCAGGTTCTTCACATCCCCCGTAGGGGTAAAGCAGTACACGCTGTCGGAGAACAGATCCAAGTCCCCCTTCACCATGCTCAAAAACTCTTTGGAGTCGTCCGCGTCCCGCTGCCACTCCAGGATCTGGCGCAGCCAGGATAACTTCGCCGCCTCGTCTCCCGCGGCGATCTTGCCGCTGCCGCTCTCCTTGTACTTCCAGTGGGCCGCGATACCGTATTCCGCCGTCCGGTGCATCTCGTAGGTCCGGATCTGGATCTCAAAGGG
>DVLJ01000010.1 GCA_018715565.1 Candidatus Ventrimonas merdavium
GTGCTGGACGGCATCCGGGATACCTATCTGAGGCGGGAGGATGACGGCTTCCATTTGGATGGGATCTGCGCCAGCGCAGGGCTGGGCGAGGGACCGGACCCGCACAACCGGAAAGACCGGGACGGTACGCCGGAGTATTATATCCGGGAGGCCAGGATGCGGGACAACCAGCATGGGACGGGAGTCTGCATGATGGCGGTCAGCGAACAGCTCCGCCGGGGAGAGAAAGGAACAGGACGATGATTCAGTTTGGATTACGGCTCCACGATGGGGAAAAGCTGCCGATGGAGCAGCTGCTCCCCCTGGTAAAGAGCAAAGGATATACCTGCGCCCATCTGGCCCTTACGAAGGCCATGGGCGGATATCCCAGCGGCCCTTCGGCCTTGACGCCGGGATATGCCCATTATCTGAAGCATTTGTTTGAGAAACATGGGATGGACATTGCCGTATTGGGAAATTACTTAAATCTGGGACATCCGGATGAACAGGTGATCCGGGACGCGACGGAGCGGTACTATGCCCATATCCGTTTTGCCGCCCTGTTAGGCTGCGGGATGGTCGGCACGGAGACCGGGGCGCCGAACCCAGAGTACCGCTTCTGCCCGGAGTGCCGCTCTGAGGAGGCGCTGTCCCTCTTGATCCGGCGGCTAAAGCCGATCGTCCGCTGCGCGGAGCAGTTTGGCGTGATCCTGGCCATCGAGCCGGTGGCCCGTCATATCGTGTGGAACGCCAAGCGGGCCAGACAGGTCTTGGATGAGATCGGATCCCACAATCTGCAGATCCTGTTCGATCCGGTGAACCTGCTGGATCTGGACAATGTGGACCATCGGGACGAGGTATTCGCCGAGGCGATGGAGCTTTTAGGGCCGGATATCGCGATGGTCCATTTTAAGGATTTTATCCGGGTAAATGAGGGACATGGCTTGAAGGCTGTAGGAGCGGGGACCGGTGAGATGGACTACACCGCCATCATGCGGTTTATCAAGAAGGAAAAGCCCTTTGTATACGGGACGTTAGAGAACACGGTCCCGGAAAACGCAGCATTTTGCAGAGCCAGGCTCCAGGAGATCTATGAGCGGGTATAGAGCAAGATAAAAACTGCAGGGAGAGCCGCGCGCCATCCGTAAGCGAACGCTTATAGATGGCTGCGCGGCTCTCCTTTTCGCAGTATCTGTCATAAGGCATGGCTTTCTCGCTGATTCTGGATCGCTGGCCTTAGTTCTCTCATTTCTCCTTCTCCTGCTTTTCCATCTCCCCAAGATACGCCTTGGCGTCCTTAAAGAAGCTGGCCAGGATCAGCACGATGGTGATCCCGATGGGGAAGGCGGCGATGATGGACACAGTCTGCAGGTTCGCCATGGAATTCTCCGAGAAGATCAGGGCGATCGGCAGGAGGATCAGCAGGACGGACCAGAACAGCCTGACCATCCGGTCCGGCTCCGCCCCGGCGGGGAGCTCCTTATAGGAGTAGGAGGCGGCCACCAGGGTGATGGAGTCAAAGGACGTGGAATAAAAGGTGACCATGCACAGGACCAGCAGGATCAGCACCAGAGCGGAAAACGGCAGCTGCTCCAGGATGGTGACGATGGTGATGTAAAGGTCCTGGGTCCGTTCGTACAGCCCCAGGATGTCCAGACGTCCGTGCATCTGCATGCCCATGCCAAAATTCCCCAGGATGATGAACGAGGTCAGGGTCCCGCTCAGCCCATACAGAAATCCGCCCAGGACCGTCTGCCGGATCGTGCGTCCCCGGCTGATGGAGCCGATGAAGAACGGAACGGCCACCGACCATACCATCCAGTAGGACCAGTAGAAGATAGTCCAGTTCTGAGGAAACTCCGTGGTCCGCAGGGCGTCGGTCCAGGTGCTCATCGCCACGAAGTTCTGCACCAGATTGCCCAGAGAGGAAAATCCGGTCTCGAAGATGTAGCGCCCCTCGCCGCCCAGGAAAAAGACGTAAGCCAGCATGGCGAAGAACAGGTACACGCAGCAGGCTGCGGCCCGCTCGATGCCCTTCATGCCGAAGTATACGCAGGCTGTATAGATCAGACAGATCACCAAAAGGATCAGGATGCTCAAGGTCACTGACTGGGGGATCCCGGTCACCCGGCTGATGGATAAAGCTAAGAGCGGCGTGGCCAGGGAAAAGGTGGTGGCGGTGCCTGCCAGCAGGGCCAGCACGGCGATAAAATCGATCAGCTTCCCAGCCCAGCCGTCTACCCGGTTCCCCAGGAGAGCCCGGCAGGCCTCGGAGAATTTCTGCTTGTTCCGGTTCCGGACGTGGATCATGAACCCAAAGGCCACTGCCAGCACCAGATAGAAGCTCCAGGGCAGGGGCCCCCAGTGATACAGCGGATAGGTAGATGCCCAGTCCTGGATGCTGCCTAGATCCTGGATGTGAGGATCGTTGGCATACAGGATCCACTCACAGCAGGAATAGAACATGATGTCCGCGGCCAGACCGGCGGTGAACATCATGGATCCCCAGCGGAAACCGGAGTATTCCGGCTTTTCTAAGTTCCCCAGGCGGATATCGCCGTATTTGGAGAATGCCATGTACATGGCGCAGAGGAAGGCGCCCAGTCCCATGATCAGGTAGTAGCTTCCCAGCTCGTTATTTAAAAAGGAGCGGATCGTCTCCAGCATGCCTGCCGACTGCTCCGGGCTCAGCATGAACCAGGCGCACAGGGCCAGGATACATAACAGCGGGATCAGGGTGGTGGACCAGTCCATCTGTCTGGCCAGAGAGGCCGTCTCCGAATATTGTTTTTTCATAACAGATCCTCCTGTGAGAAATTCTTGTTCAAAAATATCAAAAAATGAATCATATTGAACATGATAGCATCATTGCCCGGAAAATGCAAGGGGCATTTTCTGAAATTTTCTAACAAATTCCGCGTGGATACTACCCATGGGGGGAGAATTCTGATAGAATAGCAGATATCGCAGAACATGAGGAGGCACATATGAAAAACCGCAGGGGAATGGAGTACAATGCCGGAATGGCAAATCTGACCAGGTCGTCAGCGCACCGGCGGAGCCGGGGGATCGGCTATCGGCGGAGGCGGCCTGTCTGGCTGATCGGGCTGCTCATCGCGCTGCTGGCGCTGGGCGTGATCTGGACAGCCGTCCGCGCCATTTCCGGAAGTGGGGATGGACTGGGGACGGTCCAGGATCAGGTCCAGCAGGGAACGGCAGGAAGTGCCTCCGGCGGAGGGGCGGCGTCCGGAGGAGCTGGAGGGACCGGAGGTGTTGGAGGAGCTGGAGGGACCGGAGGGCCCGAAGGATCCGGGGATGCCGAGGGAGACGCGTTCCTGACAGCAGAGCAGGTGCGGGCGCTTCTGGAGGCCGAGGACGCGGCTCCTTTAGATGAAAACGGCTGTCCTGTCACCGAAGGGCAGCGGGAGGACCGGGATGAGACGCCTCTTCTTGGCGGAGCGGAGCTGACCATGCTGACGAACCAGAGCACCGGTCAGATGATGTCGTTCCTGCTCAAGACCAGCGGGGGCAGCCTGATCGTGATCGACGGCGGACGCTGGGAGGACGGAGACCATCTGTTTGAACAGATCAGGGAGCAGGGCGGGCATGTATCCGCCTGGCTGCTGAGCCACACCCATACGGACCACGTAGGAGCGCTGCTGAAGCTGCTGCAGAGCCAGGCAGAGGGAACGGATATGGGGATCACTGTGGACCGCTTCTATTATAACTTTGCCCCGCTGGAATGGTATATGGTCCATGAGACGGGGGATCTGGGCACCGCCGGTTCCATTTTAAGCCAGCTGGACGCCCTTCCCCAGGAGCAGAAGCAGACGGTGGAGCGGGGGGATGTGATCACCGTGGACGACGTGACAGTGACGGTGATGAACGACCGGTATGAGCCGGACGCGGACACGGTGGGAGAGCGGGACGGCAACGACGCCAGCATCGCCTACCGGATGGAGGTGAACGGCCTGTCCATCCTGTTCTTGGGGGATCTGCAGACGATCGGCGGCGACCTGCTCCTTGAGCAGGCCGGGGCGGAAGCTCTGAAGTCCGACATCGTGCAGATGGCCCATCACGGCCAGCATGGCGTCAGTGAGGAAGTGTACCAGGCCATCGATCCAGACATCTGCCTGTGGCCCACCCCAGATTGGCTCTGGGCAAACGAGGACGGCTCCTATGAGACTACGCAGACCCAGGAGTGGATGAAAGCCCTTGAGGTAAAACGGCACTACTGCATCAAGGACGGGGATCAGGTGATCCGTTAAAAAAGACCCGGGGATCGTCAGGAACCTGTTAAAATCCGTCTTGTACTTAAAATCGGGCCGTGCTATGATAAAGAAAAATCGTTGAAAGAAGACGTAAGCGTTATGATTAACCCAAATTCATCTGTCCCCATGTATGTCCAGCTGGGGAACAAGCTTTCCGAGGAGATCTGGCAGGGAAAGTATGCTCCGGGAGACAAGCTCCCTTCGGAGAATGAATTGTGCCGTCAGCATAACGTGAGCCGCATTACTGTGCGTCAGGCGCTCAACATGCTGGTCCAGCAGAAGCTGGCGTATTCGGTTCACGGGAAGGGCACCTATGTGAAACCTATGGACATGCACCATGAGCTGAACAAGATCATCAGCTTCAGCCGTGTGCTCCAGGAGAAGGGATTAAAGGGGCACACCCAGATCCGTTCTTTTGTCCCCTCCTGCCATGACAGCGAGGCGGTCAAGTATCTGGGAGACGACGTATCCAATCTCAATCTGGTGGGCTACGCGGCTCAGACCCCGATTGTATATTACCGGTCCTATTTCCCCTATCAGCTGGGGCAGAGGATGTGGGCGGCAGCCCAGGAGGCGGCCCAGGGCAAAAGCGCCTTTTCCACCTACGATCTTTACAGCAGGATCGGGATCGACCAGTTCCGGGTAGAGCAGTCGATCGGGGCGGTGAACGCGGACGCGAAGCTGGCGGAGCTTCTTAAGGTCCCGGACGGCAAGGCGCTGATCACCTTAAAGTCACTGTACTATTCGGCAGACGGCACGCCCCTGGAGTATAAACTGGGCTATTACAATTCGGATATCTATTCCTTCCATATCCAGCGGCAGATCTAAGCAGCCCTGGGATCCAAAGCCATTTCGGTTGGAGTGTCCAATCGGGATGGCTTATTTTTGTGCATTTTGACAAAATAGAAAGAAAAGTGATGGGATATATTGACAGATTTTGCTTTTGAGTGTATATTCTTATCATAACTTGTTATTACAAGTAATGATGCGTAATAAACAGCAATAAAAAGTAAGCAAATGATGCACAAGGAGGTTTATCATGGCAAAGGACACATTAAGAATCATCTCCCCCAACGGACATCTGGGATTTGCGCCCACGAAGGAAGGAAGCTTTTACATTGGTGCAGCGACGAAGCCGGACTACTACTGCTGCGACTCCGGCAGCGACGATATCGGGCCGGTGCCGTTAGGCATGGATAAGTGCGCGAGCCATCCTGACTGGCAGTATCACGATCTGGAACTGATGCTGTTAGCCTCCCGGGAGCAGGGCGTTCCGATGATCATCGGCTCCGCCGGCGATACCGGTACCAACAGCCGTGTAGACATGTACGTGGACATGATCCGCGACATGGCCAAGAAGCACAACTTAAAGAAATTCAAACTGGCTTACTTCTATTCTGAGGTTGATAAAGAGTATCTGCGGAACAAAATGCTGGCCGGGGAAAAGATCGAGGGCCTGAACAGCCGCACGGATCTGACTCTGGAAGAGCTGGACGCCACCACCCGGATCGTCGCCGTATCCGGCGTGCATCCCTTCATCAAAGCCCTGGAGATGGGTGCTGACGTGATCATCGGCGGACGTACCAGCGACGCCTGCGTATTTGCTGCAGCAGCGATCCATGAGGGCTTCCCGGAGAATATCGCATACTATACCGGCAAGGTGCTGGAGTGCGCGTCCTTCTGCTGCGAGCCCTACGGCGCCAAGGAGTCCGTGATCGGTACCATCACCAAGGACGATGTGAAGGTTACCGCGATGGCTCCCTTCCAGCGCTGCACCATCGCTTCCGTTGCCGGCCATGCCATGTATGAGCGGACCAATCCGTACTACGAGTACGTTGCAGGCGGCTGCCTGGATATGAGCGAATGCCATTACGAGCAGTTCGACGAGAAGACCTGCCGCATCACCAATCCCAAGTTCATCCCGATCGACGGGCGGATCAAGGTAAAGCTGGAGGGCTCCGGATACGTTGGAAAACGCTATATGGGCCTGGCAGGCGTGAGAGATCCGTACACCATCAAGAACATCGATAAGGTGATCGAGTGGGCCAAGTCCCAGGTTGCGGAGCGCCATCCCAACGACAAGTATGAGCTGAGCTACCGTATCTTCGGCAAGAACGGCGTGATGGGCGACTTAGAGCCGATCAAAGAGACCAAGTCCCACGAGCTGCTGATCGTAGTCGAGGGCGTTGCGGAGGACGACGCGCTGGCACAGGAGGTAACCCTGATCGGTATGCGCCAGATCTTCTACGCAAGACTGCCTGAGGTAAAAGGAACCGCCGGAACCGCCGCGTTCATCCTGGATGAAGTGACCAAGATTTCCGACGCTTACACCTGGACCATGGATCACACCGTGGAAGTGGACGATCCGCTGGAGCTGTTCCCGATCACCATGGTTGAGATTGGCGAATAAGAAAGGAGAAACAACGATTATGAAGACGATGAAACTGGTTGATCTTGCAAAAACGATCCGCAGCAAGAATGCAGGAACCGATAGGATTACTTTTGATATTATCTTCCGTGACCCGAAGAATTACGAGATGGTGAAAAAGAGCGGCGTTCTGAACCGTCAGTTCGTCTGCGACCTGTTCGGGATCCCGGACAGCCGGATCGCTGATTTCGTAGAATTCGATCCTGGTTACGCCATCAAATTTACCATCAACCGTCTGCGTCCGTCAGGCTCCTTCGGAGAAGGCGACATCTTCGGATGTCAGCAGTATCCGCCCCTGCTGGAAGTAGAGATCCCGATCGAGGAAGAATAGAACTGTATAGTGCGTAGCAAAAGCTGCCGGCTGTACTTTGCTGCAGCCGGCGGCTTTTTTAGAAAGGGGGATAACTGTGCCAGTTGAATTTCTTTACCTGATAGTCCTTCTGGTCACCATATGCGTATTTTTCATCGTATTAAAACGGCCGATCTATGAAGGAATGCTGGCAGGCTTCATCGTGATGCTGACGATCACCGGGCAGTGGGGCAATGCCTGGAAATACGTCTATCAGGCTTCGACCAACACGCTGTTCTATGCGATCGTAGCGTTCATGGTCGTAGCGCAGATCTTTACCGGGACCCGGGTGATCGACGCCTGCGTGGAGGTCGTGCTCTCTCTGTTCGGAAAGATCCGGGGCGGCACCGGCTATGTGGCTCTTCTGGTATCCAGCTTCATGGGCGCCCTGTCCGGGAGCGCGGCAGGCAATGTGGCGGCCACCGGCGTCTTTACCATCCCGTCCATGATCCGCAGCGGCTTCCCGGATTATCTGGCGTCCAATATCTGTATGGCGTCCAGCACCATGGGCAATATGATCCCGCCGTCGGGGATCATCGTGGCGTCCTTCGGGATCCTGACCACCCTGTACGGGGAAGATGCTTACAGCATGTCCCAGTTCTGGCTGCTGATGTGGGGGATCTCCCTCTGGTTCATCATCCAGCGGGCGGTCACCATTTTCGTGTTCTGCAAATATCACAAGATCAACGCGCTGCCTGCCAGCGAGGTGCCGAGGTTCGGCGACGCCATGCGGCGCGGCTGGCGTTCCATGATGATCCCGGTGGTGATCCTGCTGCCGTTCATGCTGGACGCGATGTTTAAGGAGACGTTTTTTACCAGCCGTCTCACGGCCGCGGGCGCTTCCGCCATGTCCAGCTGCGTGCTGCTGTTCACGCCGGGGATCGCCGCGGTGTACGCGCTGTTCATCATCCGCAAGGATATGAAGGTAGGGCCGAAGGAGATCGCAAAGCTGCTGACCAAGGGGACCAAATCCATCGTTCCCGTGTCTGCCACCATTTTCTTCGCATACTGTATCAGCAACCTGTTTGAGGCGCTGAAGGTGGGGGAGAATATCGGGACTCTGATCTCCAGCTGGGGATTCGGCCTGGTGGCCCTGGCCGTGATCCTGCCGCTGTTCACCGCCATCCTGGGGATGATCCTTCCCGGATCCTCTCAGGTTGCCATCTTCGGCACCGCCATTGTATCCGTGATGGCACAGGCCGGCGCGAACCCGTTTTTGGTAGCCGGCATGCTTCCGGTGATCTGCGGCGCGATGGAGGGCATGACCCCGCCGCTGGCCCTGTGCATGTATACGGCCATGGGCATATCGGGGGCAGGGATGAAGGAGACTACCCGCAACTGTTTGATCTGGTGTGTTCTGCATTACCTGCTCAGTGTGGTATTCCTGATCGGTGTGATCCCTACCCTGGGACTTGTATAGGAGGTAGACTATGAAAAAAGCATCCGAAGTGTGCTGCTCCATATTTGGATGGGGCGCGTACCTTTCTATTTTCGCAGGCGCCCTGTGTTTTGTGGGCTTCGCGGCTGCCATGCTCATCGGCGGGGAGACCGGCGCGGCGATCTCCGTGGCGATAAAGGGGACGGTATTCCCCTGGATCATCAAGCTTGCCAGCGTGGCCGTGGGCGTAGGGCTGATCGGCATGTACTTAGGCAACGAACAGGCGCTTTCCATGTCTTCGGATAAGAAAGAAGCGGAGGAGGATCTGAAGCGGAACCTGGAGGAAGCCAAAAAGAAGGAAGCGGGACAATAACGGCGTAAGGGAGGCAGCCATATGATTTCTCTTGGATTTTCTCATATTGCAGGCGCGTGCCTGACCCTGCTCCTGATCGCAGGCATCGGCGTGCAGTCCGGGCGCAATGTGAAAAGCGCCAGCGATTTTGCCATCGGGGGAGGACGTTCTACCGCGTTCATGGTAGCAGGAACGATCATCGGCACCCTGGTAGGCGGGTCCTCGACCGTGGCTACCTCCCAGCTGGCGTTTGAATACGGGTTTTCCGCCCTGTGGTTCTGCCTGGGCGGCGGCATCGGGTGCCTGTTCCTGGCGCTGTTCTTCGTCCGTCCCATGCGCAGGACCGGCTGTATGACCCTTCAGGAGATGATCCAGAAGGAGTACGGCCCGCGGGCCGGCCTGTTTACGTCCGTGCTGGGGGCGCTGGGCATCTTCCTAAATATCATCGCCCAGCTGATGTCTGCCATGGCGCTGCTGAGCGCCCTGGTCCCCTTGCCGCCGCTGGCCTGTTCCCTCTTCGCGGCGGGGCTGATGGTATGCTATGTGCTGTTCGGCGGCCTGCGGGGAGCCGGGATCATCGGACTGATCAAAACGGTGCTTTTGTATGCCTGCGCGGTCCTGTGCACAGTCATCATCTTCCGGCAGAGCGACGGGTTCCGGCAGCTGTATCAGGCCCTTCCCGGGAGCCAGTATTTCAGCCTGTTTGCCCGGGGCGTCGGGGTGGATGGGGGAGCGGCCCTGTCTCTTTTGATCGGGGTGCTGTCTACCCAGACCTACGCGCAGAGCGTGCTGTCAGCCAAAAGCGACCGGGCGGCGGTTCAGGGAGCCTTGGCCAGCGCGGTCCTGATTCCGCCGATCGGTCTGGGCGGCGTCTACATCGGCATGTATATGAAAATGCTGTATCCCGCCATGGACGCGGCGAAGACGTTCCCCCAGTTTATCCTGATGTATCTGCCGGGATTCTTAGCCGGGATCTTCCTGGCGGTCCTGCTGATCGCCATCATCGGCTGCGGAGCCGGGCTGACCCTGGGCATCAGCAGCATCGTTACCAGCAATCTGGACCGGCCGCTGGCATTGGACCAGAACGAGGGGAAGAAGCTGGCGGTGACCCGGATCTCCATCCTGGCAGTGCTGCTGCTGGCGGTCCTGTTCACCATCGGGGATCTGCAGTCCGTGATCCTGCAGTGGAGCTTCATGTCCATGGGGCTGCGGGGAGCCGTGCTCTTCCTGCCTCTGTGCGGAGCCCTGTTCTTTGGCAGGCGGGTGGATCCAGGCTTTGCCCTGGCGGCGATCATCGCCGGACCCTTGTTCGTGCTGGCCGGCTCCGTGTTCCTGGATCTGTCCTTCGATCCCCTGTTCCTGGGGATGGGCGCTGCGCTCGTGGCGATGCTGCTGGGGATGGTGAAAGGGGGAGCATAAAAGAACGCCGGGAACAACAAAAAGACGCTGTCTCCTGCCGGAAATGGGGTAGGAGACAGCGCCTTTTTAATCGGTCACCAGCAGCCCGCTGTGATAGGAATAGCTCCCCAGCTCGTCCAGCAGCCGGGTCACCTGCTCCTGGCGCTTTTCCGCTTCCGCGCCGGTGCCCAGGCTGATGATCTCGTTGATGATCGCGTAGACGTTGTTGCTCTTTAGCAGGGAGTAGCGGAACAGGTCCGGGAAGGACGCCCGGGAGGCCAGCCGCTTGTCCCAGGGATTGCACCAGAGCTCATGGTCCAGGTTGAGGCAGCCTCTGGGATCGCTCACCTTATCGGTGACCAGCTTGGTGGAGGCCACCGGCTTCTTTAAGAGGATATTCTCCACGAACTCGATCCGGTTCTGCTTCTTCCCCGAGGGGTCTGCCAGGGTCCGGCAGCCGAAGCGCATGGCCAGGATGGAGCGGTGGATCATCCGGGGGGTCACCTGAAAGCTGTTGTCATAGGTGATCGGATAGTATACGTGGTTGATGCACTTGGACAGGAACCGGGAGATGAACTGGGTCTCCATGCCGTTTAGACAGATCGTAGCCGCCTGGTTGAACTGGGACGGCTTTTTCTTTTTGTACTTCCACAGGAGCAGGGCGTCGATATCGTTCTCCAGGGCCGCGTGCTTGCCGTGGGCCTGCATGGACGGGCTCTTGGCATCGTAGCCGATCCGCCCGTAGACGTAGGGATGGCAGATGGAGTCGCCGATATAGTGGCACAGGAACCCGCAGAAATAGGCCAGTCCCTCTTCCCGCTGCTGGCGGGATTCGATGGCGTAAAGCTCCTCTAGGTAGCAGCAGAAAAAATCCTGGATGTGGTGCTCATGCATATAGGAGCCTACGTTCCGGTAGTCCCGGTGCCGCAGGATCGGGATATTGTAAAAGAACATGTCCGGTCCCTGGAGCCCCAGCTGGTAGAGCCAGCGGTACTTGGCGATGACCAGCTTCAGCCGGTTGTTCGGCATATCGTTAAAGGCTTTCATTCCTAAAATATAGTGGGTCGTAAATCCGGGCATCGTATCACCTCATTTTCTGATCGCAGATCTTTATATTTTCATCTTGCAATATCATCATAGCACATCCCCGGAGAAAATGCGAGGATAATCCGGCGGATCTGGCTGGAACCTGGCAGGAAGGGCCGGGAAAGGAATATCCGGGAGCATCCCGCTCATACATATACAAAAAGAGACGAAAGGCCGGAGAGAGCGATGGGAGTGGTGCGGTTCATCCATGTTCTGGTGTGGGGGCCTTGGACGCTGGTGCTGTTTCTGGCTACCGGCCTGCTCTTTACCATCCGGTCAGGCGGGTTCCAGGTGCGGGGACTGCCTGCGTGGTGGAAGGCGACGGTGGGTAGCTTGTGGGACGATATATCGCCCTATTCGGAAGGGAGGCAAGACACTCCGACTCTCGCCGGTCCTCCTGCTGCGCTGCCGCCGTGTCCACCCGCCGCGCCGTCCTCGCCCCCGGCCCAGCCGCAGCCTCCGTCCGTCACGCCCTTCCAGTCTGCCTGTACCGCCCTGGCCGCCACCATCGGCACCGGAAATATCGTCGGGGTCGCCACGGCCTTGACGGCCGGGGGGCCTGGGGCGATCCTGTGGATGTGGGTGTGCGGCCTGATCGGCATGGCGACGGCCTATGCGGAGACCAGCCTGGGGCAGCAGTACCGTTACCGGAAACCGGACGGCCACTGGATGTGCGGGCCGATGGTCACCATGGAGCGGGGACTGGGCTGTCCGGCTCTGGGCTTCTTATATGCCGGGTTCGCCCTACTGGCATCCCTGGGGATGGGGAGCATGGTACAGTCGAATTCCATGAGCGGCAACCTGGAATTCTGCGCCGGGATCCCCCCTCTGGCCAGCGCCGGGATCGTCACCGCCCTTACCGCGGCGGTAGTGCTGGGCGGGATCGGCCGGATCTCCCTGGTGGCGGAACGGCTGATGCCGGTCTCCGCAGGCGTCTATATGGGCGCGTCGCTGCTGGTGCTCCTTTTCTGCCGGGACGCCCTGATCCCGGTCATGGGGGAGATCCTGGCGGACGGCCTGCGGCCCCAGGCGGCGGGCGGCGGCCTGGCCGGATTTTTCCTGAGCCGGAGCGTGCGCTACGGGATGTCCAGAGGCGTATTTTCCAACGAGGCAGGGCTGGGCAGCCTGGCGGTGCTCCATGGGGCGGCGGAACAGACCGAACCGGAACGGCAGGGGATGTGGGCGATGTTCGAGGTGTTCTTTGACACCATCGTGATCTGTACTATGACAGCCCTGGTGATCCTCTGCGCCAGCCGGAAGCTGGGCGTCCCGGCGGGGCTGGACGGGGCGGCCCTGGCCTCCTGGTGCTATGCCTCCTGCCTGGGGGCGCCGGGCCGTCTTCTGGTGCCGGCGGCCATGACGGTGTTCGCTTTTGCCACCATCATCGCCTGGTACTATCTGGGCCGCCAGACCGCCGCATACCTGCTGGGAAGATGGTCCGCTTCCCCCTCCTGGCTCCACCTGTATACGATGCTGTACCTGGCCGCCGTCTTCCTTGGCTGTCTCTGCCGCCTGGAGCTTGTATGGCTGGCCGCCGACATCTGGAACGGCCTTATGGCCTATCCCAACCTGCTGGCCCTGTGGCTTTTGCAGAAGGAAGTGCGCTTCCCCCAGAGCTGCGGCAGAAAGAAACGCAAAAAAGAACCTCTCCGGGAATGAGAGGTTCTTTTTCCATACAATTTATAAAGAGGTAAAAAGGGAGGAGAGCTGATAACTTGGATTATCAGCTCGAGTATTATGAAAAAAATCTTGTAAGCGTTATAAACAACTGCGTCTGTTGTTTATGGTTATAGTATAGGGGCCAATCGTGAAGAAATCGTGCCTAATGTGTAAAAGGTTTTTGAATGATTTGTGAACAGACTATGAATGAAGGCGGCGGGGGCCCGGAACTTGTGGTTTCCATCCGGATATGCTATGATGGGAGAAAAGGAGGTGTCCCATATGAAAAAGACGTGGTGGAGCGTTCCTCTATACTGCATGGCCGCAAGTTGGATCGGTTATCATCTGGAGATTTCCCTTTTGGGGCGATGGGCGGTGGTGACGCTGCCGGATGGGGCGCTGGCGATCGACAGCGTCCGGAGCATGATCTTGTCTGCCGTTCTCTTTCTTGCGGTTGTCGGCATTGGCGGCTTTCTTTTTTTCCGCAGGATGACGCGCAGAGAGATTTTTTGTTCCGCTTCCATCTTAGTGGTCATGAATGTGGTCTTGGGGATCTTTACCTATCAGACCCAGCACACCTTTTTAGCGGCCGCCCTGCTCTGGGCACAGCTTTCTCAGTGGGACGATGTGTTTTCCAAACTCTTGTATGAACTGGGCCTGAATGAATGGCTCAGGGCCGCGGTCCTGTGGATCTTGCCCCCGTACACCTTTCTCCTCTTTGGGAAAAGGGAAGTGCATGGGGAGCTTGCGAAAAACCCGCCGCCCGGGTATAATGGATAGGAATAAGATTTTGATCTGATGAGAAGGGAGAACTACCATGAAGAATCCAGAAATTACCATTACCATGGAGAACGGCGATGTGATCCGGGCCGAGCTGTATCCGGAGATCGCGCCGAACACGGTGAAGAATTTTATCAGCCTGGTGAAAAAGGGCTACTATGACGGCCTGATCTTCCACAGAGTGATCCAGGGCTTTATGATCCAGGGCGGTTGCCCTCAGGGCACGGGGATGGGCGGCCCGGGCTACAGCATCAAGGGCGAATTTTCCCAGAACGGCTTCCAGAATGACTTAAAGCATACCGAGGGTGTGCTGTCCATGGCCAGATCCATGATGCCCAACTCCGCAGGCTCCCAGTTCTTTATCATGCACAAGAACTCCCCCCACTTAGACGGCGCTTACGCAGCCTTCGGCAAGGTGGTAGAAGGTATGGACGTGGTGAACAAGATCGCAGAGACCCGCACTGATTACAACGACCGGCCGTTAAAGGAGCAGAAGATGAAGACCGTGACCGTGGACACCTTCGGCGAGGAGTACGGCGAGCCGGAGAAATATTGATCGAGGGAGATGCAGGTCCGGAATGGAGGAACGATATGATCATCCAACAGAGGATTTCTGTGGACGGCGTTCTTTATCCGGTCATCCTTTCTGATGAAGCAGAGGCTCTTTCTGCCGCTTTGGCGGCGGGAAGGGTCTCTCTTGGTCTGTTGGTGGAGGGAGAGGACCGGGATCTTTCCGGGGTGACCTATCTGGCGGAGATCACCCGGGAGACCTATGAGGAGTTGGAGAACGCTTTGGGCGGGGAGGAAGCCGGCAAAGAGGAAGCCGGCGGAGAGGAAGCCGGCGGAGAGAAAGCACGCGGAGGCAGGGGACCCGAAGGCGGGGAGCTCCCTGGAACGCGAAAAGATGCGGCGGCCCGCATCCTGTCTGAGGCGGGGATCGACGAGCGGCATCTGGAACGGGTGGTCCGGCGGAGCCTTGGCCTGCCCTGGCTGATCTGCCGGACAGAGCGGCTGCTGGTGCGGGAATTTACCTTAGAGGATGGCAGGCGGGTGCCGCGGGAGCCGGAGGATACGGACGGGGAACGGATCTTTGCCTCCCCGGAGCTTCTGGAGCGCTACATCCGGCACCAGTACCATTTCTTTGAGTATGGACTCTGGGCAGTGGTGCGCCTGGAGGACGGGGCCCTGGTCGGTATCGCCGGAGTGTCCAACTGGCAGGAGGACAGGGAGATACCTTGGGAGGGAGGCGCGCCGGACTGCGGGGCTGCCCATCCGCCTTTGGAGCTGGGCTACCACATCTTCCGCCCATACCGCCGCCGGGGCTACGCCAGGGAGGCCTGCCAGGCGATCTTAGCTTACGTTCAGGACGAGTACGGCTGTCAGGTCGGGGCAGCAGTAAAGCCTGACAACACGGCGTCTGTCAGGCTTTTAACATCGTTGGGGATCCCGTATCAATGGGTATAGATGTATTCGATCAGGGCCAGGGCATTATCCTGCCGCTGAGAGCCGGAGATGATGGAGAGCAGGGGCGGGTCCTGCTGCAGCCCGGATGCCTGGGCAAAGGCCGTCCCGCTTAAGTCCAGAGCCACCGCCGCCTTCTCGCCGGTCCCGGTCTCTGCATAGTAGAGCCGGGCGCCCGCTTCCTCCAGGACCTCAGCCGGAAGGAACGTCTCCAAGTCCAGGAAAGCGTCCAGGGACGCATAGTGGTCGATGCACACGGGATCGGCGATCACCACGTCCAGATCGTGGGCCATCACCAGGGCGGAGATCTTGGCCATCATGGCGTAGGTGTATTCGGACGCCGCCTGGTCGAAGCTGATAAAGCCGGATTCGGTGATGATCTCCTCCTTTTTCCCCAGGTCCAGATAGGCGGCGAACTCTTCCTCTAAGGGAGCAGTGTCCACCGGCAGCTCACCCCGGCTGTTTAAAAAGAAGCAGTAGAGGGCGGTGTCAAAGGTGCTCTGATAGAGGGAGGTCCCTACGGCGAAGATCACGAACAGGGCGACGAAGACCGCCAGGATATGAAATTTATAATAGGCTCCGATATACCAGAACCGGTCTTTCCAGCTCATGGCCTTTAGCTTTTCCAGCTCGCTCAGCTTCGGTTCCTCAGGGGGAGGGGAGGGCTGGGGGGGCTCCGTCTGGCCGGCCTCGGCCAGGGCCTGCTGTCGCATGGTTTCTTCTGTGATCTTCATAGCTGGTTGTCCTTTATCTCATGGTTGTTCCATTTCCAGGTTACTTTGCCCATTATAGCACACCCCGGAGCCGGATTGTATAAAAACTTTCTGAAATCCGCGGAAATCCGGGAAAGCGGTTTGCAATTTATGCTGTTTTTCGCTATAATGGGGAGAAGAAGGAATAACTCCGGCCTGGCCGGAGAAGGTATGGAGGAACCCCGATGCTTGCATCTTTCTTTAATTACGACAATCCGGTATGGCGCTTTATCGGCAAATTTTTCGATGTCATGGTGCTGAACCTGCTGTGGGTCATCTGCAGCATCCCCATTTTCACCATAGGAGCGTCCACCACGGCGGTCTACTATGTGACCCTGAAGCTGGTGCGGGATGAGGACAGCTCCACGATCCGCAGCTTTTTCAAGTCCTTTAAGGAGAATTTCAAGCAGGCGACGGCCATCTGGCTGATCCTGCTGGCCGTAGGCGCGGTCATCGGGTTCGACCTGTATTTCTTCCTGCGGGTGCAGACGGTGGCGTCTACGATGCGGACCGTCATGCTGGCGATCTTCATCGGCTTTGCACTGACCTGGCTCTGTATCACGCTGTTCGTGTTCCCGCTGCAGTGCAAGTTCTATAACCCGGTGAAGAAGACCCTGTTCAATGCGTTTTTCATGTCCATCCGCCATTTTTTCCATTCCCTGGGGATGCTGGCGATGGATGTGCTGGTGTTCGTGGCGGCGGTGCTGGTGCCCTGGCTGGGCGTAGCCATCTTCCTGTTCGGCTTCCCGCTGCTGGCATTTATGAATTCCTATGTATTTGTGGGGATCTTCGATAAATACATCCCGAAGAAGGAGGAAGAGCCGGAGCGGGACGAATTCCGGCCCTTAGAAGAACGGGAGCTGGAAGAACAGAGGGCCAGAGAACGGGCGCTGGCGGCCGGACAGGCTCAGACCGGCGGGACGGCAGAGCATCCGGGGGCTTCGGAGCTTCCTGGAGACGGCAGAGACATGCAGTAGGACAAAGCTAAGGAACAGCTTAGAATGGATGACAAAAGAGCAGGCTGAGACGAGAGGGGCATATCCCCATCCGTCCGGCCTGCTCTTTTTGCAGAGCTACTGCTGTCCCTTGATATTCTTTGCCACGGTGATCTCCTGGTTGTCGATGTGTTCCCGGATGGCGGTCTTGGCCTCCTCGACGCGGCGGTTCTTGACCGCCTTTAGGATCTGCTCGTGCTCTACCACCAGGATCTGCCGCATATCCGAGTCCTTGATGTATTCCAGGCGGTAGCGGTACATCTGCTCCCGCAGGTTGTTGAGGATCTGGACCAGACGGCTGTTGTTGGTGCCGTTGTAGATCACCTCGTGATAGGCCTCGTCGCACTCGGCGATCGTCATGGCGTCCCCGGTCTTTACCGCGTTCCGGAAGGCCTCCATCGCCTTTTCCAGCTCCTTGATGTCCTCGTCGGTCATCCGGTCGATGGCCAGCTCGATGGCCAGCTCGTCTAAGGAGCGGCGCACCTCCAGCACGTCCCGCAGGTTTTTCTCAGAGATCTTTGCCACCTCCGCGCCCTTGCGGGGGATCATGAGCACCAGCCCCTCCAGCTCCAGCTTGCGGATCGCCTCCCGGATCGGGGTCCGGCTCACGCCCAGACGGTCGGCCAGCTGGATCTCCATCAGCCGTTCACCCGGTTCCAGCTCTCCCTTTAAGATGGCCTGGCGGAGGGTGTTGAACACCACGTCCCGTAGGGGCAGATATTCATTCATATTGACCTTTAACTCATGATTCATGGCTGTTCTCCTTCTGGTTTGGCTGGGACTTCGGGGAAGCGGATCCGTCCGCGTCCAAAGCGCCCTTCACATTGTAAAAGCTGGTCAGATAGACCTGTTTGGCGAGAGAGGAGGCTTCTCCGTAGCGCAGGGTCTCGTAAGCCTCCTGGGCTGCCCGCGGGTTGGTAAAGAGGCCGAACACGGTGGGCCCGCTCCCGCTCATCAGGGAGCCGATGGCGCCCTCCCGTAGCATGACCTCCTTGATCTGCCGGATCACCGGATATTCCTTCACCGTCACGGTCTCCAGCACATTCCCCAGCTTGCCGGCGATGCCGTTCAGATCCTGCTGGCGGATCGCCTGGATCATGCCGTCGATGTCCGGATGCTGCTCCGGCTTTAACTGGTTGGCATGGAGGTTTTCATAGACAAACTTGGTGGAAACGTTGATGGCGGGCTTGGCGATCAGCACCTGGCACTGGGGGACAGGGGGCAGGGGGGTCAGGATCTCTCCGATCCCCTCGGACAGGGCCGTGCCCCGCATGACGCAGTAAGGCACGTCGGCTCCGATCTTCACGCCCCGCTCCATCAGCTGCCGGGTGGTCAGTCCCAGGCGGAACATCTTATTGACGCCGAACAGTACGGCCGCCGCGTCGCTGCTGCCGCCGGCCATCCCGGCCGCTACCGGGATAAATTTCTTCAAGCGGATGGTCACGCCGTTGGTGATGCCGAACTCATCCATCAAAAGCTTGGCTGCTTTGTAGACCAGATTATTTTCATTCGTGGGAAGGTAGTACAGGTTGGTCTCTACCCGGATGCCGGGCTGCTCGTTCCAGATCAGATCGATCCGGTCGAAGATTCCAACGGTCTGCATGATCATACGGACCTCGTGATATCCGTCTTCCCGTCTGCGCAGGACGTCCAGTCCCAGGTTGATCTTCCCGTAAGCCTTCAGTCCAAGATGCTTGATCATGGCGATTCTCCTTTGTGGTACGCGATCTTGTTTTCGTGTTTATTGTATACAGTATTTATTATACACAAAAAATACAATCTTGCAAGGGCTTTTACAGAAGAATTTCAGAAGAATGTGCAGACAAAAAATGCTCCCCGGCCAGCCGCAGGTGCGGACAGCCGGGGAGCGGATCGTGAAGGAGCGTCAAGCTCATGAGGCTGCGCCTATACGTTCTCTAACGGGATCACGTGGCGCATCAGGTCGGTTAATTCTTCCCGCTCCCGGGTCAGGACCACCTGTCCGTTCTCCCGGATCAGGATCTCTGCCGGACGGAGCCGGTTGTTGTAGTTAGAGGCCATGGTAAAGCCGTAGGCGCCGGCGTCTAAGATGCACAGGGTATCGCCCTCGCGGATCTCGGGAAGGGTGCGGTCCTTGGCCAGGATGTCGCCGCTTTCGCAGATGTTGCCTACGATGGTCACCGTCTCTTCCTTCTCGGAGGGGACGTCCTGTTCCCGGAAGATCTCCACTCCATGGTAGGAGCCGTACATCACCGGCCGCTGGAGCACGTTGAAGCCGCAGTCGCAGCCTACGAACTTGCGGTCATGGTTGTGCTTCACTGCGTGGACGGTGGACAGGATCACATTGCTCTCCGCGGAGATATAGCGGCCCGGCTCGATGCGGAAGGTGATCTGGCGGCCGTATTCCTCGGAAAATCCATACAGCGCCCTGTCAATGGCCGCGCCCAGCTCCTGCAGATCCAGGGGCGCCTCGTCCTGTTCCTTCTTATAAGGAATGCCGAAGCCGCCGCCCATGTCCACAAACTCCAGGTCCGGGAACTGCTTGGCGATCTCGAACAGGGCGGACAAGCTGGCCACGAAGGCTTCTCCGGTCATGAACAGGGAGCCGATGTGCTGGTTGATGCCCACCAGCTTTAAGTCATACCGTTCCAGGATGGCCCGCACCTGAGGGATGTCCTCCGGGTCCACGCCAAACTTGGTCTGCTTGCCTGCGGTCACCACCTTCTCGTGATGGCCCGCGCCTACGCCGGGATTGAACCGCACCGCCACCTCGTGGCCGGGAGCCAGGCGGCCGAACTGCTCCAGCTGGCTGACCGAGTCCACGCTCACACGGACGCCGGCGTCGATGGCGTACTGCATCTCCTCCGCGGAAACGTTATTGCAGATATAAAAGATCTCTTCCGGGGAAAAGCCGGCCATCCGTTCCATATAGATCTCGCCGGGAGACATAGCGTCGGCCTCCAGGCCCTCAGAGCGGACGATCTGGAGAAAGGCCAGGCTGCAGTTGGCCTTAGCGGAATAATCTACCACGAATTTGGGATAGGTCACCATGTTCTTCAGATCCCGGCATCGCTGACGCAGGATCCGCTCGTTGCAGACATATAAGGGGGTGCCGTACTGCCGGGCCAGGGCGGTGGGGTCATTGCCCTGGAAAAAATCCATGGCGTCGGTCACTTTTGTATAAATACGTTTCATCGGAAACTCCTTTCGTAAACGTTCCTCCGTATGGGGCTGGTAGGGGACTCTTTTGATACATTTTGTTATTTTAGCATGAATGGGGCAATGAAGCAATTTCAAAAATAAAAAATGCGAAATAACCTTAGAAAATAAAGAAAAGTATGCTACAATAAATCTAGTATGCCCTTTCCACAGGCATGGGATGCAGCGGAAGGGATGATCTCATCGACACGTTATCATTATAGAAAAAACAGTAAAAAAGAGGACGGAAGACGATCATGGAATTAAGCGACAAGACAGAACTATTTGAACGGATGCCCATCCCCAGAGCGGTGATGAAGCTGGCGATCCCCACGATCCTAAGCTCCCTGGTCATGGTGCTTTACAATCTGGCGGATACCTATTTTGTAGGCATGTTAAATGATCCGGTGCAGAATGCGGCGGTGACCCTGGCCGCGCCGGTGCTCCTGGCGTTCAACGCGGTGAACAACCTATTCGGCGTAGGCGCCTCCAGCATGATGAGCCGGTCCCTGGGCAGGGGCGATGTAGATATGGTAAAGAAAAGCTCGGCTTTCGGATTTTACTGCGCCCTGATCTCGGCCCTGGTATTTTCCGGCCTGTGCATCCTGTTTAGGACGCCCCTCCTGCACCTGCTGGGGGCGGACGCCAACACCATCGACGCCACCAACGGATACTTAAAGTGGACGGTCCTCTGCGGAGCGGCCCCGGCCATCCTGAACGTGGTGCTGGCCTACCTGGTGCGGGCAGAGGGATCGGCTCTCCATGCCAGCATCGGTACCATGAGCGGCTGTTTCCTGAACATGATCCTGGATCCGTTCTTTATCATGCCCTGGGGCCTTTCCATGGGCGCGGCGGGAGCGGGACTGGCCACGTTCCTCTCCAACTGCGTGGCCTGCCTGTATTTCTTCGTCCTGCTGTGGGTGCGGCGGGAGCGGACCGTGGTCTGCATCTCTCCGAAGAAGTTCGGCTTCCAGAAAGAAGTGGTCCTGGGCGTCTTTGGCGTGGGCATTCCCGCCTCCATCCAGAACCTGCTCAATGTAACGGGGATGACGCTGCTGAACAACTTTACCTCCGGCTTTGGCGCCGACGCGGTGGCCTCCATGGGGATCGCCCAGAAGGTGAACATGGTGCCGCTGCAGGTGACCCTGGGATTTTCTCAGGGAGTCATGCCCCTGATCAGCTATAACTATTCCAGCGGCAACCGGCGGCGGATGAAGGACACGATCCTGTTTACGCTCAGGTCGGTGATCCCGGTCATGACGGGGGTGCTCATCCTGTTTTCCGTGGGCGCCCGGCCTATCATCCATGCGTTTATGGAGAATGAGGCCATCGTGGAGTACGGAAGCCGGTTCCTGCGGGGCTTCTGCCTGAGCATGCCGTTCATCTGCATGGATTTCGTGACCGTCGGCGTGTTCCAGGCCATCGGCTGGGGACGGGCGGCCCTGTGCTTCGCGATCCTGCGGAAGATCGTCCTGGAGATCCCGGCCCTGATCGTGTTAAACGCCCTGTTCCCCTTGTATGGACTCGCCTACGCTCAGTTTACGGCAGAATTCGTGCTGGCGATCGCGGCGGTGATCATGCTCCGGCGGATCTTCGCCCGGACGGCGGCCAGCGAGCAGCATGGATGAGTGGGCGGCCCGGACGATCGGAGCAGGACAGAAAGAAAGGGAAACCGATACATTTATGGGAAAGATCGCGCTTTTGGTGGCCAGAGAGGATATGCTCTATCAGGCCCACAACATTTTACAGGAGAAAAAGTTCCAGATCCAGGAGATGCGTGTCATCGAGACGGGACAGGCGGTCATGGAGGCCCGCCGTTCCATCGCTGATGGCGCCTCCATCATCATCGCCCGGGGGCTGCAGGCGTCTATCATCAAGCAGTATACCGACGTGCCGGTGGTGGAGATCGTCATGACGGCCCAGGAGATGGCGCTGCTCGTCAAGCGGGCGAAGCAGATCGTGAAAAAGCCCCGGCCGGTGATCGCGGTGGTGGGCTTCCGCAACATGTTCTGCGACATGTCCTACTTTGACGACCTTTACGACATCGAGCTGCGGACCTACTACGCCAGCCAGGGGGATCAGCTCCCGGCGGCGGCCAGACAGGCGGTGGAGGAAGAGGTGGATCTGATCATCGGCGGGGACACGGCGGTGGCTGCGGCGACCAAGGCCGGAGTGCCGTCGCTGTTCCTCTCCATGACCGAAGATTCCATGCGCCAGGCATTTGCCATGGCGGAGAGCATGGACTATGCCATGAATGTGGAGAAGAAGACCGCGGCTCAGATGGAGACGCTGTTAGACTACTCCTTCAGCGGGGTGATCCGGCTGGACGGCAGCGGCCTGGTGACGGCGGTGAACCCGCTGATGGAGCATATCATCGGGAAGAGCCAGGAGGAGCTAAAGGGGCTTCCCGTGCGGAGCCTGGCTCCGCTCCTGGGGGAGGATGTGCTGAACCGGGTGCTTAAGGAGGGACGGGACTATTCCCTCTTTTTGGAGTGGAACCATACTCCGGTGTTCGCGGTGATCGCGCCGGTGCTTTATGAGGACCGGGTGGACGGGGCATTGATCACCTGCCACCGGACGCGGGGCACGGAACCGGCGACCAAGACCCGGGAAAAGCAGGTGGACAAGGACCGGGCCTCCCGGGGGCTGCCCCCTCTGGTCCGTTTTGAGGACATCCTCCAGAATTCCGGGGTGATGCAGGAGTGCATCCGCCTGGCCAGCCTGTACGCCCTGTCCGGCCATCCGGTGGTGCTGCGGGGGGAGCCGGGGACAGAGAAGCGGATGCTGGCGGAAAGCATCCACAACAGCAGCAACCGGCGGAACGGGCCATTTCTGGACGTACCCTGCCGGGGCCTTTCCGGAGAGGAGCAGCGGAACATGATCTTCGGGGAGCAGGGAGCGGTGCTCCAGGCTCAGGGCGGGACGCTGCTGGTGCGGGATGTGGAGGAGCTGACCCCGGATAACCAGTACCGGCTCTATCAGCTGATCCGCTTCCATGTCTGCCACGGGGCGGAGGCTGCCCGGATGCGGAAGGTGGACGTGCGGGTGATGGTGACGGTGGGCCCGTCCCTGGCGGACCTCCAGGCCGCCGGCCGGATCAGCCAGGATCTGTACTACCTGCTGTCCGGGCTGGAGCTTCTGGTGCCTCCCCTGCGGGAGCGGCGGGAGGACTTAGAGCAGAAGATCCAGGACACCCTGCGGGAATGCTGCGAGCAGTACGGCCGGTATCATGCGCTGACCGCCGGGGCGCGGGAGGTACTGCTTAACTATCCCTGGTACGGCAACCTGTTCCAGATCGAAAGCTTCTGCGAGCGGCTGGTGCTGACGGCAGGCAAACGCTCCATCGACGAGATCGCGGTGAAGGCGCTGCTGCGGGAGCTGTACCCGGAGCAGAGGAGCTTAAGGCAGCCGGATCCGGAGCGGGCAGGGGCGGATCCGCCGTACCCGGATCAGCCGGAGTACGGTCCGGGAGCCACCGGCCAGCCTGGCCCGGAGCCCGGAGCGTTTTCCCCATCCTTGCAGAGGCCGGTCCCTTCCTATGAAGAACAGCGGGTGCGGGAAGCCCTGCAGCGGTGGGACGGGAGCCGGGAGAAGGCGGCCAAGGCCCTGGGGATCAGCAAGGCGACCCTGTGGCGGCGGATGAAGAAATACGAGATTTCCTGAGACTGCAGCCAAGGAAGCGGGACCTGGAAAGGGGATCCCAGAGAGGGGATCCCGGAAACGAGATTCCGGAAATGAGATCCTGGAATCAAATTCTCACTTTGGTTTCAAAAATAAAGCAAAAAGATACCATATGAAACAAATATGACGGATTTCTGAAATGTTATCGATTTATACCAAAAAATCGATGGATATTTGGGAAATCCGTCGATTGTTTTTGGAACTTGTTTTTTTTATAATACAGACATGAAACACAGATAACCAATGTGCACGTTTAAAAGAAAGCGAGGAATCAACAATGAAAATTGGATTTATTGGACTTGGTATCATGGGACGCCCGATGGCAAAGAACCTGGTAAAGGCCGGATATGAACTGGTTGTATTTGACTTCAACAAGGAAGCAGTAGCTGACCTGGTATCCTGCGGCGCAACCGCAGCAGAGAGCGGCAAGGAAGTAGCTTCTCAGGTTGAGGCAGTGATCACCATGGTTCCCAACTCTCCCCACGTAAGAGCAGCAGTTCTGGGTGAGAACGGCGTGGCTGAGGGTGCGAAGGCTGGTCTGACCGTGATCGACATGAGCTCCATCGATCCTACCGAGAGCAAGGCGATCGGCGCTGAGCTGGCGAAGCTGGGCATCGATATGCTGGACTGCCCGGTATCCGGCGGCGAGCCGAAGGCTATCGACGGTACCCTGTCCGTAATGTGCGGCGGTAAGAAAGAGCTGTTCGACAAGTACTATGACATGCTGATGACCATGGCTGGTTCCGTTGTATACGTAGGCGAGCTGGGTTCCGGCAACGTAGCGAAGCTGGCGAACCAGATGGTAGTAGCGATCAACATCGCAGCTGTTTCCGAGGCTCTGACCTTCGCGAAAAAAGCAGGCACCGATCCGGAGCTGGTTTACCAGGCGATCCGCGGCGGTCTGGCTGGTTCCACCGTTATGGATGCGAAGGCTCCGATGATGCTGGCTGGCAACTACAAGCCCGGCTTCCGTATCGAGCTCCACATCAAAGACCTGACCAACGCTCTGAATGCAGCTCATGCGATCAGCGCTCCGGCTCCTCTGACCGCTCAGCTGATGGAAGTGATGCAGTTCTTACGCGCAGAAGGCTGCGACAAGGACGACCATGCGAGCATCGTAAAATACTACGAGAAGATTTCCGGCACCAGCGTTGTAAAATAAGCTGCATTGACAGTGGAACAGGAGAAGGGTATGAATACTGAATTTATCAAAGGTGTAGTAGTTCCGATGATCACCCCCATCGACGCGGACGAGATGATCGATGAGAAGGCGATCCGGAGCCAGGTAGACTATGTGATCGACGGCGGAGTCAGCGGCATCCTGCTGTACGGCAGCAACGGCGAGTTCTATGTGATCGAAGAGGACGAGATGGAGCGGGGTTTAAAGATCGTTCTGGATCAGACCGCAGGCCGGGTTCCGGTATACTTCGGGATCGGCGCGATCAGCACCAAGAAGTGCATCCGTCTGGCCAAGATGGCGGCGTCCTACGGCGTAGCAGGCATTTCCGTGCTCCAGCCCATGTTCCTGAAACCCACGGAGACCGAGCTGTTCGCTCACTTCAAAGCCATTGCGGACGCGGTTCCGGAGGTTCCGGTGCTGCTCTACAACAACCCGGGCCGGGTAGGCTACACCTTGTCCGCAGGCCTGGTAGAGAAGCTGGCCCACGAGGTGGACAACATCGTCGGCATGAAGGATACCAGCGGCGATATCACCCAGACCTCCGAGTTCATCCGGAGGAACCGGGACGTAGACTTTAAGGTATTCGGCGGAAAGGATACCCTGCTGTACGCTTCCATGTGCCACGGCGCAGTAGGCGGCGTCTGCACGGCGGCGAACTTTATGCCGGAGCTGATCACCGACATTTACAATAAGTACGTAGCCGGAGATTTAAGCGGCTCCTTAGAGGCTCAGTTTAAACTGAATCCGGTCCGTCTTTCCATGGACGGCGCCAGCTTCCCGGTAGCTGCCAAGGATATGGCAAACCTGCGCGGACGCAACATCGGCGTTCCCTACCGGCCGAACCTGGCCACTCCGGAGGGACCGGTCCTGGACAAGATCAAGACTGAGATGAAGAAAGCGGGCCTGATCTAAAAAAGGCAAGCGGGCCTGTTGCAGGGCCCGCTTTTTCTTTTGCGGGAGCCTGCGCTTTGGCGCGGGGCTTGGCTGCGGCATATACGTTTTTACTGTACACGCGCCGTTTGGCGCGATGTCCCAATATACTGGAATATCATCAGGAGGGTTTATGAGATTCTTATTTGCATCCGATTCCTTTAAAGGAACCTTAACATCCGAGCAGATCATCCGCCTGTTAAGCCAGGCGGCAGAGGAGATCTTCCCCGGCTGCGAGACGGCGGGCGTGCCGGTGGCAGACGGCGGCGAGGGGACCGTAGACGCAGTGGTGACAGCCACTGGCGGCGAGTACCGCAAGGTGACCGTACACGGACCGCTGATGGAGGAAGTGACGGCTTCCTACGGCGTGTTCCACGGCGACAGCGCCATCATCGAGATGGCGGCGGCATCCGGGCTTCCCATGGTGCCCAATGAAAAACGCAATCCTTTGAACACCACCACCTATGGCACCGGCGAGCTGATCAAGGACGCCCTGGACCAGGGCTACCGGAAGCTGTCCATCGCCATCGGCGGGAGCGCGACCAACGACGGCGGTATGGGCGCGATGCGGGCGCTGG
Organism: Candidatus Ventrimonas merdavium; assembly: GCA_018715565.1. Lineage (GTDB taxonomy): Bacteria > Bacillota > Clostridia > Lachnospirales > Lachnospiraceae > Brotaphodocola > Brotaphodocola merdavium. The sequence continues at coordinate 26,435 of DVLJ01000010.1, forward strand.
GCGTTCGCTTCCTGGATGAGAACGGCGCAGAGCTGGAGGGCTTCGGCGCGGATCTGGAGAAAGTAGCGGATATCGACATGAGCGGCCTGCATCCGGCAGTGGCGGAGGCAGAGATCACGGTGATGTGCGACGTGAACAATCCCCTGACCGGACCGGACGGCGCGACCTATACCTTCGGCAAGCAGAAGGGCGGCACCCCGGAGATCCTGGACCGATTAGAGGCCGGCATGAAGCAGTATGCGGCTGTGATGCGGGAGCATGGCATGGATGTGGAGCAAATGGCAGGAGCCGGTGCGGCCGGCGGCCTGGGCGCAGCCCTGTGCGGCTATCTCCACGCCAACTTAAAATCCGGCATCGAGACAGTGCTGGATCTGATCGATTTTAACGGCCTGTTGGAGGGCACGGATCTGGTGGTGACCGGCGAGGGCCGGATCGACTGGCAGTCTGCCTTCGGCAAGGTGCCCAGCGGCATCGGCATGCGGTGCAAGGCCAAGAACGTTCCCGCGGTGGCCATCGTAGGCGGCATGGGCAACGGCGCGGAGAAGATCTACGAGTTCGGCATCGACAGCATCCTGCCCACCATCAACGGGGCGATGGATCTGGAAGAGGCCCTGGAGCGGGCAGAAGAGCTCTACGCCAACGCGGCGGACCGGATGTTCCGCATGGTGCGGGCCGGGATGCGGCTGGCAAAATAAGACGGCAGAAAGAGGTGTCAACATGGAACGGTTTGTAACATTGCCGGACCGGACGAAGGTCCCGGCCCTAGGCCAGGGGACCTGGTTTTTGGGCGAGCATAAGGCAAGACTGGAGCAGGAAAAGGAAGCTCTGACCGCCGGGATCCAGGCGGGGATGACCCTGTTGGATACGGCGGAGATGTACGGGAGCGGCCGGGCAGAGGAGCTGATCGGAAAGACCATCGCCGGGATGGACCGCAGCCAGCTGTTCCTGGTATCCAAGGTCTATCCCCACAACGCGGGACGGAAGAATATCTTTAAAAGCTGTATGGCCAGCATGGAGCGCATGGGCGTGGACTATCTGGACCTGTATCTGCTCCACTGGCGGGGCGGCATCCCCTTAGAGGAGACCGTGGCCTGCATGGAACAGCTGAAAAAGGAAGGGAAGATCCGCCGCTGGGGCGTGTCCAATTTTGACACCTCCGATATGGAAGAGCTGTGGTCTGTGCCGGGCGGGAAGAACTGCGCGGTGAACCAGGTATTATACCATGTGGCTTCCCGGGGCATCGAGTATGATCTGCTGCCGTGGATGCGGGCGCATCATGTGCCCCTGATGGCATACTGTCCCCTGGCTCAGGGCGGAGACCTGCGCCGGGGCCTGTATCAGTCGAAAACCCTGCAGACGATCGCGGCGGCCCATCAGGCCAGCATTTCCCAGGTGCTGTTAGCCTTTGCGGTGCGGGACGGCCAGACCATCGCCATCCCCAGGAGCAGCAGGAAAGAGCATACTTTGGATAATGCGGGAGCGGACCGGCTGATCCTGACCGAGGCCGAGCTGGCGGCCATTGACCGGGAATTCCCGGCGCCGACCCGGAAGGTCTATCTGGATATTGTGTAGGAGCGGGATATGGACATTCAGAATCTGTGGTCGCTGCAGTGCATGATGTTTCTGCTGGTAGCGGCCGGCGTAGTATTAAAGAGAAAGGGGATCTTAAAGGAAGAAGGAAAGACGATCCTGACCGACGCGGTGCTGTACTTTTTCCTCCCCTGCAATATCATCAACTCCTTCCGCATGGAGTTCGACCCGTCCATCCTGCAGAAGTTCGCGGTGGTGCTGGGGATCTCCCTGCTGGTGCAGGCAGTGTCCTACGTCCTCAGCAAATGCCTGTACAACCAGAAGCCGCTGGCGGTAAAACGGGTGATGCAGTACTGCACCATCGTGTCCAACTCCGGCTTCCTGGGACTGCCGATCGCTGCAGGGATCTATGGGGCGGAGGGCATGATGTACGCTTCCATCTTCATCATCCCCATGCGGGTGATGATGTGGTCTGCGGGTATTGCCTGCTTTACGGAGAGCCCGGACATGAAGTCGGTGATCAAGAAGGTGGCGGTGCATCCCTGCATCATCGCCGTGTACATCGGTCTGGGGCTGCTCCTGTTCCAGGCGCCGCTGGCTGCCGGGTATGAGAGCCTCACCGGAATGGGCGGCGTCTTAGGCAGCGTGGCGGCGGTGCTGGTCACAGCCCTGGATAAGGCGGTGACCTCCGCCGGAGGCTGCACCACCGCTCTGACCATGGTGCTGATCGGTATGATGATGGCAGAGGTGGAACCGTCCGGGATGCTGGACAAGGATGCCTGGTTCATGACGGCCCTGCGTTTGGTCATCCTGCCAGGGCTGGTGTTTTTCGGATGCCGCCTGGCTGGGGTGGACTCCTTCCTGACCGGGATCTGCGTGCTGATCACCGGGATGCCGGCTGGCAGCACGTCGGCCATCCTGGCGGCCAAGTATGGGTGTGAATATACCCTGGCTACCAAGTGCATCGTGGTGTCCACTCTGCTCTCGATGCTGTCGATCCCCCTGTGGGCGATGGCGCTGTAAAGAAAGCGGAAGAGACGGAAAAACCGCCTGGACCGGGTCCAGGCAGAAGGATCATCCCTGCTGCCAGAATTCCGCGGCCAGACGGATGAAGCACCGGCCTGCCTTGGTCAGGTAAGTGCCTCTCCGGTAGGACGCCGTGACCTCCCAGGTGGGATGGGACGGCAGGGAAAAGCAGGCGATGCCGGGGAGCGGATTCCGGAGATAGTAAGCCGGGACCAGTCCGCAGCACAAGCTGTTCTGGATCATGGACAGGATGGTAGCGTTGCTGGCGGTCTCAAAGAGCACATTGGGATGGAAGCCTGCTTCCTTGAAGATCTGATCCACCATCTGCCGGATGGTGGATTCTTTGTACATGAGGACAAATGGCTCATGCCGCAGGGCTTCGATGGACAGCTCCGGCGGCCGGGCGGACGGCGCGGTCTCCTGCCTGGTCTGGGGCACGCACTGACATACCGGCTCCTGACATAAGGGGTGCTTACTGGGGATGACCAGGAAGACCTCCTCCTCCAGGATCGGCACATAGGCGTCCTGGGTCTTATGGCCCTCGCACAGGGTCTGGAAGCCGATGTCCATGCGCCCCTCGGCGATCAGGGCCTGCTGGCTGCGGACGCTCAGCTCCTGGGGCATGACCACCACGTTGGGGTACTGCCGGTGGAATTCCGGATATACGGCGGAGAACATGGTGCTGCCCCGGCCGGGGGTAAAGCCTACGGAGAGGGCGCCCTTCTGCACGGCGGCCATATCTCCCAGGATGCGGTAGGTCTCCTGTTTGATCTGGAGCATCTTTTCCGCATTCTCTAAGTAGATGCGGCCGGCCTCCGTGGGGCGGCAGTTATTCTTCTCCCGGATGAACAGCTGGAGCCCCAGCTCCCGTTCCAGGCGCAGCAGCTGCTGGTTCAGGGCGGGCTGGGTCAGGTTCAGCTTCCGGGCGGCATGGGTGATGTTGTTCTCTTCGGCGATTTTTAAGATATATTCGATCTGTTTGGTATCCATGGCAAGCTCCTTCTTCTCATTCCTTTTATTATACAGGCAATCGGAGAACAGGGCAACCGCAGCCATGAGAAAAGAAAAATATATACAGGATCTGAACACAGAAACATTGAGATTGGAGGGTTTGATATGAAGGTAGTAGAAGGCGGAAATGTAAGCCGGCTGTTAAAAGACACGCCGATCCCCAGGATGTTCCATGCGCGGCAGACCTTTCCCCGGCCGGTGATCCCGCCGGAGGAGATCCCGGCGGCGGTGGAGCGGGAGTTGAGCCAGGAGGCGGTGGCTTCCCGGATCCGGCCCGGCATGGAGATCGCCATCACCGCGGGAAGCCGGGGCATCCGCAATGTGGATATCATTACGAAAGCGATCGTGGATTTTGTGAAAAGCAGGGGAGCCCATCCCTTTATCGTGCCGGCTATGGGGAGCCACGGCGGGGCGACGGCGGAGGGACAGACGGAGATCCTGGCCAGCTACGGCATCACCCCGGAAACCATGGGCTGCCCCATCAAGTCCTCTATGGAGGTGGTAGAGCTGGGATACTCCAGGCGGAACCGTCCGGTGGTATTGGATAAGAACGCTTACGAGGCCGACGGCATCATCGTATCCTGCCGGATCAAGCCCCACAACGCCTTTCGGGGGCCCTATGAGAGCGGCGTCTGCAAGATGCTGACCGTAGGCCTGGGCAAGCAGGTGGGAGCGTCCATGGTCCACGGCGAGGGCATGGACGTGATCGCGGAAAATATCCCCGCCATGGCGGAGGTGGTGATCGAGAAGGCCAACGTGCTGTTCGCCATCCCCTGCATCGAGAATGCTTATGACGAGACCTGCAGGATCGAAGCGATCCTGGCGGAGGATATCCTGGCGCGGGAGCCGGAGCTTTTGAAATACGCATTTTCCAACATGCCGAAGATCCTGGTGGAGCAGGGGGACGTGCTGATCGTGGACGAGATGGGCAAGAACTACAGCGGCACCGGGGTGGACCCCAACATCACAGGCAATTTCTCCACGCCCTACGCCTACGGCGGCGTGGACGTGCAGCGCCGGTGCTTCCTGAACCTAAGCCCCGAGTCTCACGGCAACGCCCTGGGCTGCGGCCTGGCCTCCGCCATCACGAAAAAGATCTTCGACGAGATGGATTTTGATAAGGTGTATCCCAACTGCATCACCAGCACCGTGCTGAAATCCGGCATGATCCCCTGTGTGGTGGCCAACGACCGGGAGGCGATCCAGCTGTGCATCCGCACCTGCAACAAGATCCGGATGGAGAACGCCCGGGTCATCCGGATCGCCAACAGCCTCCACATCGACCAGGTGATGCTGTCGGAAAATTACTACGAGGACGTGAAGGCCGGCCGGTGGCCTGGGCTAGAGGCCATCAGCGAGCCGAAGGACGTGGAGTTTGACGGGAGCGGGAACCTGGCGGAGCCGGTTCACTTATGACTGTTGTCCTCAAGGACTTTGTGGAAATAATCGGCGGCCATGGAGATAAAGTCTTTCTCCGGCTTGGTTAAGTAAGCGCCTTTTAAAAAGGTCACGCCCCGCATCCATTCCTGGTAAGGGGGGACCGTAAAATACACCATCCGAGCGTTAGGGTTGACATAGGACTGTGGGAAGAAGGCGGGAGCGATCTGCTGCTCCACCATGCTGACCACAGTCCTGGTGCTGACGGATTCAAAGAGCACGTTCGGACGGAACCCGGCGATCTGGAAGGAGAGGTCGATCATATCCCGCATGCGGGTGTCCTTGCTGAGCATGATGAACGGATCGTTCCGCAGCAGGGTCAGATCCAGGTGGGGAAAGGTCAGATAGCTTTCTTCTCCGGCCAGATGGGCCAGGGGATGGGTGCTGGGAAGGGCCAGCACCATCTTCTCGGAATCCATATCCAGATATTCTAATTCCGGGTGCTTGCTGGAATCATAGTAGGAGATAAAGGCAAGGGTCACCTCTTTTTGGAACACCAGTTGTTCCATTTTTTTTACCCGTTCTTCCCGGATGCGGAAGGTGATGTTCGGGTACTTCCGGTGGAAGATCGGATAGATGTGGGAGAACATCAGCGCCCCTGCCTCCGGCGTGTAGGCTATGGCGATCTCTCCGGCACGCTCCTCCGTGATATCCCGGATGATCTTATAAGTCTCCTGCTTCATATCTACCATGCGGTGGGCGGTGTTCAGATAGATCCGCCCCGCGTAGGTGGGGATCATCGTATGCTTTCTCCGCTCAAACAGCGGCGTTCCCAATTCTTTTTCCAATTTCAATAATTGCTGGTTCAAGGCGGACTGGGTCAGGAACAGCTTTTCCGCCGCCTTGGAGATGCTCTGCTCCTGTTCGATGGCGATGATATATTCGATCTGACGGATATCCATACGTATCCTCCTTTTTGTCTTAGATTTACTAAGTGGAAATATAAAATATGATAAGTTGAATTAAGTATATGAGCCTATTATAATAAAAGTATCTCAAAAATTCAACGCACTTGAGAAAAAACTGTTGGATTTTAACAAATCAAAAAGGAGAGAGACGTATGAAAAAGAAAGTATTGAGCGTAATGGCAGCAGGTATCCTGGTGATGGCTTCCCTGACCGGATGCGGCGGAGGCAGCTCGGCCAGCGGGCTTCCTAAGACGATCGAGGTGCAGGTCCCTGCGGCGGCAGGCGGCGGCACCGACGTGATGGCCCGGGCGCTGACCACCCAGATCTCCCAGGACGCAGGCATCAACATGACCGTAGTCAATAACACCGACGGAAGCGGCGTAGTAGCCATGGAGACCGTCCGTACGGCAAAGCCGGACGGGAGCAAGATCCTCCAGTTCCACACCACCATGCTGATCAAGACCGCTACCGGCGTATATGATAAGAGCGCGGCAGAGGACTTTAAGATCATCGGCGTTTCCCAGGGCGTGGAAAAAGCGCAGTACACCCTGGTGGTGCCGGGGGACAGCGATATGAACACCATGGATGCGTTCCTGGAAAAAGGCAAGAGCCAGGAGATCAAAGTCGGCGTAGAGACCGGCGGAACCAGCCATATCATCGCAGGCCTGTTCGTTCAGGCGTCAGGCATCAACGCCAGATTCGTAGAGTCCGGTTCTGATACCGAGAAGCTCACCGCTTTGGTAGGCGGCACGATCGACGCGGCGTTTGTAAACGTAAACCAGGCAAAGCAGTACGTAGAGTCCGGCAAAGCCATTGCCCTGGGCGTGGTGAGCAACGGCGAGGAAGGCGCAAGGAGCACCGTGCTCCCCGACGTTCCGAACATGCAGGAGCAGGGCGTGGACTGCACCTTCAGCACGCTGAACCTGTTCTGCGGCCCGAAGGATATGAGCGACGAGCTGGCAAAACAGCTGTATGACTACTACGCTGCGGCGGCAGCCAGCGACGGCGTCAACGAGATCCTGCAGCCGGCCGGCATGGCGATGGAATTCCTGCCCTATGAAGATGGACAGGCGAAGGTTGCGGAGCAGCAGGAGTCCATCACCTCTGTGGTAGAGATGCTGGGCCTGAAGCAGAACTGATCGGATCCATGGATCGGATCCAAAGGGATCCGATCGAACAAGCTGGGAATAAAAAATGATGCAAATGAGAGGAGATGGGATCATGAAATTAAAACGGGACCAGATCACAGGCATTGTCCTGATCCTTCTGGGAGTCGTGGTAGCGGTGCTGGTAAGCCAGTTTAAGGTGCCGTTCTCCGTATCCTACCCGGGCCCCAAGGCCCTTCCCATGATTTCTGTAGTCGGCTTCGTGGTATGCGGCGCAGGGATCTTCTGGGAGTCTACGAAAAGTAAAAAAGAAGAACCGGTCTTCCTGGTAAAGGAAGGCTGGATCCGGATCCTGGTATCCCTTGCCCTGCTGGCAGTCTACATCCTGGGCATGAAATACTTAGGCTTCCTGATCTGCACGCCGGTGATCTGCTACATATTGACAACGCTGTACGCGAAGGGCAGCAAGACCACGTTAAAGGGGCGGATCCTCTTTTCCGTGGCCCTGACCGTGATCATCTATGTGATCTATGTCTATGCCTTTGGCCTGGGCGTGCCGGACGGCGAATTATTCTGGTAAGGAGGGACGCGCAATGATCGAACATTTACCTTATATCCTTTCTCAGGTGACCATGCCGGTCAACCTCCTGCTCTTGCTGGTAGGCAATATCATCGGCATGATCTTCGGCGCGATCCCCGGACTTTCCGGGACCCTGGCGGTTATGCTGTTCATGCCCCTGACCTATTCCATGGAAGCGGGGGAGGCGATCGTATTCCTGCTGTCCCTGTGGGTAGGCGGATGCTCCGGCGCGTTCATCGGCTCGGTGCTGCTTGGTATCCCCGGATCTCCGTCGGCGGTGGCGACTTGCTTTGACGGCTATCCCATGACCAAGAATGGACAGGCCGGCAAGGCGCTGGCCATCGGTATGGTGGCATCCTTCCTGGGCACCTTTTTCAGCGCCATCGCAGGCGGCTTCTTAAGCCAGACGGTAGCGGACATCGCGTTCATGATGGGACCGTGGGAGTATTTCGGCCTGTGCTTCGTAGCCATCACCATGGTGCTGGCGATCTCCAAGGGCAATATGTTCAAGGGCCTGACCTCTGCCTGCATCGGTCTGCTGTTAGCGTCCGTAGGCTTCTCGCCCATCGACGCAGAGCCCCGGTTCGTATTTGACAACATGTACCTGATGGGCGGCCTGGGGATGACTGTGGTGCTGATCGGTGTGTTCGGTGTCAGCAGCATCGTGTTATCCTACGGCAAGGGCTTTGATCCCCTTCCCGCGGTAGATACCAAATCCATCAAGGGTCTGGGCATCACCCTGGGCGAGATCAAGGAAAACATCGTGAATATCATCCGTTCCTGGCTGATCGGTCTGGGCATCGGCTTTTTGCCGGGCATGGGCGCCGGGCTTTCCAACCTGGTGGCGTATTCCTCCGCGAAGAATGCCTCTAAGAAGCAGGAACTGTTCGGAAAAGGCAATCCGGAAGGCATCTGGGCGTCCGAGGTATCCAACAACGCGGCCATCGGCGGTTCCATGATCCCCATGGCGGCCCTGGGGATCCCCGGCGACTCCACCACCGCGCTGCTGATCGGCGCTCTGACCATCCACGGTCTGGAGATGGGGCCCATGGTATTCCGCAACAGCGGCAACGTGATCTACCTGATGTTCTTCGTCGTAGCCCTGTGCGCCATCGTGTGTCTGGTGCTGCAGGCCCTGGGCATGCGGGTGTTCCCCATGATCTTAAAGGTGCCGTATCACTACATGTATCCGGCTCTGCTGGTGATCTCCTTCATCAGTGCTTACGTAGACTCCAGCAGTCTGTATAAATGCGGTATGATGCTGGTATTTGCCGTAGTCGGCATCGTGATGGCGTTCGGCGGCCTGCCCACTTCTCCGCTGATCCTGGCCTTCATCCTGGGCCCGACCCTGGAGAAGAACATGCTGCGGGCGTTCCAGAACACCGGCACCGCCGCCACGTTCTTCACCAGACCGATCTCCTGCATCTTCATGATCATCGGCATCTGCTGTGTATTCTCGCCGATCCTGAAGACGATCTTTGCAAAGATGAAGAAGAAGGCCTGATCAAGGGATTGAGAAAAAGGAGGTTTGCACTATGGCATTTCGTTGTACGCCGGCGATCAAGGATCCGGTGGGCACCCTGGTACGGGAGCCCTGGTCCATCGCCGTGAAACCCTTTCAGGTTGCTCCGGGGACTTGGTATGTGGCCGGACAGACCTGGGTGGGCTGTTATCTGATCGACACTGGGGACGGCCTGATCCTGCTGGATACGGCCATCCCAGAAAGCTCCTATCTGCTGGTGGATTCCATCTACCGGCTGGGCTTTGCGCCGGAGCAGATCAAAAAGATCCTTATCAGCCACGCCCATTTCGATCACTGCGGCGCGGCGATGGAGATGAAGAAGCTGACCGGGGCGGAGGTCTATATGTCCCGGGAGGATTGGGAATTCTATCAGAAATGTCCGGAGGAAGTGATGTTTGCCGACAGCGGTTCCCATATCCAGGATTTTACAGTAGATCATTTCTATTCCGATGACGAGCCGATCGTGCTGGGCAATGTGGAGATCCGCACGCTGCTGACCCCGGGCCATACGCCGGGCTGCACCAGCTTCTTCTGGAAGGTGACCAATCCGGCGAATGGAGAGGTCTACCGGGTAGCCATGCATGGAGGCGTAGGCGCCAACACCATGAATGACGGCTACTACAGCACCAGCAAGTACCTGACCCCGGATCTGCGGGAGCGGTTCCTGGCAGACGCCGACAAGCTGAAACAGATCCCTGTGGACATCGCCCTTCCCAGCCATCCCAACCAGATCGAGATCGTGGACCGGGCGGGCCAGTACACCGACGAGAACCAGGTATATCTGGATCCTACCGTGTGGGCGGAGTTTATCGACGAGCGGGTGAGACAGGTGCGGGTGCTGATGAAGTAAGGGAAGAAAATTTATCAACCAGCATTTTATTTCGAGGAGAGTACGGCTGATCTTGGCTGTGCTCTCCTTGATTTGATTCTTCAAAATATGCCTAAGAGTTCATGGCACAGCTTTGGGTGATGGTTGTTGAAAATACCAATGTATGTTGTTATAATGATCCTATCACCAAAAGACGTAGAGGGAGATGTGTATGCCGAAAAAGCCCATGTTATGCGTAGAGGATTTGATTGCTCATTCAAAAGAAAAAGGGATTGGATTTGAGATAATGTCAGAGGATGCTGCGAAAGATTACTTGGCGCAAAACAATAATTATTTTAAGCTTACCTCTTATAGAAAGAATTATCCCAAAATTACGAATGGTATACGAGAAGGACAGTATGATAAGCTGGATTTTGCGCATCTGATAGAACTAGCTCGGATTGATGTGGAGATTCGGCATATTCTTCTTAAAATGTGTCTTGATATAGAGCATTTTTTGAAAGTGCGCCTGATAAGGGCTGTAGAGGATAATATGCAGGCGTATGGTGCCGAGGATGGGTATAAGATTGTCACGGATTTTCTGATTGATTCAGGTACATCTGATTTTGATATTCGAGCAGCGAATATGTCCAAGCGGGCGGGAGCGATATCCAGAAAAATAAAACTAAATCAAAAGAATCCATATTGTGAAGGATTAATGCTGAAATATCATGACAGCATGCCAATCTGGGCTTTTGTGGAAGTGATTTCGTTTGGTGACTTACAGGATCTTATCTGCTTTTATTCAGGTTTGACGGGATGGGAACCACCGGTGGATGCTAGAAGTCTCGACCGAGTACGTCAGATCCGAAATGCCGCGGCACATAATAACTGTATTATTAATGACTTAAATTCATGTGAAATCCCAAGTAAAACTCCGCGTTTTATCACAGAATTTGTCAGCAAGGCGGGGATAGGAAGCAATATGCGGCAAAAAAAGTTATCGAATCGTAGAATTAATCAAATTGTTCATTTGCTTTATGTTTATGATAAGGTGGTCAC
>DVLJ01000170.1 GCA_018715565.1 Candidatus Ventrimonas merdavium
TTTCTTTATGTATTGTAACACTAAATTCCACTAAAAGAAACAAAAAAGCAGCAATTACCCCAATTTTGTAAGAGTAATTGCCACTTTTATTTTCGGCATTTTCAAAGTGGAAATAAACTTTTCACTTCAGCGAAAAATTTTGCAAAAAACTTTGCGGGCTTTTGGAAAGCCTTTTTCCGCCGCCGGTTACTGGATCTCGATCACCTTGTAATCCTGATCTTCCACCGCTTTTTTCAGCACGTCGTCGGCTACGTCCTGGGCCAGGGTCACCACTGCGGTCCCCTGCTCATGGCTTACCGCTGCCTCGGTCACGCCCTCCAGGGCCTCTAAGGTCTTTTTCACCCGGGCCTCGCAGTGTCCGCACATCATGCCTTCGATCTTCATGGTTTTTGTCATCGTTGTTTCCTCCTTGTCTGTGATTGATTTGGTTCCTGTGTCTGCCGCAGCCGCAGGCTGGCCTGCGGTCCCGGCAGATAGCTGTACTTCCTTCTTAAGCCGTCTATCTTTTGAAGCGTCGTACATTCTGAATAAATTCAGGCGCAGGGCGTTGGACACCACGCAGAAGCTGGACAGGCTCATGGCCGCCGCTCCGAACATGGGATTGAGCTTCAGCCCGAATAAGGGGATCCACACCCCGGCTGCTAAGGGGATGCCGATCACGTTGTAGAAAAAGGCCCAGAACAGGTTTTCGTGGATGTTTTTCAGGGTCGCCCGGCTTAACCGGATCGCCGCCGGAACATCGCTTAACCGGCTCTTCATCAGCATCACGTCTGCGGCGTCGATGGCGATATCCGTACCCGCGCCGATGGCGATGCCGATGTCCGCCCTGGTCAGGGCCGGAGCGTCGTTGATCCCGTCTCCCACCATCGCCACTTTGCCCAGCTCCTTCAGAGAACGGATCACACTCTCCTTGCCGTCTGGCAGAACGCCTGCGATCACCTGGTCCACGCCGGCCTGGGCGCCGATGGCCTTTGCCGTCCGCTCGTTGTCTCCGGTCAGCATCACCACCCGGATACCCATGTTCTGCAACTCCCGCACCGCCTGGGGGCTGTCTTCCTTGATCACATCCGCCACGGCGATGATCCCGGCCAGCTGCTTCCCTTTGGCAAAGAACAGAGGCGTTTTCCCTTCCTCCGCCAGCTGCTCCGCCCGGCGTTTCAGCTCCTCCGGAACGGCTGCAGCGCCGGAGATAAAGGTAAAGTTCCCGCCGGAAAGCTTCTCCCCGTGTAATACCGCAGAAAGACCGTTGCCCGGCAGGGCCTGGAACTCAGTTACCTCTGCCGCCGGCACTGACTCCTCCTGGGCTTTTGCCAGGATCGCCCGGGCTAAGGGGTGTTCGCTTTTTGCTTCCAGGGCGTAAGCCAGGGAAAGCAGCTCCTGTTCCGAGATACCCCCCGCGGGTACCATGTCCGTCACCTTCGGCTCGCCGCTGGTGATGGTTCCGGTCTTATCCAGCGCCACGATCTGCACCTTCCCCGCTTCCTCCAGGGAAACGGCGGTCTTGAACATGATGCCGTGCTTGGCCCCCATGCCGTTGCCCACCATGATCGCCACCGGCGTGGCCAGACCCAGGGCGCAGGGACAGCTGATCACCAGCACCGAGATTCCTCTGGCCAGAGCAAATCCAAAGCTCTGCCCGGCAAGCAGCCACACCAGGGTCGTTACCACCGCAATGGTGATGACCGCCGGCACAAAGACGCCGGACACCCGGTCCGCCACCTTGGCGATCGGCGCTTTCGTAGCCGCCGCGTCGCTGACCATCTGGATGATCTGGGAGAGGGTCGTATCCTCTCCCACCCGGGTCGCTTCACAGCGGATGAACCCGGACTGGTTCAGAGTTGCCGCCGATACCTTATCTCCCGGTTCCTTATCCACCGGGATGCTCTCTCCCGTCAGCGCCGCCTCATTCACCGCGCTGCTGCCCTCTAAGACCACGCCGTCTACGGGGATATTCTCCCCGGGACGCACCACAAACACGTCGCCCCGCAGTACCTGATCGATGGAAACCTGCTGTTCCACGCCGTCCCGCACTACCGTGGCCGTCTTGGGCGCCAGCTTCATCAGGCTTTTCAAAGCGTCGGTGGTCCGTCCCTTGGAGCGCGCCTCCAGCATCTTGCCCACGGTGATCAGCGTCAGGATCATGGCCGCTGACTCAAAATAAAACTCGTGCATGTACGCCATCACCCCGGCCATATCCCCCCGCATCTGGGCGTCGGTCATGGCAAATAAGGCGTAGGTACTGTATACAAAAGCCGCCGTGGATCCCAGGGCCACCAGGGTATCCATGTTGGGGGCCTTATGCCACAGGCTGCGGTAGCCGCTGATAAAAAACTTCTGGTTGATCACCATCACAATGGCGGTCAGGATCAGCTGCAAAAGTCCCATGGCCACATGATTGTGTTCCAGAAAGGCCGGTACCGGCCATCCCCACATCATGGCGCCCATGGAAAAATACATGAGGACGGCCAAAAAACCGATGGAGGTGATCAGCCGCCGCTTCAGGACAGGCGTCTCATGATCCTTCAACATTTCTTCTGCTTCCGCCGCCGAGGCAGCTGCTGCCGCGCCTCCTTTGCCCGCTCCTGCTGCTCCCTTCTGGGACGCGCCGTAGCCGGCCTCCTGGACCGCCGCGATCACGTCTGCCGGGGACGCTGTCCCCTCTACGCCCATGGAATTGGTCAGAAGGCTGACGGAGCAGGAGGTCACTCCCGGCACCTTGGACACGGCCTTCTCTACCCGGGCGCTGCAGGCTGCACAGCTCATCCCCGTAACCGTATATTGTTCCATCAAAATTCTCCTTTCCCAGTGGTGAAGTGATTGACTGCACCTCAGTTACTTCATCAATTTCTGCAAAACAGCCACCAGCTCGTCGATCGTCTCATCCTTCCCGTCGTGGATATCCTGGGCCACGCAGGTACGGATGTGGTTCGCCAACAGCACCTTGTTAAAGCTGTTCAACGCCGCGTTGGCAGCGGCTGACTGCACCAGGATCTCCGGGCAGTAGCAGTTCTTCTCCACCATCCCCCGGATGCCGCGGATCTGGCCTTCGATCCGGTTCAGCCGGTGGATCAGGTCCTTATATTCCTTTTCCGATCGCTCCTTTGTCTTATGACAGCAGCTATGTTCTTCCATACCCATCCGCCTTTCTATGTCCTCCGCTCCGGCGGGCTCTCTGCCGGAACGGGTGTACAGGTCCTATCGTTCCCCATTCTCCGTTGAGGGATACGGGACCGCCGCTGCTTCTGCGCCTTCGACGGACCGGAGAAGCCCATCCTTCCGCATGAAGCGTACTTGCACCTCGTATACCCCCATGGGGTATCTTGATTATAAAAAAGATTGCCGGAAATGTCAAGAGGCTTCCTCAACATTTTCCGGCAGTATCTTTACAAGATTTCTCATTGAAAATCAAACAGCGACAGCTGGTTGCTCTCCGGCAGGTCTCCCAGGATCCCCAGGTCACCCATCAGGTCGCAGATGGTCTTGCTGACCTTGGCCCGGTTCCGGAAATCCTCCCGTGACAGGAAGGGTCCCTCCTGAGCCGCGTAGACGATGTTCTCCGCCACGGAAAGTCCCAGTCCGGCAATGCTGACCAGAGAAGGCATCAGCTTCCCGTCGATGATCTGGAACCGGTCCGCCTGGGCCCGGTATAAGTCAATGGGCATGAAGGTAAAGCCCCGGGCGTACATTTCCTGGACGATCCGCATGTCCCGCAGGGTATCCTGCTCCGCCTTAGACAGGGAATCCGACCGGCGCTTAAAGTCCGCCAGATGGTATTCCAGCTGGTCCCGGCCCTGGCACATCAGCTCATAGGAAAAGCCGTTGGCCCGGATACTGAAGAACGCCGCATAGTAGGCCAGAGGGTAAAATACCTTACAATACGCCACCCGCCACGCCATCATTACATAAGCCGCCGCATGGGCCTTGGGGAACATGTATTTGATCTTTTTACAGGACTCGATGTACCAGTCCGGCACGTCGTGGGCCTTCATCTCCGTGATCCACTCCGGCTTCAGCCCCTTGCCCTTCCGGACGCTCTCCATGATAGTAAAGGAAAGTCCCTCCTCCACTCCCATCTGGATCAAATAGACCATGATATCGTCCCGGCAGCAGATCGCCGTCTGGATGGTAGCCTGGCCGCTTAGGATCAGATCCTTGGCATTGCCCAGCCACACGTCCGTGCCGTGGGCCAATCCCGCGATCCGCACCAGATCGGAGAAATACTTGGGCTGGGCGTCGATCAACATCTGCATGGCGAAATCCGTACCGAATTCCGGGATGCCCAACGCCCCCAGCTTACACCCGCCGATATCCTCCGGGGTGATCCCCAGGGCCGAGGTGTTCTGGAACAGGGACATGACCTCCGGAGAATCCAGAGGGATATCCTTTACCGGGTCCAGTCCCGTCAGATCCTGCAGCATCCGGATCATGGTGGGGTCCTGATGGCCCAGGATATCCAGCTTCAGAAGGTTATGGTCGATGGAATGGTAGTCAAAATGGGTGGTAATGGTGGAGGTGGTCATATCGTTGGCCGGCCGCTGCACCGGCGTAAAGGAATAGATCTCCTCCCCGATGGGGAGCACCACGATGCCGCCGGGGTGCTGTCCCGTGGTCCGGCGCACGCCCACACAGCCCTGGACGATCCGGTCGATCTCACAGTTCCGCTTATGGACGCCCCGTTCCTCATAATACCGCTTCACAAATCCAAAGGCCGTCTTATCCGCCAGGGTGCCGATGGTCCCCGCCCGGAAGGTCTGGCCCTTGCCGAAGATCACCTCCGTATAATCGTGGGCTTTACTCTGATACTCGCCTGAGAAGTTCAAGTCGATATCCGGCTCCTTATCGCCCTTAAAGCCCAGGAACGTCTCAAAGGGGATGTCAAAGCCCTGCTTCGTCAGGGGGGTGCCGCACACCGGGCAGAGCTTGTCCGGCATATCGCAGCCCGCCATACCAGAGAACGCCTTCACCTCCTCCGAATCAAAATCATAATAATGGCACTTGGGGCACAGGTAATGGGGGCTTAGGGAGTTTACCTCCGTGATGCCCGCCATATTCGCCACAAAGGAAGAACCAACCGAGCCGCGGGAGCCTACCAGATAGCCGTCCTCCACCGACTTCCACACCAGCTTCTGGGCGATGATGTACATCACGGCGAAGCCGTTGGAAATGATGGAGTTTAACTCCTTTTCCAGCCGGTCGGTCACGATCTGGGGAAGCTCATCCCCATACATCTCATGGGCCTTGTCGTAGCAGATCTTCCGCAGGGTCTCGTCGGAATTCTCAATGACGGGCGGGCACTTATCCGGCCGCACCGGGGCGATCCGCTCACACATATCCGCGATCATCCGGGTGTTGGTGATGACCACCTCCTCCGCCTTGTCCGGCCCCAGGTACTCAAATTCCTTTAACATCTCCTCCGTGGTCCGCAGGTACAGAGGAGCCTGCTGGTCCGCGTCGGAAAAGCCCTGTCCGGCCATGAGGATCCGCCGGTAGACCTCGTCCTCCGGATTCAGGAAATGGACGTCGCAGGTGGCGCACACCGGCTTGCCCAGCTCCTCTCCCAGGGACACGATCTTGCGGTTCAGGTTCTCCAGATCCGTCATGGTCTTGACGGTACTTTTCTCATCCCGCAGCATAAACGCATTGTTGCCCAGGGGCTGGATCTCCAGAAAATCATAGAAATTCGCTACCTTGACCAGCTCTGTCTGGGGGATGCCCCGCAGCATCGCCTGATACAGCTCTCCCGCCTCGCAGGCAGAGCCGATGATCAGCCCCTCCCGGTACTGGTTCAGCACGCTCTTTGGGATCCGGGGCCGCTTGGCAAAATAGTCGATATGGGACCAGGATACCAGCCGGTACAGATTGATCCGGCCCACCTCATTCTTCGCCAGGATGATCACATGGTAGGTGGGCAGCTTCTTGATCATGTCCGCGCTCATGGTGTTCATGGCATTTAACTGGTCCACGTCCTCCACGCCCCGGGCCTTCAGCATCTCAATAAACTTTACAAAAATTTCCGCAGTCGCTCCCGCGTCGTCCACCGCCCGGTGATGATTTTCCAGGGATACGCCCAGGGCCTTGGCCACCGTATCCAGCTTAAACCGGTTTAAATTGGGAAGCAGCTGGCGGGCCAGGGCCACCGTATCCAGCACCGTAGGCTGGAACGGAATCCCCTGCACCTGGGCCTGATGGGAAATAAAGCTCACGTCAAAGGACGCGTTGTGGGCCACCAGGACGCAGCCCTGGCAGAATTCCAGAAACTGAGGCAGGATCGTCTCGATCCCTGGGGAATCCAGCACCATCTGGTCGCTGATCCCGGTCAGCTGCTCGATCTCAAAGGGAATCGGCTCTCTGGGATTGACAAACGTGCTGAATTTCTCCGTGATGGCTCCGTGCTCCACCTTTACCGCGCCGATCTCGATGATCTGGTTCTTCTCCGGGCTAAAGCCGGTAGTCTCGATGTCGAACACCACGTAAGGATCGTCAAAGCTCTGACCCTGGGCGTTCTCTACCAGCTCCTTCATATCGTCTACCAGATATCCCTCTACCCCATACAGGATCTTAAACTCGTCTCCTTTGTCCAGGGCATGGCTGGCGTCAGGGAACGCCTGCACGCAGCCGTGGTCGGTCACGGCAATGGCCGGCATCCCCCAGCTCTTGGCCCGCTTCACGATATCCTTCACCTCGGATACCCCGTCCATGTCGCTCATCTTGGTATGACAGTGAAGCTCCACCCGCTTCACCGGGCTGTTGTCCATCCGGCGGCTGGTAAAATCCTCTGCCTTCTTGATGCCGCGGATGGAGCCGATAGTCAGCTCGCCGTCAAACCGGTCGATGGTGGTCATGCCCCGCAGACGGATAAACTTGCCCTTTTCAATGGCCGCGTCCAGATCCGCCAGGGTATCCTCGTTGGCAAACACCTTCACCGTAATGGTATCGGTAAAATCCGTGATATGGAAAATGATGATCGTCTTCCCGCTGCGCAGGAGGCGGGAGTCCTTGTCCAGGATCTTGCCCCGGATCGTGACCTCGCCGATCTCCCCTTCGATCTTCTCGATCTCCGTAAAATCATCCTCAAAATCCCGGCCGTACAGCAC
>DVLJ01000171.1 GCA_018715565.1 Candidatus Ventrimonas merdavium
GGACAGAGCGGGGACGATGAACCGAGAGGCCGCGGGGAAAGCGAGGCTGCCGGTGGACCGGAGAATGAGACGTCAGATCAGGCCCGTTCCCCGGGATATGGAGACGAACTGGCGGTATTGGAATCCCGAAGGTATGGTAATTTTTACCGTCTGACTGTCCAGAGGCGGGATGCACAGACGAAAGAACCGATGGAGCTGACATGGAATTTTCCTGGAGAAGGAGGCTTCCAGTTTGAGGTGCTGCTTCTGGGAGACGGAGCAGGGAGCGCGGGGGAACATCCGGTGATGGGCTATGGTACAAGCCGCGTAACGGCAGAGGATTTTTCCCAGGCGACGGTGGATATTTGGAATGTGGAAGGCGCAAAAGAGGTACAGATGATCCTGTCGGATGGATATGGAAAAACGGTCTGCAGCTACGAACTGGAGGATGCAGAGCCTCTTTCCGTATCGCTGGAGGAACAGGTGATTGCAGGAGCAGGCGATACCAGAGCCGTGATTTCCCAGATGACCATTTATTCCAACGCGGTCTGGCTCAGGCTAGCTGGAGAAACGCCGGAAAAGGCTCAGGAATTTCTAGATGAAAATGCCGTCATTCTGGAAGTAGAAACCAGGGAAGGCATACAGCAATTCCATAATCAAAGAATCGTTTACGGCGGACGGAATGGGGCGGTGATTGATCTTCTTTATCTCTTTGAAACCGAGCTTTTTCCCGGAGCGGAGGTGAAACGTGTGCGGGCAGAGGCGTGGGGGCGGTGAAGGTGCGGCCCATAAAAGAGAGGCTAGTGAACGTGGGGCGGGAGAGGAAAGAAAGGTCGGGAAAAGAAAGGCCGAGAAAAGGTTCTGGGAATGACAGAAAGAATCTCACCTCTGCGCCTTCCCGCCCTTTTTCCCTCTCCGGGAGAGATAGACGTCCTTGTTAAAGGGCACCACATAGGTACACTCGTAATGGATGGCGAAGATCTTGCTGCAGATGAATAAAGAACCGTCTTTTAAGACACCCCGGGATGTGAGATGCATGGCTGGGGTGCCTTTTTTGCAGTTTAAAAGGTCTGCTTGCTCCCGGGTCAGGAGAGCAGGCTGGTAGCTGGTGACGAAATGAGAGATCCGGTATTTTTTCTTCAGGGCATAGTTCTGGATGGAGTCTTCCAGGACCTCTCTGGAAAGCTCTGGAAACATCCGAAAGGGAAGCCATCCGGTCTCTAGCTGGCTGATCTCATAGCGGACGATGCGGATGCGCTGGAATTCCCAGACCGGCTCGCCGGGAGGCAGGTTGAAGATCCGCATGACCTCCGGATCCGGCTGGATCTGCTTCAGATACAGAAGGCGGGACTGCATATCCTGGTAGGGGACCTCAGTCAGGGAATTGTACACCAGAGGATTGCCCAGAGCGCGCTCCCGGATATAGATGCCGTCTCCCTGGATCGATTCGATCAGGCCGATGGCTTCCAGGCGGTTTAAGGCCTTCTGGATCGTAAACCGGGACACCTGGTAGGCGGAGGCCAAGTCCCGCTGAGTCGGCAGCTTGTTGTTCCAGAACTTCTGCTGAAAGATCTTGCTGATCAGGTCCGATACGATAAATTCCGTTTTTTTAGAACTCATAGGCGCTCCTTTTTCTGCTGTAACAGCCGTCCTCTGCCGCTGGAGACAGAGGGCGGCTGCCTGTATCTGGCAGGGATTATTCAACTGCTTGGCCTTACGGGGTTACCAGGGTCCCGTCGGGGATCCGGCTCTGGGTCCACGGGTGGGGACGGTAGATCACCGGGTATTTTTGGATCTCTTCCTCGTTGATATCCACGCCGATCCCGGGACGTTCAATGGGATAGAAAAAGCCCTGCTCGGCCTCGTTATAACCGGGGAATACGGCTTTGATCCGGTCCTTCAATTCAATGTTTTCCTGGATCGCCGCATTGTGCAGATGGATGTTCAAATGGGTGTTGACGGCTACGCCGATGGGGGTGATATCCGAGGGCGTGTGCCAGGCGATCCGGATGCCGAAGGCGTCGGCAAAGGCCGCCAGCTTCAGAGCCGGGGTGATGCCGCCAAGCTGGGAAACATGGCAGCGCAGGAAGTCGATCCGGCGGTGCTGGATCAGGTCCTTCCACTCCATGGGATTGTTGAACAGCTCGCCGGTGGCAATGGGGACTGCACACTGGCTGCGGAGCTGAGCCAGCCATTCATTCTGATCCGGGGGCAGCAGATCCTCCAGGAAATACGGATGATAAGGCTCTAATTCCTTGGCAAACTGGATCGCCTGGTTGGGGAAGAGCCGCTCATGGACGTCGTGGAGGATATGGAAGGCGGAGCCATAGGTCTTCCGCAACTCTGCAAACATGTGGACGGTGTTCCGGCAGTAATCGTCCTGGTCAAAATAGGTCCCCTCCAGGGGCTCCTCCGGGGTCCTCAGTGCATCGGGGATCCCGCCGTAGAAGCCCAGCTGACAGCGGATATGGCGGTAGCCCTGTTCCCGGATCCGGTCGATCTCCTGATACAATTCGTCCATGGTATCGGCCACAGCGTGGGTGTAGGCGGGGATGGCGGTGCGGGCCCGGCCGCCCCAGAGCTGATAGAGGGGCATATCTGCCAGCTTGCCCTTGATATCCCAAAGGGCCATGTCGATGCCGGCTACTGCATTATTGATGACCGGTCCGTTCCTCCAATAGGAATTGACCATCATCAGGTGCCACAGATCTTCGATCTGATTGGCATCCCGTCCGATCAGGATGGGCTTTACATATTCTTCTATCATCGTTTTGACAGCCAGAGGGCGCTGCTGGAAGGTGGCGCAGCCCACGCCGTATACCCCTCTGTCCGTCAGGACCTTTACAACGGTCAGGTTATGCCGCTCCGGGTTGGTAACATAACATACGATATCAGTAATGATGGTTGGTTTCATGGTTAGACGCTCCTTTTTCCGTATGGATCATGCTTGGCTGCCGGTACCTCTGCAGCTTGCTCATGGCTCCATTTAAGCACAGCAAAAGGCAGAAGTCAACGTGGCTTTCTGATTCGGCCCCATAACGAAAAATACCAGTCCAATTTTTAAAATTATAGCGAAAAAACAACGTAAATTCAAGGTTTTTCACAAATTCACATGAAAAATGGGATGGTTTACAAATGAAAATCCGTATGCTATAGTCAGGCTACCAAGCACGTGCAGAAAACCAGCCTGGCCGGGCATCCGGCAAGGATCATAACAACAGCGGCATGAGACGCATGCCGGGAATGGAAACCTGGAAAATGGAAAAGGAGGAGCCATGAAAGAGATGGAGAAACAACAGGTTGTAGAAAAGATCATGGAGTATGTGGGCGGAAAAGAAAATATTGAAAACGCCTGGCACTGCATGACCAGACTGCGGTTCGATCTAAAGGACCGCTCCCTGGTAAAGGAAGACGAGATCAAAGCTTTGGACGGCGTTATGGGCATCCAGTATGCCAAGGAGCAGCTGCAGATCGTCCTGGGGA
This sequence comes from Candidatus Ventrimonas merdavium, assembly GCA_018715565.1. Taxonomy (GTDB): domain Bacteria; phylum Bacillota; class Clostridia; order Lachnospirales; family Lachnospiraceae; genus Brotaphodocola; species Brotaphodocola merdavium. The sequence goes on from DVLJ01000171.1 coordinate 3,463, forward strand.
CCAGCGTACATAAATATTATGAGATCCTGATGCAGATGCTGGATCTAAAAGAGGATGAAGCAGGAAAACCCGCCGGTGAGGAGAAGAAAAAGGACGTGATCACCTGGTTCATGGACATGGTATCCGGCGTATTTGGACCGATCGTACCGGCCATTGCGGGAGCCGGTATGATCAAGGGTCTGATCGGCGGACTGGTGGCTTTGGGCCTGATCTCCAACGCCACGGATACCTACAAGGTGATCGATATGCTGGCCAGCGGCGTGTTCAATTTCCTGCCGTTTTTCATCGCGGCTTCCGCAGCGAAAAAGTTTAAGACCAATCAGTATATCGCCATTGCCATGGCGTCTATCATCATGTATCCGACCATGGTGAACGCGGCGGCAGCGGGAGAGGTCAGCAGCTTCCTGTTCGGCGGCGTGATCCCGGTCCCGGTATTTAATTATTCCGGTTCCGTGATCCCGATCATCTTCTCCGTATTTGCCCTGAGCTACATCCATAAATGGGTGGACCGGATCGTTCCGGAAGCGGCCAGAACCGTGGTGACGCCGACCCTTTCCATCTTTATCTCCGGTTTCTTTACCCTGGTAGTGATCGGGCCGATCGGAATCTATCTGGGCAAGGCGCTGGCCTGGGTGCTGGATCTGGTATTTGGCATTTCTCCTATCCTGGCAGGATTTATCATGGGCCTGATCCGTCCGGCTTCCATCCTGGTAGGCATGCATCACGCCATGACGCCTATTGCCCTGGAAAACTTTGCTACCAAGGGCTGGGATATGCTGATGCCGATGATGTTCATTGCCAACTTATCCATCGTAGGCGCTGCCTGCGGCTGCTACTTTAAAGAGACCACTCAGAAGGACAGATCCATCGTCCTTTCCGCAGTCCTTTCCGGTATCCTGGGGATCACGGAGCCGGCTCTGTTTGGTGTACTGACTAAGTACAAAAAAGGATTTTTGGCGGCTACCATTGCCAGCTGCGTGGGCTGCATGTTCATCGGCGCTTTCGGTGTAAGACTGTACGGATACATCACCTCCAGCGTGTTCAGCATCCCGGCTTATATCGGCCCGTACTTCATCTGGGCCGCCCTGGGCTGGATCATGACCGTGGCGATCTCCTTCGCCCTGTCCTACCTGTTCGTGGTCAAAATGGACCGGAAATAGGAGCAGCCGGGCTAGAGGCGCCTAACGGCGCGGCCGCCGGTCAGGCAGATCAGAGAGAAAAAAAGCGGAACATGAAAACGAAAACTGTTGGACAAATCACTGGACAGATTCCCATTCCAGTGCTACACTATAGACTATAAAAATCAAGATTGCGTAAGAGGGAGCTTGTGGATGCAGGCTGAGAGGAAGTAATCCAACTTCGACCTTTATGACCTGATTTGGGTAATGCCAACGTAGGGATTTGATGCAGGATACAGGATGCATACCGTTGACGGACCGTTTGGGATGCAGGCCTTCTGTATTCCGGAACGGAACAGGAAGATGGGACCGGCGTTTTGTGTAAGCGTGAAAGCCTTACAGAAAGCGCCGGTTTTTGCTTTATAGGATTAGGAAATGGCGCTTTGGTGTTGCCGGATCCAGGGACGCAAAAAGAGGAGGAATACCATGAGAGAGTACACCACACAGATGGACGCGGCCCGCAAGGGGATCCTCACGAAGGAGATGGAGATCGCGGCCCAAAAGGAGCAGATGGATCCCAGGGAGCTGATGGCTTTGATGGCCGAAGGAAAGGCGATCATCCCCTGCAACCGGCTGCATACCTGCATCGAACCCAATGCCATCGGCTCTATGCTGAAGACCAAGATCAACGTGAACCTGGGCACATCCCGGGACTGGAAGGACGTGGATATGGAGCTGGAAAAGGTGCAGGACGCGGTCAAGATGGGGGCGGAATCCATCATGGATCTCAGCTCCTTTGGAGATACCCAGACGTTCCGCAGGAAGCTGACCGCCGAGTGCCCGGCTATGATCGGCACGGTGCCGATCTACGACGCGGTGGTGTATTATCACAAGCCGTTAAAGGGGATCACCGCCGAGGAATGGCTCCAGATCGTGGAAATGCACGCGAAGGACGGGGTGGATTTTATGACGATCCATGTGGGCATCAACCGGAATACGGCCCAGCGGTTCAAGGAGGCGAAGCGGCTGACGAACATCGTTTCCCGGGGCGGTTCCATCATCTTTGCCTGGATGGAGATGACCGGGGAGGAGAACCCGTTCTACGATCAGTTTGACCGGATCCTGGACATCTGCCGGGAGTACGACGTGACCTTAAGCCTGGGCGACGCCTGCCGCCCCGGATGCCTGGAGGACGCCTCTGATATTTCCCAGATCGAGGAGCTGATCACCCTGGGAGAGCTGACCAGACGGGCGTGGGAGAAGGACGTACAGGTAATGATCGAGGGGCCGGGACACATGCCGATGGACCAGATCGTGGCAAATATGAAGATCCAGCAGACCATCTGCAAGGGCGCGCCGTTCTATGTATTAGGGCCGCTGGTGACCGACGTGGCGCCGGGGTATGACCATATCACCGCAGCCATCGGCGGGGCTATCGCGGCGGCTGCCGGAGCGTCGTTCTTATGCTACGTGACCCCGGCGGAGCACCTGCGTTTGCCGGATGTGAACGATGTAAAGGAGGGCATCATCGCGGCCCGGATCGCGGCTCACGCGGCGGATATCGCCAAGGGCGTGAAGGGGGCCAGAGACTGGGATAAGGCTATGAGCACCGCCAGAAAGAACCTGGATTGGGAGGAGATGTTCCGCCTGGCGATCGATCCGGAAAAGGCCAGGGCCTACCGGGCGTCGGCCAAACCGGAGAAGGAGGATACCTGTTCCATGTGCGGCAATTTCTGCGCGGTGAAGAACATGAACCGGATCTTAGACGGAGAGATCGTAAGCATTTATGACGAATGATAGGAGGAATGATATTATGAAGATCAATACGAAAAAGATTGTTGCAGGCGGCATGCTCACGGCGCTGGCCGTGTCCTTATCCGGGTTCGCGATCCCCATCGGGGCGTCCAAATGTTTCCCGATCCAGCACCTGTGCAACGTGATCGCAGGCGTATTTTTAGGACCGGTCTATGGGGTGGGCATGGCATTTGCCACGTCTCTGATCCGCAACCTGCTGGGCACCGGGAGCCTGCTGGCGTTTCCTGGGAGCATGGTAGGAGCGTACCTTTGCGCCGTGGTATATCAGCATACTGGAAAGCTGTCGGCGGCCTACGCGGGGGAGGTGTTCGGCACCGGGATCCTGGGCGGGATCCTCTGCTATCCGGTGGCGTCCTGGATCATGGGAAAGGAAGCGGCCCTGTTCGCCTATGTGCTCCCGTTCCTGGTGAGCACCGCAGGCGGGACCCTGATGGCGGCGATCCTGATCGGAGCCCTGGCCCGCTCCGGCGCGATGCGCTATGTGAGCGGACTGCTGGAGGGGGAGAGCCGGTAAACGGACGGAGAGAGGAGCGATCCTATGACAGTGGGAAATGAGAGAGCTATGGGGACGGCGGTCCTGGCGGAGGTCCGCCGCCGCCGTCCCTTGATCCATTGTATCACCAATTATGTGACCGCCGGGGATGTGGCCAATCTTTTGCTGGCCGCCGGGGCTTCGCCGGTCATGGCCGAGGGCCTTCGGGAAGTGGAGGATATCGCGGCGGTCAGCCAGGGGCTGGTGCTGAACCTGGGGACGTTAAAGGAGCAGACGGTGGACGCTATGCTGCTGGCCGGGACCCGCACGGCGGCCCTGGGACATCCGGTGGTGCTGGATCCGGTAGGCGCCGGGAGTATCGCATTCCGCCGGGAGACGGCCTGGAAGATCCTAGGACAGGTCCCTTGCGCCCTGATCCGGGGAAATGCTTCGGAGATCCGGGCGTTGGCGGAGCTGGCGGGAGACGAGACGGCCAGCCTGGTGCACAGGCGGGGCGGCGGCGTGGATGCGGATGGCCGGGACGCGGTGACGGAGGAAAATGAGTCCCGGACGTTGGCCCTGATGCAGGCCCTGAGCCGCCGGATGAAGGCCGCCGTCCTGATGACGGGGCAGGCGGATCTTCTGGTGGATGGAGACCGGGCCTGCCGGATTGAGAATGGTACGCCGATGCTGGGACGGATCACCGGGAGCGGCTGCATGATGGACGGATTTCTGGCCGCGTGCCTGGCGGGGAGCGGAGTGGGAGCGGACCGGTTCTCCGTCCTTGCCTGGGGGGCGGCGGCCTTTGGCGTCTGCGGGGAGCTGGCGGAGGAACGGTGCCGGGAAACCGGAGGCGGCACGGGCAGCTTCCGGATGTACCTGATGGACGCCATGAGCTGCCTGACAGACAGTCAGGCAGCTCGGCGGGCAAGGATCCGGGAGCTGGACCCGATCGGAGCAGGAAAACGAGGATAGCGGGAAACGAGGACAAACGGATGAAGCTGGATATGCGGGTCTATGCGGTCACAGACCGCGCCTGGACCGGAGAAAAGACATTGGAGGAGCAGCTGCGGGAGGCCCTGGAAGCGGGGGTCACCCTGGTGCAGCTGCGGGAGAAGGACCTGGAAGAAGGGGCCTTTTTGGAGGAAGCAAAGCAGATCAAGGAGCTGACCGACGCTTACGGAGTGCCCCTGATCATCAATGACCGGGTGGACATTGCCCTGGCCTGCGGGGCGGCGGGCGTCCATGTGGGGCAGGAGGATCTGGACGCGGGGACCGTGCGGGAGCTGCTGGGACCGGACCGGATCCTGGGAGTGACGGCCAAGACGGTGGAGCAGGCGGAGCGGGCGGAGCAGGCCGGAGCGGATTACTTAGGCTCCGGGGCTGTGTTCGGCTCTTCTACGAAGAAAAATGCAAAGCCTATGACCATAGAGCAGCTGCGCCAGATCACCTCTGCCGTGTCGGTCCCGGTGGTTGCCATCGGAGGCATCCACGCGGAGAATATCGATCAGCTGGCCGGGACCGGCATCGCCGGGGCGGCGGTGGTATCCGGGATCTTCGGGGCCAGGGACATCGGAGCGGCGGTGCGGAGCCTGCGGGCGTCCGTGGACCGGATCCTGACAGAGGACGCAGGGAAAAGACAGGTCCAGGAAGAAACATAGTAAGAAACATAGTAGGAAACATAGGAATATCCATGATGACCAGGAGGACAGCACCATGACAATAAGAAGAACAGCCCTTACCATCGCTGGATCTGATCCCAGCGGCGGTGCGGGCATCCAGGCGGATCTTAAGACGATGACGGCTCTGGGAGTCTACGGCATGAGCGTGATCACCGCCCTGACCGCCCAGAATACCACCGGCGTCCGCGGGATCTTTGATGTGGATCCCGCATTTGTGGCAGACCAGATAGACTGTGTCTTTACGGATATCGTGCCGGATGCGGTGAAGATCGGCATGGTCTCCCAGAAAGCGATCATCGAGGTGATCGGAGCAAAATTAGAGCAGTATCAGGCGAGGCAGATCGTGCTGGATCCGGTGATGGTATCCACCAGCGGGAGCCGTCTGCTGGCGGAGGACGCGATGGACGCCCTGGCGGGCCGCCTGCTGCCCCTGGCGGCGGTGATGACGCCGAACCTGCCGGAGGCGGAGCTTTTAGCCGGGATGTCCATTGCCGGAGAAGGGGAAATGGAAGAGGCAGCGAGGATCATTTCCGGGAAATACGGCGGAGCCGTGCTGGTCAAAGGCGGGCATCAGGTGGGCACCGCCAACGACGTGCTGTGCCGGAAGGGACAGATCACCTGGTTCCGGGGAGACCGGGTGGACAGTGAGAATACCCATGGGACCGGCTGCACCCTGTCCAGCGCCATTGCCTGCGGCCTGGCGAGGGGGCTGTCCCTGGAAGAAAGCGTAGGAAAGGCAAAGGCGTATCTGACCGGAGCTATGCGGTCGGGACTGGATCTGGGGAAAGGAAACGGCCCTCTGGACCATTGCTTTCTGACAGAAAATACGATATACTCATGAACAGAATAAACGAAAGCAGGTGGAGACCATGGGAGAGACAAAAAAGCTGGACTGTCTGGGCGAAAAGTGCCCGGTTCCGGTGGTAAAAGCGAAGAAGGCGATCGACGGAGCAGAGAAAGGCGATGTGATCGCGGTCCATGTAGATAATGAGGTTGCGGTGGAAAATCTGATGAAGCTGGCGGGGAGCCAGCAGTGCGCCTGCAGCCAGATCCAGGTGGCGGAGAAGCACTATGTGGTAGAGATCACGGTGGGAGACCGTCCGGAAGGGGCGGCGGCCGGTATTTCCGGCGGGTTCCAGGCGGAGGACTGCGCTGACTGCGGCGCCTTGAGCGAGGGCGCAGGGGGAGCGGCGGTGGCGGAGAAGCCCTATATCGTGGCCGTTTCTTCTAATACGATGGGGAACGGGGACGACGCCCTGGGGAAGATCCTGATCAAAGGCTTCCTCTATGCGGTCAGTCAGCTGGACGTGCTTCCGGAGACCATGCTGTTCTACAACGGCGGCGTGATGCTGACCACGGAAGGCTCGGATTCCCTGGAGGATCTAAAGAGCTTAGAGGAGCAGGGCGTGAAGATCCTTTCCTGCGGCACCTGCCTGGATTTTTATAAGCGGAAAGAGCTGCTGAAGGTGGGACAGGTGACCGATATGTATACCATCGTGGAGACGATGGCCCGCGCAGGGAAGATCCTGCGCCCATAAAAGACGAAGGGGAAGAACGGATGACACACTGTATGCTAGAAGAAAGTCTGCCGGCTCTGGCAGTGGAGCTGCCGGAGGATGTGGCCCGCTTAAAAGCCGGCGGAGATTGGAAACGGGCGGAGCGGGTGATCCGCAAGCGGCTGGAAAAGGACCTTCCCAAGGCTCTGCGGGAGCGCTTATTGCTGGAGCTGGAGATCTTAGAGCGGATCCCTGGGGAGTATCCCTTTGCCTGGGACGAGGCCGTGAAAGAGGCCCAGGGGATGTTCCGGGATTTTACCGGAGAGGAGCTGGAAGCGCTCTTAGAGGAAGGCGCGGTGGAGTGGATCTATCTGGACGGGACGATCCATCTAAAGGATAACTTTGTGGCGAATCTGGTCAAGACCCGCGCAGATCTGACGGACCGGATCCTCCAGCCGGAAGCAGAGGCAGACCGGCAGGAAAATTTCCGGATGCTGAACGACGCCATCCGGGTGATGAAGGAGCATGAAAGCGTCCGGTGCCAGTTCCATGTGCGCAGCGCCCTGACCGTCTGTCCGGAGCGGCAGCGGCCCGGGAAGCGGATCCAGGTCCAGCTCCCCCTGCCGGTCTTGGACAGCCAGGTGAAGAAAGTGCGGGTGCTGGACTGCGGGATCCTGGCGGACGGAAAGAAGGTTGAGCTCCCGTCGTCTATCCAGATCGCGCCGGAGACCTTTCCCCAGCGGACGGTCTGCTTTGAGACGGAATACCAGGCCGGGATGGAGTTCTATACGGAATTTACCTTTGAGACGCAGATGCGGTACTGGGATTGGGAAAAGGCGCAGGCCGAGCTGGATCAGCAGGCTGGGCAGGAGCGGCAGGCCAGACAAGGGCAGAAGGCTGGGCAGATGCGGATGGCTGTCGGCTCGGATGGACGGGCCAGGGATCTGACAGAGGATCCGGATGTGGGCCCGTATCTGAAGGAACAGATGCCCCATATCCGTTTTACCCCGTATCTCCAGGCCCTGACTGCGGAGGTGATCGGAGAGGAGACGGAGCCGCTTAAGAAAGCAAAACGGATCTATGACTATATCACCAGCCATGTGATGTACTCCTTTGTCCGTCCATATTTTACCATCGAACAGCAGGCGACCTTTACGGCCTCCAATATGAAAGGGGACTGTGGACTCCAGGCGCTGCTGTTCATTACCATGTGCCGGATCGCAGGCGTTCCGGCCAGATGGCAGTCCGGCCTGTACGCGAACCCGCGGGGCATCGGCTGCCATGACTGGGCTCAGTTCTATCTGGAGCCATATGGATGGCTGTATGCGGACTGTTCCTTCGGCGGCGCGGCCGCACGGGCGGGAGCCGGGGAGCGGCGGGAGTTTTACTTTGGGAACCTGGAGCCTTACCGGATGGTGGCTGCTTCCCAGTACCAGCATGGATTTTATTTTCCGAAGAGATTCCTGCGCCAGGACCCTTACGACAATCAGATGGGGGAGGCGGAGTACGAGGATGAGAACCTGGCGGGCCTGGGCGGCACGGAGACCAGACATGAGATGCTGGCGATCACATTGACAGGAGAAAAAGACGTATGATCAATATCCTTTGCTTCGGAGATTCTAATACCTTTGGGTCCAACCCGGCCGGCGGCCGCCATCCCAGGGACGTGCGCTGGCCCGGACGGCTTCAGGAGCTTTTGGGGCCGGATTACTATGTCATCGAGGAGGGCATGGGCGGGCGGACTACGGTCCATGACGATCCCTTTGAGCCGGACCGGTGCGGCCGGACGTATCTGCCCGTGGCCCTGCGGAGCCATGCGCCTCTGGATCTGGTGATCCTGAGCCTGGGGACCAATGACTGCAAGTCTCATTTCCATCTGAACCCGGCCCTGGTGGCCCGGGGAGCGGATATTCTTTGCGAAATGATTGAAACCTATCCTTACCACTGCGGCGGGACGCCAAAGATCCTTCTGGTGTCGCCGATCGAGATGGGGGACGATCTGTCCAGATGCCCCTTTGAAAGCTTTGACCAGGAGTCCGTGGCCTGCACCAAAGCCCTGGCTCCTTACTTCGAGCGGGTGGCCAGACGGCACGGCTGCCTGTTCCTGGATGCGGCGAAGGTGGCGAAGGCGGGAGCGGACCAGCTCCACATGGAGGCGGAAGGGCACCGGGCGCTGGCCGAGGCCCTGTGCGGGATGATCCAGAAGGAATTTGCGTGAGAAAAGCAGGGCTTTGTGCCTGCGCAATATACGGATCTGCAATGCGCCAGGTTTTCTGGCTGCTTGGTATGGTTACTTGGAATCTGGCGCGTTGCTTTGGTCTGTTTGTTTTGCTGCCTGTTCAATCATATCCACTACGACTGTATTTAGCTCCCTGGCGTTCTGGGGAGTGATGACAGAATGCCCTGTTTCTGCTTCGAGCGCCTTTCTTGCAATCCCTGCTACCATGCCTCCCCGGTGGGCCACGTCCTGATTTTTCGTAAAGGTATCTGGTTTTTCAACTTTAGAAATATCTGTAGTGGAGGTTTCTGCCAGCATATTTAAGACGAGCTCTGTTGTTGTCATATTGTCGCGAAGATTTTCTTTTGTTAATTTTTTTAGACGCTTATATTGCCGCGTTGTCATACCGGACCATGAGCGGGTGATCTCATCAGTAAGGATCGCATATTCAATCCCAGCTTTCACTCCTCTGTCCTGCCATTCATCGGTTAATTCTTTTCGGACTTGGATCGCTTGTAATCGCTGGTTGATCCATTCACGGGTATAGCCCTTTTTTAAATAAGTTTCTAAAGCGCGTTCGATCGTAAGTTCAGGGTCGATCGTTTCTTCTACACGGTCCCGGCCCACTTCGGCCAGCCACATTTTCAGCGGCTCTGCTTTGGGCGATGGGATAGACTGGATAATGCGAAAAAGCTGTTCTAGATTGGCAACGTCTGTTTTATAGCGTTTTCCATCTTTTGGGGACTTTAATTTCAGTTGCTTACAATTTGTAAGCAGCTGATCGGAACCTTCGTCCTTCAGCCTCTTTTTAAGGACAGCCCAATAGGTGCTTGCACCTCGCAATGTGGGCTGTTCCGTTAATACAGCCACTACATCTACGATGGAAAAGTACCACTCCTCTTGTTCTGGATCCCATGCGGTGCGTATTGTTTTATCCTCAAAAAGTTGGATGTGATTATCTTCATTCATAGATCTGCCGCTCCTTTCTTAGTGGGTTAGTATAGGGTTTTTGTTTTGATGGTGATCTTCTGTAGGATGATCCGGGGATGTGCTCCCGGATCGGGAACTGTGTGATCAGCCCTTGATGTCGGGGATATCAAAGAGATGAGAATGGTGGATGCTAAAAACTTTAGATTATAGTATAACGCAGGATGATGATATGTCAAGATGATATCAGCTAAAAAAAGAACAAGCGAAAAAACAGGCGGGAGCTCATTTCTCCCGCTTTTCAAATAATGCCAGCAGCAGCCACAGCATATATTTCATCGGCTCAGACAGGGTGAGGGTCTTAGGGTAGGCGGCTACTACGTGGAAATCCAGGGGCGGATCGAAGGGATACTGGTAGAAGGTATCCTCATCGCGGATCGAGTAGCTGGGCAGGAAGCCGTTGCCAAGGTTCCGGTTCAGCATATAGCGCCGGGATACGTTGTCCCGGATCTCGCAGAGCACCTTGGGCTGGATCCCCATGATCCGAAGCGCCTGCTCCTCCATGTCCCGGGAATAGGAGAGGGGCGGGCTGAGGATAAAATAATCGTCCTTCAGCGAGCCGTAGTCCCGCTGGGAGCGCTCCTGCGCCGTCAGCTCCCGGTGCTGCCGGGGGACGGCTAAGATCACCTCGGCCCGGGATAGGGGCAGGTACTCCAGCGTACTGTGCTGGAGGGACGAGGTCAGCAGCACGGCGATATCCATCCGTCCCATGATCAGGGATTCCTTGGCGGTGGGGGTGTCGCACCGCTGGGTGATCAGTTCGATGTCCGGATACTGCTGCCGGAAGGCGGGGATGCACTCTAAGGCCTGGGACGTGGCGCACCCGAACCGCAGCCGGTCCTTGTTGTTCCGGTCCATGCCGGATAATTTGCCCAGGGCCTCCTGCTTGATCTGGAGGATGGACCGTCCGCCGTTGACATAGATGCGCCCTGCGTCGGTGATGGTCATGCCGCCCTTGTCCCGGATGAACAGCGGCGTCCCCAGCTCGTCCTCCAGCGCCTTCAGCCGCTGGCTGAGGGCCGGCTGGGTCAGATAGAGCCGTTCGGCGGCTTTGCTCAGACTTTTTTCTTCTGCGATCGCGATCACATATTCGATGATCTTTGTATCCATATCAAAAATAACCTCCCTTATGAACATAGAATCTGGAACAGATGAGGCCAGGAGTGGACTTAAGGATAGCCTCAGAAATGGCCTCGAAAATGGCCTCAGGAATGGATCCGGGAACAGGCCTAAGGATGGGGATGGCGGAATTCCTCCAGGATCTCCCGGGCCATGGGGGATGGGTTAAAATGATAGTCCGGATTGGAGGATTCCATCTCAAAATTTAAGGCCATCAGATACCGTTCTTCCTCCGACAGCTCCCGGTCCCTGGGAGCCATGATCACCAGGTGGACCGAGTAGGCTGGCTTTAGCTGAAAATAGACCAGGCTGCTGCAGGGCTCCATGTGGGCCTTCGCCAGGATGGCGATCCCGGCCCCGTTCTGGGCCATGTTCTTTAAGATCAGGTTGTTGTTGGCTTCATAGACGACCGTAGGCTGGACATTTCCCTGCTGGAAGATGATATCGGCCAGCTGGCGGATCGTGGATCCGGGCCTGCCCAGGAGGAAGGGCGTATCTGCGAGCCGTTCGATCTCGATGGGGGTCAGATGATCCGGGTCCTTGCTGGCAAGGGACGCCAGGGGATGGAACGAAGGGACGAACAGGACCAGATCCTCCTCATGGCAGGAGATGCGCAGGATCTCAGGATCCTCCAGATCGATACAGGTCCCCAGGGCCAGATTGACGGAATGATTGATCACCGACTGGCGCAGATCGGAGGAATACTGTTCCTTCATCTCGATGTTCACATTGGGATACCGCTTGTGGAACTGGGGAAAGATCTTGGCGATGGCGATCGCTCCCCGCAGCGGCGTGACCCCTACGGTGATGGTCTTTTGGTAGCCTCCGGACAGGGAGGCGATCATCTGATAGGTCTGTTCTTTTACAGAGATGATCCGGTTGGCGGCGTCTAAGTAAGTCCTGCCTGCGGCAGTCAGATAGAGCTTTTTGTTGTGGCGCAGGAACAGCTCGGTGCCAAGCTCCGCCTCCAGCTGGGATAAGTATTTGCTCAGGGCAGGCTGCGACACGCCCAGGGCCAGGGAGGCGCCGGAGAGGCTGCCGTGCTCTGCGATGGATAAGAAATAGGAAAGCTGCCGGGTATTCATAGGATTCTCTCCTTACAAAAAAAACTATAACTTTTTCTAATATCATATATAATTATAACCTGTTTGTCAACGGGCGAAGTATCGTTTAATATAAGATTAACGACGGAAATAGACGAAAATATTTCCGTAAATGGAGCGATTCATAACAGATTATGAGCAATACGGTATAATGATTTGTTATGAATAAACCAAATTTTTCTTATAAAGGGAGAGAGAAGCATGAAGAAAAACAGAATTTTCGCAGCAGCAATGGCAGTATGTCTGGCGACCGCAAGCCTGGCGGGATGTTCTTCCTCAGACGGAGGCGCGGCTACCACGGCGGCCTCCGGCGGACAGAGCGGAAGCGCACAGAGCGGTGAGGCGGCTCCTGCAGACGGAAGCGCATGGGCGAAGGGCGCGAATGTGTATTTTGATGTTCCGGCTAAGGCTGGCGGCGGTACGGACCTGTACACCCGTTATCTGACCCAGGCGCTGACCGAGAGCTGCCCGGGGGTGAACTTTATCGTGACCAACTACGATACCGGTGAAGTTGGTATGGAGCACACAAAGAACGCGGATCCGGACGGCCTGACCCTGAACGTCAGCCACGGCGGCGCGATCATCCAGTATCTGTGCGGTTCGTCAGAAGTGAACATCAAGGACGATCTGAAGGTTGTGGGGATCCTGAACCAGGGCGGCCCTCAGGCGATCATCGCAGCGCCGGACGCTCCCTATAAGAATTTCCAGGAGTTTGGCGAGTATGTCAAGGCTCATCCGGGCGAAGTGGTGATCGGATGCTCTCTGGGCGGTACGACCCAGGTGCTGTTTACGGCTCTGATGGAGGACCTGGTAGGCGACGCTAGCCTGGTGAACTATGTACAGTGCTCCTCTGAGGCAGATAAGCTGACCAACGTAGCCTCCGGCGCCATCGATATCGCAAACTGCTCTATCCCCAACGCCGTGTCCTACGATGCGGACGGCAAGCTGACCATCCTGGGAAGCTTAGGGCCGAAGGTAGCAACTCTGGAGAACATGAGCGAGCTGGTTGGATCTGAGCTGGACAGCAAGTTTGCCACCACCCAGGAGCAGGGCCTGACCACCACCTGGGATTCCAACTACTATGTGCTGGCTCCCAAGGATACCCCGGACGAGCTGTGCGAGGCTATCAACGAAGCGATCATGAAAGCTACGGAGGTCCAGTCCTTCATCGACGGCAACAAGGCGATGGCAACCTATATCGACGCGATCGACTATGCAGGCTCCAAAGAAGCGCTGGAGACCGAGTGGGCGTTCCAGGATGAGCTGGTGACCTCTATGGGGCTGAAGGTGCGGTAAGACCGGCCTTTCGAGAACAAAGGAAAGGAGTTTTCCGATGAAAAAAGTGAATCGAACCTATATCATGGGGATCGTGTTCATCCTGTTCTCTCTGTGGGTGATCTGGCAGACGACCATGATCCCGGAAAAACTGGTTTCTAATGAGCCTGGTCCCAAGCTGTTCCCGTTCATCTCCGCGTTCGGGATGATCCTGATGGCGGTCCTGTCCATGGTGTTTGACGGAAAGCAGGAAAAGAAGGAAAACGAGGCGGGAGCGGCCCCGTATCTGGATGCGGCCGGATGGAAACGGATGGCCCTGATCATGATCGAGAGCATCCTGTTCTGCGCCGCCATGAACTGGATCGGCTTCTGGATCACCTCGATGATCGGAATGATGGTATTTATCATGACGCTGCGGGCAGGAAAGAAGATCAACCTGGTCTTCGCCATCGTGCTGAGCGTATTCCTGGGAAGCCTGTGCTACTTCGGCTTTACCAAAGGATTCAACATCCCGCTGCCCAAGGGAGAGATCTGGGATCTCCTGGGCATCCGGATGCTGTAGAAGGAGGGGAGTATAGATGGCAAGTTATCTGTCTGCGTTAGCTATTTTGTTCGAGCCAGTGAACTTTATCATGATGTACCTCTGTTCGCTGGTAGGCTGTGTACTGGGCGCGATCCCCGGATTATCCGGCGGCCTGGGCATCACCCTGATCCTGCCCATGACCTTCGCGTTAAATGCGAACCTGAGCTTTGCTATGCTGGTCGGCATGTATGTCGGCGGCGTGTCCGGCTCCTTCATCGCGGCGGTCCTGGTAGGCATCCCTGGATCTGCGGCGTCTATCGGTACCTGCTATGACGGTTATCCGATGACTCAGAAGGGCAAGGCTGCCCGGGCGCTGACGATCGGGATCACCGGTTCCTTTATCGGGACCCTGGTTTCTATCATCGTGGCGACTCTCTGCTCTACCTTTATCGCGGATATCGCGCTGCTCCTGGGACCCTGGGAGTATTTCAGCCTGTGCCTGATGGCGATCACCATGGTGATCGGTCTGAGCAACGGTTCTATCTTCAAGGGCCTGCTGGCTGCGTTCTTCGGCCTGTGGCTTTCTACCGTAGGCGCGGATATGGTGACCAACCAGCTGCGGTTTACCTTTAAGAATACCAACCTGTACGGCGGTATCAACGTGATCTGCCTGCTGATGGGTACCTTCGCGCTGCAGCAGGTAGCCACCAGCTATGCGAAGGGGAATCTGGATATGCCGGAGGTGGACGCCGGTTCCTTAAAAGGCTTCGGGCTGACCGTCAAAGACTTTATGGATAACATGAAGACCATCATCGTGTCGCTGCTGATCGGTCTGTGGGTCGGCTTCCTGCCGGGCATGGGCTCCGGTATCAGCAACCTGATCGCATACGGCCAGGCGAAAAAGATGAGCAAGCATCCGGAAGAGTTCGGTACGGGTGTGGATGCCGGTGTCTGGGCGACGGAGGTTGCCAACAATGCAGGCGTCGGCGGCGCGATCATCCCCATGATCGCCCTGGGTATCCCGGGAGACGCCACCACGGTGCTCCTGATGTCTGCCATGACGATCCACGGCCTGCAGGCTGGCCCGATGTTCATCAAGACCAATCCGGTACTGGCAAATCTGATCTTTGCTACGGTACTGGTGTCTGCGATCCTGATCTTTGTGACGGAGCTGCTCACGAAGAGATGGTTCCCGCTGCTGTTAAAGGCGCCTTATCATTACCTGTACAGTGCGATCCTGATGATCTGCTTCTTAGGAGCATACTCTGCATCCACTTCCATGTTCAGCGTATACCTGGTGCTGGTATTCGGTGCGGTCGGGGTCCTGATGGAATTCTTTAAGATGCCCAGTACGCCGCTGATGCTGGCGTTCATCCTGGGAAGCAAGATCGAGAGCTACTTCCGTATGGGCTGCTCCTATGCCAGAGGCGATATGACCTCGTTCCTGACAAGACCGATCTCCCTGATCTTCCTTCTGATCGCGGTCTACAGCGTGGTAGGTCCGCTGATCAGCAAGCTGAGAAAGAGCCGAAAGGGGAATTAGGATGCTGACGAAGGAAGAGAAAGAGCGGCTGATCACCCATCTGCGGGGGACCAGTGTAGCAAAAGAAAATATCACGCCGGAATACTGCAGGAACCTGGAGCTGGCGGAGCGGACCGAGGTGCAGGTGCCGACCTGCGAAGGCCCCGTGCCCTGCTACGTGTTCACGGCCAAGAACCGCACGCCCCAGTGCCGGGTCCACATCAATATCCATGGAGGCGGATTTGTCCGCCCCCATGTCCTCCGGGACGAGATCTATTCCGCGAAGATCGCGGACGCCATCGAAGGTATCGTAGTGGATGTGGATTACAGCCTGGCGCCGGAATATCCGTATCCCACGGCGTTCCATCAGTGCTATGATATCTGTAAATGGGTGTTCTCTATGCTCCCGGAATGGGACGGGGACAGCAGGCGGGTATCCTTAGGCGGCCACAGCGCGGGGGCCAATCTGACCGCGGCCGTGTGCCTGAAGGCGAACCAGACCAAGGAGTTCCAGCTGTGCTTCCAGGTGCTGGACTATGGCGCATTTGATATGGTGACGGATCCGTCGGAGAAACCGGGAGCAGCGGAGAACATGATCCCCGTAGAGCGGGGCCGCATGTTCAATCTGGCTTATACGGACGGCAACTTAGAGGTATTGAAGGATCCATACTGCAGCCCGCTCCTGGCCACGGATGAGATGTTAAGAGGACTTCCGGAAGCGCTGGTGATCAGCGCGGGGAACGACAACTTCCGCTTTGAGGACGCGGAGTACGCAAAGCGCCTGAGCATGGCGGGGGTGAAGGTCACAGCCAAATGCTTTTTAAACTCAAACCATGGATTTATCGTCCATTGTACAGAAGAATGGGAAGAAGGGCAGGACCTGGTCATCGCCATGCTGCGGCAGGCGTCCCTTTAGACCGGGAGGATCCTCATGGATACAGAGGGAGCCGCAGCGGCTCCCTTTTGCTTTAGCAAAAAGGAAAACAGAACGAGAAAAAACAGACCGATCAGGAGAGGAGGAGTCGGATCATGAAGATAAAGCTGGATGCGGAGCCGGTGATGCAGATCTGGGCGGAGTGCCCCATGGAGGACCGGCTGGTAGTGGGCGGCAATGACTGGGGATACCTAAAGGTGATCCAGATCAAAGGCGGACATTTTGAAGGAGAAGCCTTAAGGGGGCGGGTGGTGCCCGGCGGGGCGGACTGGAACTTAGGCGTCGGCGGGGATACGGAGGACAGCGTCCATTCCCGCACGGTATTTGCCAAATACCTGCTGCAGACCGATGACGGTGTATATATCGCCATTGAAAACCTGGGCTACAAGTACACAGAGCAGGAGAAGAACAGCCGGATCCAGACCACCCCCCGCTTCCACGCTCCCCGCGGGAAATACGAGTGGCTGAACTACGGCGTCTATGTGGGCAGCCTTTGCGGAGAGACGCGGGACGGCGTTCGGGGCGTGAACATCCAGATCTATAAGCTGCTGTAAAGGGAGGGAACCTATGAAACAGAAGATCAAACCAGGAAAAGAACGGAAAAGCATTAATTTTATCGACAATATCGTCTATTCCCATCAGAAGGATCTGGACGGGAATGGGATGGAGCTGAAAATGTCCATCATGCTCCAGAACGGCAACAGCGAGATGCGTCTGGCCATCGGCTGCGACGACGAGGGGGATGACAAGAAGCCGAAGCCGGCGATCCTCTGGGTGCCGGGAGGCGGCTACCGGGGCTGCGACAAGAACCTGATGGTGGCGGAAATGGCCTTTCTGGCAGACGCGGGCTATGTGGTGGCCTCCATGTATTACCGGAGCAGCGCGGAGGGCCACATGCCGGATCAGATCGTGGATGTGGAGACGGCGGTGCGGTTTTTGCGGGCCCATGCGGAGGAGTACGAGATCGATCCGGAGCGGATCGGGATCATCGGCCGCTCGGCAGGCGGCCATCTGTCAGCCCTGGCGGCCATGAACACGGGGCTGTATGACAGCGGGGAATGGAGCGGATATTCTTCTCAGGTCCAGGCCTGCTGCGATATGTTCGGGCCGGTAGAGCTGGTGCAGCTGATGGAGGCTGATGCGTATCATATGGAGCATGACCCGGATTACCGCTGGAAAACGGTGGAGGAGACCCACGCGGGGGCGCTGATGGGCGGAGACCCGGCCACCATGAAGGAGCGGGCGAAGGCCTACTGTCCGCCGAACCTGGTGTCTGAGCAGATGGCTCCGATCATGATCCTCCACGGAGACTGCGACAAGCTGGTGCCCTGGGAGATCAGCGACTATTTCTATCAGAAGATCGCGGAGGCGGGCCTGGAGGACCGGGCGGAATTCTACATCCTGGAAGGGGCCGGACACGGCACCAAGGAGTTCTTCCAGCCAGAGACGAAGAAGCTGATCCGGGAGTTCTTTGACCGGAAGCTGAAAAGGCAGGCATGACTGGCGGGATATTAGCGGAAATACAGGAGGGAACACAGATGATGAAGGTGCAGGTGCCGATGCTTTCCACTGCCCCGGATGCGGAGCTGCGGTTTTACCGGGAGATGGGGATCGAGGCGGTCTCGGTCATGTTCCGGAAGGACGATTGGGATTATGACAGCGTATGCCGGCTCCAGGAACGGATGGCGCGTTATGATCTGACGATCACCGACGGCGGCAGCTTTTCGGTATTTAAAAATCCGGTCATCCACCTGGGCCTGGAGGGCCGGGAGGAGCAGATCGAGCGTTACAATCAGTTTACCAGGACCATGGGCCGGTGTGGGATCCCGGTCTGCTCCCTGGCCTGGCAGCCGGACGGGGCGGTGCGCTCCAAAAAGGCGGTGGGCCTCCACACCCGGGGCTCGGTCAGCGGGATCGTGGATATGAAGGAGCTGGCGGCGCGGGAGCCCTCCCACGGGCGGAGCTTTTCGGAGGAGGAGATCTGGGAGAATTTCCGGTATTTCCTGGAACGGGCCCTGCCGGTGTGCGAGGAAGCGGGGGTCAAGATGGCCCTCCATCCCAATGATCCGCCGGTGGACCAGGTGCTGGGCGTCCCCAGCCTGATCAAGAGCAGCCGCGATTTCAAACGGGCGTTTGAGCTGGCGGGAGACAGCCCGTATCTGGGGATGAAGCTGTGCGTGGGCTGCTGGCTGGAGGGCGGTCCTGCCTTTGGGGATCTGATGGAGGATATCCGGTATTTTACCGGGCAGGGGAAGGTGCTGGCGGTCCATTTCCGGAATATCAGTGCGCCCCTTCCCTATTTTGAGGAGGTGCTGCTGGAGGACGGGTACGGGGAAATGTACGGGATCATGAAGCAGCTGGTGCGCTGCGGCTGCGACGCCCTGCTGTCCGTGGACCACGCATCCGCCGGCATCCCGGAATTCGGCGGCATGGCCGGGGCGTACGGGTATTCTACCGGGTATATGAAAGGGCTGCTCTATGCGGCGGAGCGGGAGGTGCAGGCGGAGAGAGGGCGCTGAGGAACGCTCTTAGCGGCAGCTTCCGGGACAGCTCCTGGGCGGCTCTTGGGCGGCTCCTGGGACGGCTTCTGAGGCAGCTCCTGGGACGGCTTTTGAGGCAGCTCCTGGGACGGTTCCTGGGACGGCTTCTGAGACGGCGCCCGGCCAGCACCCGGAAGCACAAAATCCTCGCCGGCCCTTGACATTTCCCCCGTCTCCCGCTATAATCGCCAATAACAGCATGTCTCCGGCGGCAGGGGCCGGACGGGGACCATAGCGAGCAGGCGATGAAGGGAAGAAGTAGCAGTCGTAGGTCCCACACAGAAAGCAGCCGGGTGATGAGAGGCGCGTGGAAGACAGGCTGGGAATACATCCCGGAGCTTCACACCGAACGCAGCGGGAAGCGTGCGGCGGACCGGACGGAAACCGGAGATTCCGGATCTGCGGGAACGGGACGGCAGGCGCGGCATCCTGGCAGTCAGTAGGCTGTGACGGGCAGCGGCATCCGTTATCATGCCGGAACATCCTGCGCAAGTGTCTGCGCGGCGTGCTCCATGAGACAGGCGGTGTGAGCCGTCTGTGAAAAAAGGTGGTAACACGGGGAATCCAAGGCCTCGTCCTTTTGCAGAACACAAAGGGACAGAGGCTTTTTCTATGTTCCAGAGACCGAAGCCTTGTCCCAAACTCCAAACCGAGATCCAGAGAAAGAGAGGAACACACAATGACTTGTTATGAAGAGCTGGTGGCCCGGGGCCTGATCGCCCAGGTGACCAATGAAGAAGAGATCAAAAAGATGATCAATGCGGGAAAGGCTACGTTCTACATCGGCTTTGACCCCACAGCAGACAGCCTGCATGTCGGGCATTTTATGGCCCTGTGCCTGATGAAGCGGCTGCAGATGGCCGGGAATAAGCCCATCGCCCTGATCGGCGGCGGCACCGGCATGATCGGCGACCCGTCCGGCCGCAGCGATATGCGCCAGATGATGACCCCGGAGATGATCCAGCACAACTGCGACTGCTTCAAGGAGCAGATGAGCAAGTTCATCGAATTTGGCGAAGGCAAGGCCATGATGGTGAACAACGCCGACTGGCTTTTGAAGTTAAACTATGTGGAGCTGCTGCGGGAGGTGGGCGCCTGCTTTTCCGTGAACAACATGCTGCGGGCCGAGTGCTACAAGCAACGGATGGAAAAGGGCTTGAGCTTCCTGGAATTTAACTACATGATCATGCAGAGCTACGATTTCTATATGCTGTTCCAGAAATACGGCTGCAACATGCAGTTCGGCGGCGACGACCAGTGGAGCAACATGTTAGGCGGCACCGAGCTGATCCGCCGGAAGCTGGGCAAGGACGCCCATGCCATGACCATTACCCTGCTGCTGAATTCCGAGGGCAAGAAGATGGGCAAGACCCAGTCCGGCGCGGTATGGCTGGATCCGAAGAAGACCACGCCCTACGAGTTCTACCAGTATTGGCGGAACGTGGCGGACGCAGACGTCTTAAAGTGCCTGCGGATGCTGACCTTCCTGCCGTTGGAGCAGATCGACGAGATGGACAAATGGGAAGGCAGCCAGTTAAATACCGCCAAGGAGATCCTGGCTTACGAGCTGACCAAGCTGGTGCACAGCGAGGAGGAGGCCGAGAAGGCTCAGTCCGCAGCCCGCGCCCTGTTCAGCGGTCAGGGCAGCCTGGAAAATATGCCTCAGCACGTACTGACCGACGAGGATTTCACCGACGGCACGATCGACATCCTGGCAGTCGTGCAGAAATCCGGCCTGGCGGGCACCCGCTCCGAGGCGCGGAGAAACGTAGAGCAGGGCGGCGTTTCCATCAACGGCCAGCAGGTGAAGGATATCAAGACCACCTTTACCAAGGATGACTTCGCCGGAGACGGGATGGTCGTGAAACGCGGGAAGAAGAACTTTGTGAAGGTGACCGTGGAGTAAGGCGGGAAGCCGTGCAGAAGGAAGCGGGAACCCGCAGAGGAAAGCGGGAGTCGTGCGGAAGGAAGCGGAAACCGTGCAGAAGGAAGCGGGGACCCGCAGAGGGAAGCGAGAACCTGCAGAAGAAAGCGGGAACGCGGACAGGAATATACGGATGAGAAGGGCTGGGGAGCCGGGAACATATGGCTCCCTGGCCTTTGATCTTCCAGGACGGTTCCTGGAAAAAACGGTGAAATAGGTGGAATAAAAGCGGGGATACGCGCATAGAATGTATTAGAAAAATCGGATCGTCTTGCTGAAAATCTTGATAATGTGTGGGATCTGAATGACAAAAATCTTGAAAACGTGTAAAATCCATAGTTGAAAAATCTTGAAAACGTGTAAAATATCTAATCAGAAAATCTTGAAAACGTGCGAAAACCACATTTTATAAATCTTGATATCGTGTTATAATATATAGATAGAAACTCTTGGATATGTGAAAAACGTAGATCGAGAAGGATTTATGATGTGGGGTGAGGGAAATGATGAGACGAAAGATCTATGAGGAGTTGGTAAGATGGAAACAGGATGGTGCAGGGAAAACGGCCCTTTTGATCGATGGCGCCCGCCGGGTGGGCAAGAGCTATCTTGCAGAAGCATTTGCAAAGACGGAGTATCAGTCCTATATTATGATCGATTTTAACCGGGTGGGGCCGGATGTGACAGATTTATTTGTCCATTATCTCACGGATCTGGATACCTTCTTTCTGTACCTTTCCAGCTATTTCAATGTAAAGCTGTATGAGCGCAGGTCGCTGATCATCTTTGACGAGGTACAGCTGTTCCCGAGAGCCAGAGCGGCGATCAAGTACCTGGTAGAAGACGGGAGATACGATTATCTGGAGACGGGTTCGCTGATGTCGATCAAGCGAAATGTAAAAGATATCGTCATCCCTTCGGAGGAGCGCCATATCAAAATGTACCCGATGGACTTTGAGGAATTTTTATGGGCTATGGGGAATGAGACGCTTATGGATCTGATAAGAACCTGCTATCAGGGGGGAAAGCCCATGGGACAGTCCATGCACCGAAAGGCCATGAGTTATTTCCGGCAGTACCTGATCGTCGGAGGGATGCCTCAGGCGGTGGCAGAATATGCGGCATCCCGGGATTTCCATCAGGTAGACAGCGTGAAAAGAGATATCCTGACGCTGTACCGGGCGGATATCGTAAAGCATGCGGAAGGGTATGAGATGAAAGTGGAATCCATCTTTGATGAGATCCCGGCACAGCTTCAGAGGCATGATATGAAATTTAAGCTGTCTTCCCTGAAAAAGGAGGCGCGAATGCGGGATTATGAGGATGCGCTTTTCTGGCTGGACGATGCGATGATCGTCAATATCTGCTACAATTCCACAGAACCGAACATCGGTCTGAGATTGAACCAGGACCGCATGACACTGAAATGCTATATGGGAGATACCGGACTGCTGATCAGCCATGCCTTTGATGAAAACGGGGCAGTGAGCGAAGACATTTACAAAAAGCTCCTGTTTGATAAACTGGAAGTGAACCTGGGGATGATCATGGAGAATATGGTTGCGCAGATGCTGGCAGCCAGCGGGCACAAACTGTACTTTTATTCCAACGCCTCCCGTTTGGACCGGGAAGCCCGCATGGAGATTGATTTTCTGATCGCAAAAAGCAAGATCAGCAATCGGCACAATATCTCGCCGATCGAAGTGAAATCTGGGAAGAATTACACACTGTCTTCCCTGCGGAAGTTCAAGAAAAAGTATGAGGAACAAACCCACATCCCTTATGTGCTGCATACAGGGGATCAAAAGGAAGAAGAAGGGATCCGGTTCCTGCCGCTGTATATGACGCCGCTTCTTTAGCGGATGACGGGCGGCGGAGAAAGCGGATAGGAAGCTGAGGAGGAGAAAAAGGGAACCATGACACCATACACAGACAAATACCAGGTCCTCAAACAGGTCTTTGGCTATGATTCGTTCCGCCAGGGCCAGGAGACGCTGATCGACGGGATCTTAGCAGGCAGGGACGTGCTGGGCATCATGCCCACGGGCGCGGGCAAATCCATGGTCTACCAGATCCCCGCCCTGATGATGGACGGGATCACCCTGGTGATCTCGCCGCTGATCTCATTGATGAAGGACCAGGTGGAGGGGCTGAACCAGGCCGGGGTGCACGCGGCGTATCTGAACAGCTCCCTCACCGCGAACCAGTATTTTACCGCGTTAAAATACGCCCGGGCCGGGCGGTATCCCATCATCTACGTGGCGCCGGAGCGGCTGCTGACCGACAGCTTCTTAGACTTTGCCTTACATACCAAGATCGCTATGGTGGCGGTGGACGAGGCCCACTGCGTATCCCAGTGGGGGCAGGATTTCCGGCCCAGCTATCTGAAGATCATCGAATTCATCGACCGGCTTCCCTGCCGCCCAGTGGTGGGAGCATTTACTGCTACAGCCACTCAGACGGTGCGGGAGGACATTGTGGATATCCTGCAGCTGCGGGAGCCGGAGGTGGTGGTCACTGGATTTGACCGGAGCAATCTGTACTTTGGGGTGATGGCGCCTAAGGACCGGTATGGGGCTATCCACAATTATGTGGAGACCCATCCGGGGGACAGCGGGATCATCTACTGCCTGACCAGAAAGCAGGTGGAGGAGGTGTGCGAGCGGCTGCGGGCCGACGGCATCCAGGCCACCCGCTACCATGCGGGGCTGTCCGACGGGGAGCGGAAGAAGAACCAGGAGGATTTCCTGTACGACCGGGCCACGGTCATGGTGGCCAGCAATGCCTTCGGCATGGGCATTGACAAGTCTAATGTCCGGTTCGTGCTGCATTATGGGATGCCGAAAAACCTGGAGTCCTACTACCAGGAGGCCGGGCGGGCCGGACGGGACGGGGGACCGGCAGAGTGTATCCTGTACTACAGCGGGCAGGATGTGATCACCAACCAGTTTTTTATCGACCATAACCAGGACAACCAGGAGCTGGACGACCTTACCCGGGAGCTGGTCCAGGAGCGGGACCGGGAGCGGCTGCGGAAGATGACGTTCTACTGCTTTACCAAGGATTGCCTGCGGGATTATATCCTTCGGTACTTTGGAGAGTATGGGGCCAATTACTGCGGCAACTGCCAGAACTGCATCACCCAGTTTGAGACCGTGGACGTGACGGAGGAGGCCAGGGCCCTGGCGGGCTGCGTCCTGGCCAGCGGCCAGCGGTACGGCGTGAACGTGATCCTGGATACGCTCCGCGGGGCCAAGACCGCCAAGATCCGTCAGTACCGGATGGACGAGAATCCCTATTACGGCGCGCTGGCAAAGGTCCCGGCGGTAAGGCTGCGCCAGATCCTGAACCATTTGCTGCTGAAGGAATATCTGACGGTAACGAACGACGAGTACGCGATCGTAAAGCTAAGCGGGAGATCCGAGATCCTGTTAAAGGAGGAGCGGCTGGCGGAGCACGGGCCGGTCACCATGAAATTTGCCAGGGAGCAGGAGAAGGAGCCGGGAGCCGGGAAAGAGACGAAGGGCAAGAAAAAGAAGCTGAAAACGGCGGGATCGATCGTGCTGACGGAGGAAGAGGAACGGCTGTTTGAGCGGCTGCGCACTTTGCGGGCGGAGCTGGCCCGGAAGGAGAATGTGCCGCCCTATATCGTATTTTCCGATAAGACCCTGATCTATCTGTGCCGGATGCGGCCTAAGGACCAGGCGGCGATGCTGGAGGTGTCAGGGGTTGGGCAGCATAAGCTGGAGAAGTATGGGGAGGCGTTTTTGGCGGAGATCCGGAATGGGGAAAATATGGGATAGAACGGCAGGAAAGTAAGGGCAGGTGTGAGCCTGGATAAAATCCCATCAGATGTTGATCACAGAGGCAGAGAACTTTGAAAAGAAGCATTCAAGGTTCTCTGCCTCTGTGCTGTTTTATGTAAAAATTAAACAAAAGATAGTTGACAAAACCGTTTTCATGGGATAATATATACATGAAATTGCAAGAAACCGTTTTCATAAGAAGGAGAGGTGATAGAGTGAACGAGATGTTCTCTTTAAAAGGGAAAACAGCCGTAGTCACAGGATGCGCCACTGGGATCGGGCAGGGAATTGCCGCAGGGCTGGCAAAGGCCGGAGCGGATATCATTGCATTTGATATTGCCAGCCTGGAAGAAACTGCGGCAAAGGTGGAGACGCTTGGGCGCAAGTGTACCTGTATTTCTGTGGACCTTGCTGATACGGCTTCGATCGACCGGGCATGGGACCAGGCGCTGGAAGGAACGGAGGCGGTGGAGATCTTGTGCAACAACGCAGGCATGCAGTTTCGTGCTTCTGCCTATGAGTATCCGATGGAGGCCTTTGATAAGATCATGGCGGTCAATCTGCGGGCGGCTTATTATCTGTCTCAGAAAGCAGCCTGTCATTTTCGGGAAAGGCATATCCGAGGCAAGATTGTGAATACAGCGTCCCTATTTTCTGTTTTTGGAGGTATGAATGTCAGCGGATATACCTGTTCCAAGCATGGGATCCTGGGGCTGACCAAAGCCATGTCTAATGAGTTTGCGTC
>DVLJ01000172.1 GCA_018715565.1 Candidatus Ventrimonas merdavium
GATAAGGGAAGAACCGGGTACAATCCAATCATGCTGTATGCTGTTGTTACCTACGCAAACATGCGCGGGGGCCGGGCTGTTGACCGCATTGTAGACTTGTGCCAGAGAGATCTCGCCTTTATCTGGCTGACCAAAGGGCAGAAGCCAAAAAGGGACGCTTTTTATGATTTTAAAGGAAAAAGACTGACCGGTGAAGTCCTGGATGAACTGAATTATCAGTTCATGCGCCGTCTGGAGAAGGAAGGGCTTATCTCCCTGAAAGAACTTTACATTGACGGAACAAAGATCGAAGCAAACGCAAACCGGTATACATTTGTCTGGAGGGGCAGTCTGAACTATCATCTTGCGGGTCTGCTGGATACCATAGATGCCCTTTATACAAAGTATAATACCTTTCTGCTTGAAAATGGGTATGGTCCCAAATACGACCTTGGGGATGCCCGGATGTTTGTGATCGAGGGCATGGATAAAGTCCGTAAAACCATTGCGGAAAACAGAAAAAGGAAACTGACAAAGCATAAAAAGATCTCCAACAATACGGTTATAGAGATTGATAACTGCTCTCCCCTTGAGATCGTGAAGCTGCAGAAAAACCTGATGCGGATCGCACAGGAGGAAGGAATGGAATTCGTTTACGGGAAAGGGAAACATAAGCCGGAGATCCAGAAGCTTTACGAGGAACTGGAAGAATGCGGGACCCGCCTGATGGAGTATAAGGAATGTTTTGAGATCATGGGGAAAGACCGCAATAGCTATTCCAAAACAGACCTGGAAGCCACCTTCATGCGGATGAAAGAAGACCACATGCTGAACGGGCAGTTAAAACCGGCATATAATGTCCAGATCGCGGTAGAGAATTACTTTATCGTCCACGGATATGTAAGCAATGACAGGACAGACTATCATACGCTGATCCCTGTTCTGGAAAAGCACAGGAAAGTGTTTGGAAATCGTCTGGAAACAGTAACAGCTGACAGCGGCTACTGCAGCGAAAAGAACCTGCTGTATCTGAAAGAGAACAGGATCCAAAGTTTTATCAAACTCCAGGATCATGAAAAACGGAAGACACGGGCCTACAAAGAAGACATTGGGAAATATTACAACATGACATACGCGGTCTTTGAAGATGAGCATTATTATATCTGCCATGACGGGAGGGAGCTGCGCCATATCCGGACAGAAAGCAAAGAGCAGGACGGATATACTCAAACAGTGGAGGTCTACGGCTGTGCAGACTGCAGTGGCTGTGAGCACAAATCTCAATGCCTTTATAAATACAATAAGGAGAAGAACCCTGACCGGAATAAAGTGATGAAGATCAATGAGCGGTGGGAAGGGTTAAAGGAAGAATCCAATAGGAATATCCAGAGTGAGGAAGGGATCCTGAAACGCCAGATCCGTTCGATCCAGACGGAGGGACACTTTGGAGACATCAAGGAGAATGAATGCTTCCGGCGTTTTAACTACCGGTCAGAGGAGAAAGTATATAAAGAATTCATGCTGTATGCGATTGGCAGAAATGTGATGAAATACCATCGTTTTTTGCACCATGAGATCGAAAAATTTGAAGGGAGAAAAGAGCAGAAAACCGCTTAGCAGATGGAGCGCTCCGCAAAATCCAAACAAGGGGATTTTGCGCCCTAAAATCAGGAGAAGACAAAGAGGAAGAGACAATCCGGCAGAGAATTCGGGTTGAAAAAACACGAATTCTCTGGGATTGTCTCTTCCCTGCATGTTAGGGATTAAAAAGCGGTATTAACCGACAGCCCCTTGCCTTCTTCATCTGCTTTTCTTTATCTTTTTCTTTGGTTTCTCTTACTCTGCTCCGCCGTCCGTCTTCTTCAGATAGTATCGCACCATCACCGTACAGTAGATCAGCGCGAACAGCCATGCCATCGGGTTCGACAGACAGATCGCCGGGAATCCGAAGCCGGCCACTGCCAGCCAGCCGCCCAGACTGCGCCCCAGCAGCTCACCCACGCCGGATACCACTGCCTGCAGGCTGTAGCCCAGCCCCTGGAGGGTATTGCGCATGATCATCAGAGAACCGTGGATGAAGAACAGGACGCTCATGATGGACAGGTACTGCACCGCCCCTTCTGCCACCGCGCCCGTGGTCTCTCCCAGCACCAGCCCCACGCAAGGCCGCTTCAGCAGGAAGATCGCCAGCCAGGCTGCCACGCAGTAGATATACTGGATCGTCAAGCCGCTGCGGATGCCCTGACGGATCCGGTCGATCCGCTTAGCCCCATAGTTCTGTCCCACGTAGGTAGCCATCGCCATCCCCACGCTTTCCATCGGCAGGGTGAACATCTGCCGGATCTTCTCTCCCGCGGTCTGCGCCGCCACAGCCACGCTCCCCAGGCTGTTGATCGCCCCCTGCATCACCACCGCGCCGATGGCGGACACCGAATACTCAAAGCCCATCGGCAGTCCCACCACGCACAGCCGCTTCATATGCTGGGCAGATACCGCGATCCCCTGGCGGCGGTCCTTTAAGATCCGGATCCGTCCCAGCAGCCAGTACAGGTTCAGAAGCCCGCTGATCAGCTGGCTGAGCACCGTCGCCCAGGCCGCCCCCGCCACGCCTCCGCCAAGAGGCACGATGAACACATAGTCCAGCACGATGTTCAGCACACAGGAAAACAGCAGGAAATAAAACGGATGGCGGGAATCCCCCACCGCCCGCAGGGCTCCGGCAGAATAATTGTACAGCATCGACGCCGGGATGCCCAAAAAGATGACGCGGATATAGTCTGCCGCCATCCCCAGGATGTCCTCCGGCGTCTGGATCAGGCGGAGCAGCGGCTCCGCCGTCAGCACGGTGATCACCGTCAGGATCACGCTGAAGACCACAGCCAGAACGCACCCGCTGAGAAAATACCGCTGCAGACCCTCCCGGTCCTGGGCCCCGAAGCTCTGGGCCAGCAGGATGCCGAAGCCTACGCAGAGCCCCTGGACAAATCCCAGGATCAAAAAGTTCAGAGAATAGGTGGTCCCCACCGCCGCCAAAGCCGATACGCTGATCAGCCGTCCTACCAGGACCGTATCCACAAAGCTGTACAGCTGCTGGAACACGGTCCCCAGCACCAGGGGGACCGCGAACAGCAGGATCTGCGTCAGCGGCCTGCCCTGGGTTAGATCCATATTGCCGGGTTTCATATCGCTGCTCCTTTAATTCTTCTTATTGTTTATCGCCTTATTCCTCGACCATTCCGATCAGATCGAACTTCTCCGTGGAAATGACCACCTCGTAGTCCTTCTTCGCCGGGATCTCATACTTCACCCAGATGGTCCGGTCAGACAGATGGTAATACCAGCCGGTCTCTGCTTCCTCCCAGCCGTCTCTCACAATATACCGCGGGATCTCGTTTCCGTCAACCGTTACCCAGAATGCGCCCTTGGCCTTGCTCACCAGCTTGATGGTCGCCCGCTCCAGGGGACTCTCATAGCTTCCCTCGGTGTTGAACCGGATCACGGTCCGGTCTCCCGCCTTCACGGTAATGTTGGTCTTGGCGTATACGCCGTTCTTGTAGTCCTCCGTATGTCCGTCGTCGTCGTACATCACAAAGCTGGCGTCGGTGTCCGCGCTGATCAGGAAATCTGCCTGGCGCATGGTGTCTGCCAGGATGTGCTTCACGTCCTCGCTGGTCACATAGATGGCCGTTCCCCGCAGGAACATGGGGATGCTGCCCAGATCCACCGGAATCTCGATCGTCTGGCCGCCTGCATATTCCTTCAGATTGTCGTTCATGTCGAACCACCGGCTGCCGGCAGGCAGGTAGATGCGGCGGGTCTTAGCCCCCGGCTCTACCACGTTGGCCACCAGCACGCTGCTGCCGTACATAAAGGTCAGGTTCTCGTCACGGTAGCAGGCCGGATCATTGGGGAACTCTAAGAACAGCGGGCGCATCGCCGGCATACCGTTCTGGTTGGCCTCATACATCAGGCTGTACAGATACGGCAGCATCCGGTAACGCTGGGCATACGCCTCTCTCACATACTCCCGGTTCTCCTCATACATCCAGGGCTGGGTCACCGTATTGTCATTATTAGCCGAGTTCAGGCAGAAGCGGGGCTGGAAGATGCCGCTCTGGATCCAGCGCAGCAGCAGCTCCCCCTCCGGCGCTCCGCCGGCAAAGCCGCCGATGTCGCAGCCCATGTTGGCGCAGCCGGACAAGCCCATGCCCATGATGGTGGCGATGTTGAATTTCACCGTCCGCCAGTCGGTCAGGTTGTCGCCGCCCCATACCTGGGCATACCGCTGGATCCCCGCATAGCCGGCCCGGTTGATGATGTAGGGCCGCTCTCCCGGATACACGTCGGCAATGGCTTCCTTCGCCAGGAATGCCATCATGTTGGAGTGGAGGATCTTCAACTCCGCCATGGTCCCGCCTTCGCCCTCAAAATCACAGTAGGCGTTGCGGTCCTCCACGCCGTCCATCTCACAGTTGTCGTTCCACACGGTCTTGGTGCCCATCCGCAGGATCTGCTCTTCCAGCAGCTGCTTCCAGGTCTCCCGGCCCTTGGGGCTGGTAAAGTCTACGAACCGGCCTTCGCCGCCCCACCATCTTCCGTAATAATCGCCTTCGCCGCCTGGATTCTTGATGAACACGTCGTTCTTCTCAAACAGATCCATGTACGGGTGATGCTTTAAGATACCCGGCTTTAAGTTGGGGATCACGTTAATGCCCCTGGCGTTCATGTTCTCAAAGAATGCCCTGGGATCCGGGAATCTGCGGTGGTTCCAGTTGAACACATAGCGCAGGTTGTCCTCCTCCCCGCTGGAATAACCGGAAGCCAGCCAGAAGTTGTCGATCAGCACGCCTTCCTTCTCATGCTTGTCAATGACCTTGTAGATCTCCTGGTCGCAGTCCTTCTCCAGCTCCGCGTAGTACATCGTAGACGCACAGTAGCCCAGAGACTGCTTCGTCGGCAGGGCGCAGCGTCCGGTCAGCATCGTATAGCGGTCCAGCACAGCCGGAAGCTCCGGTCCGTTGATCAGGAACAGGTCCAGGTCGCCGCCGTCGGTCTGATAATAGCAGTACCGGTCCCAATATCCGGAGATCTCCTGCCCCATATCGAATACGCTGTCATAGGAATTGTGATAGAACAATCCCAGGGCGTAAGAGGTCTTTTCATTGATCCGGATATAGAACGGGATATGCTTGTACATGGGATCCCCGTGCTCCGGGTCGTGGCCGATGGCGTCCTTGGGCGACATCCGCAGGCGTCGGCCCTTCTTGTCTAAATGGCCGGTCTTTTCACCAAAGCCGTAAAAATGGTCATAAGCCGGATCGATCTTGGAATAGTGGCTTAACCGTCCCAGCTGGTCCTCCTCGAAGGCCCGCTCCTTCAGATCCTGGTAGACGATCGTCCCGTCCAGGGTCTTTAAGGTCAGGGCAAAGGGCTTTTTCCGGATCTCCAAGGTACAGGTCCCCGTGGAAAATACCAGCTTGTCCGCCTCCTCCTGGCAGGGAACATCCAGCGCCTGGATCCGGGTCCGCTCGTCCTTCAGCAGATCGTCCATCCGGTCCGGCCACGCGGTAGTCACCAGGGTATAAGACTCCTCCTTAAACTCCCGGTTAAAGCTCACCCGCACCCGGATGATATCGTCGGTCATAAACACCAGCATCACATCCGCCGCGTCGCCGTGCAGCAGATAGCCATTCTCTGTCTTTTCGATGGATCTCAATTCTCTTAACAGCATCTTTTCTCTCCATTCATCAAAAATTGATAAAAAGGGACCGCTGCAAGGAGCATATCAACAGTGCTTATGCTTTTTGCAGCAGTCCCGATCTCACATTACATTCCGATCAAGTCAAAATCTTCAAAGGAAACAACCAACTGGGAGTTCTCCTTCGGATTTGGATATTTCACCAGAACTGCTTTCTTGGTCTGGCTGTAATACCATCCGGCGTCGGCCGCCTCAAACTTTCTGCGGTTCAAGAAATGTTCCAGCTTCTCTCCGCCCAGGGTCACCCAGAACGGGCTTCTGTCCTTGCGGATCATCTCTACCAGAACAGTTTCTACCGTATCCGGATAGGAACCCTCGCCGGTAAACGCAACGTTCACCACGTCGGTCCCGCTGACCTGGATCTTGGTCTCCCGGTAAAGGCCCTTCTGATAATCGTTCGTCCTTCCGTCGTCGTCGTACATCACAAACTGCGATCCCTCCGCCGCCGGGGCTACGATCAGGTGAAGATCCTTCACACAGTCTTTTTCCATGTTCATCAGCTGATTATCCGCCATCACCAGGATCCCGCCTTCCCGCAGGAACATGGGGATCGTCTCCATGGCAACCGGCACCTGGATGGTCTGGCCGCCCTCGTAGCAGCGGTAATTGTCATTCATATCATACCACTTGCACCCGGCAGGCAGGTAGACCTCACGGCTCTTGGCGCCCTTTTCGATGACGTTGGCCACCAGCAGGCTTCTGCCGAACAGGAAATCAAAGCTGTTGTCATAGGTGTTCTTATCATCCTGGAATTCATATACCAGAGCCCGCATGATCGGCGCGCCGGTCTGGGTCGCCTCATACTCGCAGGAGTACAGATAGGGCGCCATCCGGTAGCGCAGCAGGATCGCGCTGCGGATCAGCTCCGTGCTGTTCTGGAACATCCACGGCTCCGTCACCGTATTGTCATTGCTGGCCGAGTGGATGGAGAACCGGGCCTGGAAAATGCCCTGCTGCACCCACCGCACGAACAGCTCCTCCTCCGGGGCCGGACCGGCAAAGCCGCCGATATCCGCGCCTTCGTTGGGCTGTCCGGAAAGTCCCATCCCGGTGATGATCGGGATGTTGTACTTTAAGGTATTCCAGCTGGTGTAGTTGTCGCCGCACCAGGTCTGAGCATACCGCTGGATACCGCTGCTGCCGCTGCGGCACACGGAATAGGGACGGGCGTCGGCGTCATGCTCCTTCACCGCATCGTTGCTCAGCTTGCACATCAGGGTGCTCATCAGCGGCTTCAATGCGCCGATGGTGCCGCCCTTGCCGTCAAAGTCTACGATCACGTCCTTATCCAGCAGGCTGTCATACTCACAGTTATCATTCCAGATGGAATTGGTCCCCACAGAGATCAGGCTCTTGATCACGTAGCTCTTCCAGGCCTCCCGGGCTTCCGGCTTGGTGAAATCCCAGAACGCGCCGGGGCCGCCCCACCAGCTGCCTACGGCATACTGGTCCGGGTTCTTGCTGTCCTTCACGAACACGTCCTTGCTCAAGAATTCTTCAAACCAGGGATGGCATAACAGGATGCCCGGCTTGATATTGGGAACGTTCTCCGCGCCCTTATCCTGCATGGCATGGAAGTAAGCGGACGGATCTTTAAAACGGGTGGTATTCCAGGTGAACACGCACCGCTTGTTCCCTACGCTGGTGTATCCGGAGGAAAGGTGGAACCCGTCGATGGGGAAGCCTTCCTCCCGGATGGTATCGATAAAGCCCAGCACCGCGTCGTCGCTGTCCTTTTCCAGCTCCGGATAGTACATGGAGCTGCCCTGGTAGCCGATGGCCCGCTTCGGGAGCAGAATCGGACGTCCCGTCAGCAGCGTGTAGTTATCCACGATCCGCCGGATCGTGCCGCCGCCTAACAGGAACAGATCGATATCCCCGCCGTCTGCCTGCCAGTAGGTATAGCGGTGCCAGTAGTTGCTCTTTTCACAGCCCATATTGAAGCAGGACTCGTAAAAGTTATGGTAAAATACTCCCACTGCTTTCTGGGTGTCACGGTTTAAGCGGATATAGAACGGGATATGCTTGTACAGCGTATCCATCTTCTCCGCGTCGTAGCCCATGGCGTCCGTCGCCCGCTCCCGCAGGAACATCTTGTTCTTGTTGAGCACGCCAGCCTTCTCGCCGAAGCCGTAGAAGCAGTCGTCCTCCTCCATGCAGGAATAATGGGTCACCCGGCGGTTGGAATCCAGGGAAACGGGATTGCCGTGGAGGTCGCTGTACAGCAGCGCCCCATCCCCGTCATACAGGTCAAATCCAATGGGATCCTTGGTCAGGACCAGGCGGACCTTTCCTGTGTCAAAGACGATCTCCGTCTCGGTCTCCTCCACTGCGGGCTTTACCGGCTCCACCCGGGTCCGCTCCCCCTCAAAAAGCGGGTCCAGGCGGTCTTCCCAAGCCGTGGTCATCAGTACATAGGACTCCTCTGCAAACTCCTTGTCAAAGGAAGTCCGGATCCGTACGATCTCATCGGTTACAAAAATGATCTTGATATCGGCGCAGTTGGTATGGACCAGCCACTGACTGCCGATCGGTTCTAAACCCATAAATTGCGTACAAATATCCATTCTCCATCTCCGTTCTCAGGTTATTAGCCCTGCCCGGAGCCTGCGCGCTCTGTCCGCATAGGCTCCGGGCCGCTGACATCCATTATATCATGAATCCGCCCTGCATTACCACCACATGCTGGGGACCAGACCGCACAGGTACGGTACCAGCAGCGGGATCGCCGGGATAAAGCTGATCAAGAACAGAGCGATCACCATCGCGCCGAAGATCGGCACGATGTACTTGGTAACGCCCTCGATCTTTACATGGCCGACGCCGCAGCCTACGAACAGGCAGGAGCCTACCGGAGGCGTTACGGAACCGATACCCAGGTTCGTGATCAGCATTAAGCCGAAGTGTACCGGGCTCATGCCTACGCTGGTAGCGATCGGCAGGAAGATCGGCGTAAAGATCAGCACCGCCGGGGTCAGATCCAGGAACATACCCATGATCAGCAGGAATACGTTCATGATCAGGATGATCACATAGCGGTTATTGGAAATGCTCATCAAGCCCGTACTGATGGCTGCCGGGATGCCGGAGTAGGACATCACGTAGGACATGATGGAGGAGGCCGCGATCAGGAACAGGATGGTCGCGGAGCTCTTCATGGTATCAGCCAGCAGGTCATAGAAGGTCTTAAAGCTCATCTCCCGGTAAATGACAGCCAGCACCGTACAGTACAGGCACATTACCACGCCGGCCTCGGTCGCTGTGAAGATACCCGCCAGGATACCGCCCATAACGATGATGACTGCCAGCAGGGAAGGCACTGCTTCTAATACGATCTTCCAGGCCGGATCTTCCTCTTTCACTGCGGAAGCCTTATAGCCTTTCTTCACTGCCAGATAGATAGCCAGAGCCGCTACTGCGACGCCCAGCAGGATACCGGTCAGATAGCCGCCCATGAACAGAGCCGCTACGGACACGCCGCCTGCGGTGATGGAGTACAGGATCAACGGACCGGACGGCGGGATCAGGATGCCCGTCGGTGCGGAACAGATGTTTACTGCCGCAGAGTAGTTGGGATCATAGCCTTCGTCCAGCTCCAGCGGGCTCATGATGGAACCCATAGCGGAGGTGGCCGCAACGGAGGATCCGCTTACTGCGCCGAAGAACATGTTCGCCAGTACGTTGGTAGCCGCCAGATAACCGGGCACCCAGCCCACCAGCAGACGGGCCAGACGCACCAGACGTTTTGCGATACCGCCCTTATTCATGACATTGCCGCCTAAGGAGAAGAACGGCAGAGCCAGCAGGGAGAAGGAGTCGCAGCCGGAGAAGCATCTCTGGGCTGCGGTCAGGGCAAAGATATTGCCGTCCATGCCGCTCATGATGGCGGTGATGATGGACGCAATGCCAATGCCGGCGGAGATCGGCACGCCTGCGAACAGCATTACGAAAAAGGAACCAAATAACATCAAGGTAGCCTGTACAACCATGCTTACTTTCCTCCTTTCCGGTCAATGAGCATCTGCGCGTATTTGATCACCCGGGCGATCACGATGAAGATGCCGGAGATCGGGAGACACGCATACAGCAGTTTAAAGGGGATCCGCATAACCGAGGACTTATTGGTCGCGTTCATGGCTAACTGCATGCCGCCGTAGATGAATACGTAGCATACGAAGAACAGGATCGCCGCCTCGATGAAGATCAGAAGCGCTGTGCGCACGCCGCCCTTTACCCGGTCCTTTACCAGGTCCAGAGCCAGATGCTCGTCCTTATAGAAGCAGTAGGCGGAGCCCAGCATGGACGCCCAGATCAGCACGTAACGGAGAAACTCATCCGTAAAGGTGGACGGATTTCTCAGGACCCAACGGGTGAAGATCTGCCAGGTACCCCCGGCCAGGAGCGCGAACATGGCCAGGGCCATGATAAAGCGCATTACCGTATCCAGAACCTTATCAAACTTTTTCAAATTCTCATCTCCTTTATAGATGTACCTTACTTCCCAGCTTCCGTTTATTCAGCCTCAGCCTGGATCCGCTCTACATAGGTGTAGATATCCGGATTCTCTGCCTTCAGGTTGTCATAGATCGGCTGGCAGGCCTCCTGGAACGCGGCCATATCCACATCCTCAACGAAGGTTACGCCGTTGCCCTCTGCCGCGGTCCGTACTTCTTCCT
The DNA here is from genome assembly GCA_018715565.1 of Candidatus Ventrimonas merdavium. Classification (GTDB taxonomy): domain Bacteria; phylum Bacillota; class Clostridia; order Lachnospirales; family Lachnospiraceae; genus Brotaphodocola; species Brotaphodocola merdavium. The sequence goes on from DVLJ01000172.1 coordinate 10,414, forward strand.
CGAATTCCGCCCAGCGGGTCTTGTACTCCTCGGTGGCTGCGGCAGCCGTCTCCTGCATGATCTGCTTCTGGTTGTCGCTCATCTGGTTCCATACCTTGGTGGAAAGAACAATCACGTCCGGGATCCGGGTATGCTCGTCAAAGGAATAATACTGGGTCACATCGCTGTGGTCTCTCATAGCGGTGATATTGTTCTCTGCGCCGTCGATCACGCCCTGCTGCAT
>DVLJ01000173.1 GCA_018715565.1 Candidatus Ventrimonas merdavium
CCCGGCGGCAGCCCCGGTAAAATCCTATTCCCCAGATACAGGAAACTTAGATCAGTCTCTTGGTCTCTCTTGCGATCGCCAGCTCCTCGTTGGTCGGGATCAGCATCACCTTCACCTTGGAATCCGGTGCGGAGATCACGGCTGCCTTGCCTCTTACGTCGTTGGCCTCGTCATCGATCTTCACGCCCAGGTAACCTAAGTAACTGCAGATCGCCTTTCTGCCGGCCTTGTCATTCTCACCTACGCCTGCGGTAAATGCGATGGCATCCACGCCGTTCATGGCTGCGGTGTAAGCGCCGATGTATTTTGCTACCCGGTAGATGAACGCATCCAGCGCTACCTCTGCCAGATGATTGCCATCTGCCTTGGCTTTCTCAATGTCGCGGAAATCGCTGGAAACGCCGCCGCTCATGCCCAGAACACCAGACTTCTTGTTCAGGATGTTCAGCACCTCGTTGACGTCCTTGCCCTCTTTGTTGCAGATGAACTGCACTACAGCCGGATCGATGTCGCCGCTTCTGGTGCCCATGATCAGGCCCTCCAGAGGAGTCAGGCCCATGCTGGTGTCCACGCACTTGCCGCCGATGGAAGCGGAAACGCTGGCGCCGTTGCCCAGATGGCAAACGATGACTTTCGCGTTCTCCGGATCCAGTCCGCCGAACTTGATCGCCTCGCCGGATACGAACATGTGGCTGGTGCCGTGGAAGCCGTAGCGGCGGATACTATATTTCTCATAATACTCATGAGGGATGGCGTACATGTAAGCCTTCTCCGGCATGGCCATACCGAAGCCGGTATCCCATACGGCTACGTTAGGCTTGCCGGGCATCGCTGCCTCGCATGCCTCGATCCCCATCAGGTTCGCCGGGTTGTGCAGCGGTCCTAAGTCGAAGCACTCACGGATCACCCGCTTTACATCCTCGTCTACTACGATCGACTCGCTGTAGACCTTGCCGCCGTGGAGTACCCGGTGGCCGATCGCGGAGATCTCATCGGTGCTGGCGATCACGCCGTGAGCCGGATCCTGGAGCGCCTCCATGACCATCTCGATGGCAACCTGGTGGTTCGGCATCGCCTTCTCGATCTCTACCTTGTCCTTGCCTGCCGGCTGATGGGTCAGCTTAGAACCCTCGATGCCGATACGCTCGCACAGACCTTTTGCGATCACGCTCTCGTCAGCCATATCGATCAGCTGATACTTCAGGGAGGAACTGCCGCAGTTGATAACCAAAATCTTCATAGTGTATCTCTTCTCCTTACCTTTGCTTTATTACTACCCTTCCCGGTCTTACTTTACGATCTCGCCGTATACTTCTCTGCCGCAGCCAGCCGCGTTGGACTCGTCGGTGTCGATGTGCATCGCCAGGGCGTAGGAGTCGCTCACGCGAACTACAACGTCGCCGAATACCAGGCTCCTGCCGTCAGTGTCGATCTTCACGGATACGATATCACCGTTCTGTACTCCCAGAGCCTCTGCGTCAGCCGGGGTCGCATGGATGTGGCGCTTCGCAGCGATCACACCCTCGGAGATCTCGATCTCGCCCTTCGGTCCGATGATCTTGCAGGGGCCGCTGCCAGCCAGGTCGCCGGACTCCCGGATCGGAGCGGCGCAGCCGATGGAGCGTGCGTCGGTCAGGGACAGCTCTACCTGCGTCTGCTTTCTGCAGGGTCCTAAAATGGAAACGCCCTTCAGTTCCTTCTTCGGTCCTACGACGGTCACTCTCTCCTCGCAGGCAAACTGTCCGGGCTGGGATAAGTCTTTCTTCCAGGTCAGCTCATACCCCTCGCCAAATAACGTGGCCAGGTCAGCCGGACTAACATGTACGTGACGTGCGGATGTTTCAACCATGAATTTCATATTCGTTCTCTCCTATTCTTTCTGCATTGAATCAGGACGCATAAACATTGATTCTAACTATATTTTATGTTGTTTGTCCAATTTTTTCAAGTATTTCATCCCCAGAAATTTGCACTTTTTATGGAACAATCATCCCGTTTGCCTTTACGCTCAGGCAAAATCCCAGTATAATAGCCGTAAAAGAAAGGAGAGCGCTCATGAAGACCGTAGGGATCATCGCAGAATACAATCCGTTCCACAACGGACACGCCTATCAGTTCGCCAAAGCCCGGCAGGAGGCCGGCGCGGACTTTTTGGTGATCGCCATGAGCGGCGGCTTTGTCCAGCGGGGAGAGCCCGCCGTCTTTGATAAATATACCCGGACTGCCATGGCTTTATCCGCAGGGGCGGACGTGGTGCTGGAGATCCCCTCTGTGTTCGCCTGCGCCAGCGCCGAGGATTTTGCCGCCTGCGGCGTGGCCCTGCTCTCCGGGATCGGGGTGGTGGACGGGCTCTGCTTCGGATGCGAGACGGCAGATCCCAGCCTGCTGGCAGAGGCGGCGGCGGTCCTGGCCCAGGAGCCGGAAGCATTCCAGGCCGCCCTGCGGGAACGGTTAAAGTCCGGCATGTCCTACCCGGCGGCCCGGGCAGAGGCCCTGGCCCTAGCGTTGACGCCGAAAGCCGCGGACGCTGCGGAACCTCCGGTCCTCCAGACAGCGGCGCCTGGGCAGGCAGCAATGCCGGAACAGACGGCAGCGCCGGGACAGACAGCAGCGCCGGGACAGACGGCAGCCACTTCTGCTTTCAAAAAACAGTCTGAAGCAGACTGGGACAGCCTTCTCTCCACGCCAAACAACATCCTGGCGGTGGAATATCTAAAAGCGATCCTGCGGCAGGGCAGTTCCTTAGAACCAATCCCCATCCGCCGGGAAGGACAGGGCTACCATGAAGACCAACTGCCGGAGGACCGCCGGTTTGCCTCCGCCTCCGCCCTGCGCCAGGCGATCCGGGGGGCCGTCCAGGGATCCGTCCAGGACTCTGTCCAGGGATCCAGCCAGGACTCTATCCAGAAATCCACTCAGGACTCTATCCAGGGATCCAGCCGAGGCTCCAGCCTGGGTTCGGCGGGACGAGGGGCGGAGGTCGGACTCCTGGACCGGCTGGCCGGACAGATCCCACCGGAAGCCCTATCTGTGCTCATAAAAGAAGGGGCGCTTTCCGCGCCCCTGTTTGCAGACGATCTGTCCTCTCTCCTCCAGGCCCGGCTGTTGGCCGCGCTGCATGGGAAGGAGGATCTGTGCCGGTTTGAAGGGTTCTCCCCGGAGCTGGCCGCCCGGCTGACCCGGCTGGCCCTCCAGCCGGAGACCTTTTCCGGCCGCATCGCCCAGTTAAAGACCAGGCAGTACACCTACACCCGGATCAGCCGCGCCCTGCTCCACCTGGTCCTGGGCATCACCGGAGAGCAGACCGCCCTGGCCCGGCAGGAAGGCTATGCCCCCTACGCCCGGATCCTGGGCTTCCGCAAAAGCGCAGCGCCCCTGCTGTCCGCCATGAAGCGCCGCAGCAGCCTGCCCCTGGTGACAAAGACCGCAGGCGCCGACCGGGTTTTATCTCCTTTTGCCTGGGAACTCCTCCAGCAGGATTTCTACGCCGCCCACCTGTATCAGTCCCTGGTGTTCCAGAAAGGACGCGTCATGAAAAATGAGTTTACCCGGTCTGTTATCCGCTTTGATGGGTGACGGCCGGGGGGGATACGCCTGGTCGCCGATCGGTAACTACTATGCGTATTGTTTACATCGGGATACCCCGGCAGGAACTACAGTGCATTGACCTTTCTACAGCGAATCTAGCGAAACAGACATATGTCAAAATTTTGCTTTCAGATGAACTGGTATTTCCCAAGGCCCATGCCCGCCACTTTTTTTATTACACCAGCTTCTCTCATCGCATTCATGACATTACCCACTTTTGATTTGGAACAGCCTAAGTATTCCATCACATCAGATTGCTTAAAAGCATTCTGTCCTGCATGCTGAAAAACACGATGTTCATAATAGAAATGGATCCGTCCTACCTCCACAGCAGCCCCGCCAGCGTAGGCTCCACCCCCAAAAACGACAGGATTTTCCGGATTTCTTCCTCATTCCTCTTTTTCTTCCCATCATAGACCGCCCGGATCAGGATGTTCTTGGGCGTATGCTCCATGTCGATGAACTCCAGGATCTGGGTGCGGTAGCCTTGATTTTCCAAAAGCTCTGCCCGCAGGGCGTCGGTGTACAGGGCGGCCATCCGCTCCTTGATCAGGCCGTACTGGAGCACCGGCTTTAACAGCTCGTTCTTCATCTGCTTGTTCAGCTCGTGCTGACAGCAGGGGACGGACAGGATCACCTTCGCCCCCCAGCGGACCGCCTTTTCCAGGGCGTAGTCCGTGGCCGTATCACAGGCGTGCAGGGTCACCACCATGTCTACCTGTTCCACGCCGTCGTAGCTGGCGATATCCCCGTGATAAAAATGCAGCTGCTCATAGCCGTACTGCCGGGCCAGCAGCTCGCAGCGGCGGATCACGTCCTTTTTCAGATCCAGACCGATGATCCGCACCGGATAGCCCTTCAGCTCATGGAGATAATGGTACATGGCAAAGGTCAGGTAGGATTTCCCGCAGCCAAAATCGATGATGGTCGTCTCCCGCCCCTTATCCAGGTTCGGCAGGATGTCCTCGATGAATTCCAGGAACCGGTTGATCTGGCGGAACTTATCATAGCGGGTGCGGACCACCGTCCCCTCCGCCGTCATGACCCCCAGGTCCACCAGGAAAGGCACCGCCTTCCCCTCCTCCAGCAGATATCGCTTCTTGCGGTTGTGGGACAAGGCCGCGGACAGGTCCGCCTGCGCAGTTCCTGGGGCCGCTCCTGCCATCACTCCTGAAGCCGCGGACAGGGCCTCCGGGCTGCGTCTGCACTTTACCGTCACCGCCCCCTTCTTGCTGGCCAGGATCACCGCGCTCCCCAGCTCGGAGATCACTTCTCCGTTGCGGAAGCGGGCCGGGATCATCCCTTTCACATAGTCCGGCAGCTCCTCCGGGCGGAGATTTTTGTGGAATGCCTGCTTCTCTGTCAGCTCCTCCGCCTGGAACATGAGCTGTCCCTTTAACAGGACCGGGCGGATCCGCACCTTCTGCAGGTCCTCTTCCCCTCCGGCTCTGTCTGCCTCGGCTCCACCCGCTCCGCCCAAACCAGGCAGAGCCGGGGAGATCCCCCGACTCTGTACCGGATTGCTTAAGATCAGTTGTTTTAACCTGGCGTTGGCAAAGGTCTCCAGCATGGAGTCTAAATTTTCGTTCTTCATGGGATCCTCCGTCTCTGTTCTAAGATCAGTTCTTGAAGCTGTGGATCGGAGCCGGGATCCGTCCACCCCGGTTCACAAAGGTCTCGCAGGAATAGGAGTTCACCGGCATCACCGGGGCGTAGCCTAAAAGGCCGCCGAACTCTACCGTATCGCCCACGCCCTTTCCGATCACCGGGATCACCCGGACCGCCGTGGTCTTCTGGTTGATCATGCCGATCGCCGCTTCATCGGCGATGATCCCGGCAATGGTCGTGGCCGGAGTGTCGCCTGGGATGGCGATCATATCCAGTCCCACGGAGCATACGCAGGTCATGGCTTCCAGCTTCTCCAGGGTCAGGGCACCGGCGGACACCGCGTCGATCATCCCCTGATCCTCGCTGACCGGGATGAACGCGCCGCTTAAGCCGCCTACATAGGAGGAAGCCATCACGCCGCCCTTCTTCACCTGGTCGTTTAACATGGCCAGAGCCGCCGTGGTGCCCGGGGCGCCTACCCGCTCTAAGCCGATCTCCTCCAGGATCTCCGCCACGCTGTCTCCTACCGCCGGGGTGGGGGCCAGGGACAGGTCGATGATGCCGAAGGGAACGCCCAGCCGCTTGCTGGCCTCCTGGGCCACCAGCTGGCCTACCCGGGTGATCTTAAAGGCCGTCCGCTTGATCGTCTCACACAGGACCTCGAAGTTCTCGCCTCTGGCTTTCTCCAGGGCCACCTTCACCACCCCCGGACCGCTGACGCCTACGTTGATGATGGCGTCAGCCTCGGTCACGCCGTGGAACGCCCCCGCCATAAAGGGGTTGTCATCGGGCGCGTTGCAGAACACCACCAGCTTGGCGCAGCCCAAAGAATCCGCATCCTTGGTTGCCTTTGCCGTCTCCAGCACCATATCGCCCATCAGGCGCACCGCGTCCATGTTCAGGCCGGTCTTGGTAGAGCCAACATTGACCGAGCTGCACACCCGCTCCGTGCAGGCCAATGCCTGGGGAATGGAACGGATCAGGTTCTCCTCCGCCTCCGTCATCCCCTTGGACACCAGCGCCGAATAGCCGCCGATGAAATTCACGCCCACCTCTCTGGCCGCCCGGTCCAGGGTCTGGGCAATGGTCACGAAATCCTCCGGACATTTGCAGGCGCAGCCGCCCACCAGCGCGATGGGGGTCACAGAGATCCGCTTGTTCACGATCGGCACGCCGAAATCTCTGGCAATGGCGTCGCCGGTGGCCACCAGATCCTTCGCCCGGGTGACGATCTTCTGGTAGATCTTCTCATTCAGAGCGGTCAGATCCGGGTCGCAGCAGTCTAACAGGCTGATGCCCATGGTAATGGTACGCACGTCCAGCTTTTCGTGCTCGATCATATTGTTGGTTTCAATCACTTCAAATAAATTCAGCATAACTGATCTCCTGTTTTCCTACGGTCCTTAGATCCGGTGCATTTTCGTAAAGATTTCTTCTCGCTGGCACTTCACTACCACGCCCATCTGATAGCCGACCTCGTCTAAGCCCGCAGCGATCTCGTCAAAGGATGCGTTGGCCCCTGCCATGTCTACGATCATCATCATGTTAAAATATTCCTGGACAATGGTCTGGGAAATGTCCATGACGTTGACCTGCTTCTCTGCCAGATACGTACATACCTTTGCGATAATGCCTACGGTATCTTTTCCCACTACGGTAATAATCACTTTGTTCATCGCTGCTCCGCCTTTCCTGGTTTCCTTTGTCTATTATGGTATGTTCCTGCCGCGGATCTGCCGCTACAGCTCCACGATCTGGGACATGGCGTCCCGCTTCGCCACTTCAATGGGGAAATCCCCGGACCGGTAGGGCCCGTCCCCCTGGTCGATCTCCAGCTTCACCGTCTCATAGGCCAGCTGCTCATAGTTGTTCTCCTTGCTCAGATGGCCCAGCAGGATCTGCTTGAGATGATCGTGGAGGATATGGTTCAGCAGCCGTCCGGCGTTCTCATTGGAGAGGTGGCCGTGGTCGCTTAGGATCCTCCGCTTTAAGTAATAAGGGTAGGGACCGGTCTCCAGCATGTTCACGTCGTGATTGGACTCTAACAGCACCGCGTCCAGTCCCTGGAGATGATCGATGATGTACTGGTTAAAATGTCCCATGTCCGTCGCCACAGCCACGGATCTCCTGCCGTGCTTCACCCGGTATGCCACCGGGTCCGCCGCATCGTGATCGATGGAAAATGGCTGCAGCTCCAGATCCCCGATGGAAAAGTCCGCGTCCGGACTGACCGGGCGCAAAAGCTCCCTGGGATATTCTCCCAGAGCCGGACACTTGGCCAGTTCCTCTAACGTCGCCCGGGTGCCGTAGATGGGGACCCCGTGCTTCCTGGCCAGGACTCCCAGACCCCTGATATGATCGGAGTGTTCGTGGGTGATGACCACCCCGGACAGATCGCCGCCGGTCACGCCGATGGCGTTCAGTCCCTGCTCGATCCGCTTGTTGCTGATGCCTGCGTCCACCAGGATATGGGTATCCTCCGAACCGATGTAGATACAGTTTCCGCTGCTGCCGCTGGCAATGCTAACGAGTCTCATTGGTAAATCCCTCCATCATCCGGTCTACCTGGGCGCGGGTGTCCTCCAGACTGCCGTTGTTGTCGATCACGTGATCGCACAAGGCGAGGAACCGCTCCCGGTCCGGCTGATTGTTCATGATATCCAGGCACTTTTCCCTGGTATAGCCCCGGCCTTCCATCAGGCGGAGGATCCGGTTCTCCCGGCTGACGTCCACGAACACCAGATGGTCGCAGAACCTGCGGCTCTCCTCCTGAAAGAGGGCCGCTTCCACGACGGTGAGGGGCCGGGCCTCCCGCCGGATCTGCTCCTGGATGGCGTTCCAGGTCAGGGGATGGATGATGGCATTGACCTGCTTTAATGCCTCCTCATCGGTGAAGATGCGGGCCGCAAAAGCGTTCCGGTCCAAACGCCCATCCTGGTCCAGGATCCCGGTGCCGAACGCCTCCACAAGGGCCAGAAGCCCCGGCTGTCCCGGCTCCTCCAGCCTGGCGGCCACCTGATCCGCCTGGATGACCCGGGCGCCGTATCCTTCCTCCAGAAGCTCCAGGATCCGGCTTTTCCCTGAGCCTACGCCTCCGGTCAGTCCGATGACCATGTCAGCTCCCCCGCTTCTCGTTGTTCCGGGCCTCCCGCTGCTTTAACAGGGACAGCAGCAGCTCCTTGGAAATGCTTACGTTCTCTCCGTAAGGATTGATCACAAAGCCTTTTAAGTCGTTGACCTGGCGGATCAGGATGTGGCCGAACTCCTCCATGGTCATGATCAGCGCCTGATCGTGGGTGCCGTCCTGGTTCCATTTGGAATACTCGTCCATATCCGTGAACGCCAGATAGTACCGGTCTCCCTCGGTATTCTCGATCTCCTCGAACTTGATCCGGGTGGAGGGACCGCTCTTCTCCGCCAGGACCGTCTGCTTTAAAATCGGGGAGAGCAGCTTCGCGTCCATCAGGGCGGAAGCCAGCATGCTCCGGGTGTGTACGTTATCATTTTTCAGCAAAGCCTGCATGGCCTGGATCAATCTGGGATTGGTCACGCTGCCTGAAGATGCATTCGTCATATTCTTAAAACCTCTCATTTCCTGCGGTGTCCCGCATATCTTCCAGCTGTCTGGGTCACTGTGGCAGAATCCGGCCAGATCTTCCTTCTCCTGCGAAAGCTTCCGAAATCTTCCAAAAGCAGGCATGGCAAGGCCGCCAGGTTCGTCCAAGTGTTCACAGTATAGCATAATTTTTTTATATCTTCTACCCAATCTTGCATTTTTCCGTATACAATATCTGACACTGCTCTGTCTCGGACTCCCCAAATACCGGGATCCCGTGCTGCAAAAGCAGCTCTGCCGTCACCCCGCTGCCGGGGATCAGGGTCCTGGTGTGGGTGCCGTCGTAGATCTGGCCGCAGCCGCAGGAAGGGCTCCGCTCCTTTAAGACCGCGCAGCAGCAGCCGGATAACCGGGCCAGATGGAGAGCCGCCTCCGCCCCCTTCCGGTACTGGGCCGTTACGTCCGCGCCTTTGTCTGTCAGGACCTGATCTCCCTTCCGCTCCGCCGGATCCCGGGGCGTAGCCAGGCCGCCGTAGATCTCCGGGCAGACCGGGATCAGGGTGGCTTCCTGTCCCAGGCGCAGCACGCCCTCATGGAGCTCACCTTTGCCGTTGTACCGGCATGAAACGCCTAAAAGGCAGGCACTCACCAGGATGCAGGGACGCTTCCTCCCTGTCTGATCCTCCGTATATCGTTGTCCGGCGTCAACCGTCCCATGATCAGATCGTCCGCTCATAGGCTCCGCCCTCCTTTCCCTTTCCCAGACCGTCCTGCTCCTCCTGATGGAGGAGCTATGGTTTTGTTGGCTCTATGATTTTTGTTTTGTTGGCTCTATGATTTTCTGCTTGACAAATGCGGGGGAACCTGGCAAGATTTTTCTGAAACAGCCGGATCCTGCGAGACAGGATCATCCCCTCTGCCGGGCCGGACCCGGACAGAGCATGCCAGGAGGACCTTCGATGCAATACGACCATATCATCCCTGCCGTCTTCCACAGCCGCCCCAACCGGTTCATCGCCTGGGCGGACGTGGACGGAAAGCGTGTCAAATGCCATGTAAAAAACACCGGGCGCTGCAAGGAACTGCTGCCGCCCGGCGCAAATATCTATCTTCAGTACCATCCGGAGGCAGAGCGCCTGGGCCGGAAGACCGAATACTCTGTGATCGGCGTCCGCAAGCCCACTCCCAGGGGAGACCTCATGATCAACATGGACTCCCAGGCCCCCAACCAGGTGGCCTATGAATGGCTCTGCGCTCAAGGGTACGCGCCCCGGCGGGAGGTCACCTTCGGCAATTCCCGCTTTGACCTGTATTTTGAAGAAAACGGGGTTCCCGCTTTTCTGGAGGTCAAGGGCGTCACCCTGGAAGAAGACGGCGTCGCCCGTTTTCCCGACGCGCCCACCCAGCGGGGCGTCAAGCACTTAGAAGAGCTGGAGCACGCCGCCGCAGAAGGGTACCGCGCCTACGTCCTCTTCGTCATCGCCATGAAGGGCGTCCGCCGGTTCGAGCCCAACCGGACCACCCATCCCGCCTTCGCCGACGCCCTGGCCCACGCCGCGGAAAACGGCGTAAAGGTTCTGGCCTATGACTGCATCGTCACGGAAGACAGCCTGCGGATCGATGAGCCGGTCCCGGTCGCACTGTGACTGGGACCGTCGAACGACGGCTCCATCCCGTATCGTCTGCCGCCTGTTCCAGGCGGCTTTTTCCATGCGTTTATCGCGTCTCGCCCAGGAATTTCTCCATATAAGCATCCTGGATCAGCTTCACCAGCTCCGGCGCTTTTCCGCCCACCGGGACGCCGTCCACGGTACCGGCGGCGCGGCACAGCTGGGTAGAGCTGGATACCAGGACCTCGTCGGCGTTCATCAGCTGGTCCATGGTAAAGGGCGTCTCGTCCACCGGGATATCATGATCCTTGCAGATCTGGATGATGTGCTTTCTGGTAATGCCGGGCAGGATGTAGTGATCCGTAGGATGGGTGATGAACACGCCGTCCTTTAAGATGCTCACATTGCTGTGGGCGCACTCGGTCACCACGTCGCCCCGGTGGAAAATGCTCTCGTCGCATCCCATCTCCTCAGCCCGGTTTGCCGCCATGCAGTTGATCATCAGGTTCAGGGTCTTGATATTGCAGTGCAAAAACCGGGTGTCCTCGATATGGGTCAGGTTCAGCCGCTTGCTCTGGTCCTTCACCTTCATCGGCTTGATGGTCACCCACAGGTTCGCCGGAACGTTCTGGGGAAATACGTGGTTCCTGGGAGCCGTGCCCCGGGTCGCCTGCCAGTAGAGCATCTGCTCCGGCGCGTCCACCTTCTGCACCAGCTCATTTAACGTATCCGCCAGCTCCTGCTTGGTAAAGGGCAGGTGGATCTGCACCAGTCCCGCGCTGTTGTAAAAGCGCTCGATATGATCGTCTAAGGCAAAGATCTTGTGGTTGTTCACCATGGTCGCCTCATAGACGCCGTCGCCGAAATAGCATACCCGGTCGTTCATGGGGACCATCATCTCCTCGATCGGAGCGATCCTTCCGTTGTAATAAGCCAGATTTTCCATAACTGTATCCTCCTCTTTTGAACCCTTTTTCTATATGGAAACGCTTCTATCCTTGAAGCCCTTCTCTCCTACTTGGCGTCCAGCCAGGTTTCTCCCATGTGAGCCTCTACCTCCAGGCATACGTCCAGATGGGCCGCGTTCTTCATCAGCTCCGTCAAAAGCTCCGTCACCTGAGCGGCCTCGCTTTCCTTCGCCTCCACCAGCAGCTCGTCGTGCACCTGGAGCACGATCCGGGAATCCATCCCCCGGTCCCGCAGCTCCCGGTCTACCGCGATCATGGCCAGCTTCATGATATCCGCCGCCGTTCCCTGGATCGGAGAATTCATGGCTACCCGCTCGCCGAAGGAGCGCTGCATGAAGTTGGCGGATCGTAACTCCGGAATGGGCCTCCGCCGTCCGAACATGGTGGTCACATAGCCCTGCTCCTTGCCCAGCCGGACCTGCTCGTCCAGAAATGTCTTTACCCCCGGATAGGTGTCAAAGTATTTGTTGATATATTCCAGAGCTTCCTTCCGGCTGATGCTCAAGTCCTCGCTTAAGCCGAAGGCGCTGATGCCGTACACGATGCCGAAGTTCACCGCCTTGGCGTTGCGCCGCTGCAGGGGCGTCACCTGGTCCAGGGGCGTGTGGAATACCTCCGACGCGGTGATGGCGTGGATGTCCTGGGCGTTTTGGTACGCGCCGATCAGACGCTCGTCTCCGGACATATGGGCCAGGATCCGCAGCTCGATCTGGGAGTAATCCGCGTCCACGAACACATAGCCCTCCCGGGGTACAAAGACCTTGCGGATCGCCCGCCCTAACTCCATGCGGACCGGGATGTTCTGCAGGTTCGGCTCCGTGCTGCTGATCCGCCCGGTGGCCGTAATGGTCTGGTTGAACTTGCCGTGGATCCGCCCGTCCTCCTGGATGAACCCTGCCAGGCCCTGGGCGTAGGTGGAATTTAACTTGGTCAGCTGCCGGTAGTCCAGGATCCTCTGCACGATGGGATAATCCGGGGCCAGCTTCTCCAGCACGTCCGCCGCCGTAGAATAGCCGCTCTTCGTCTTTTTCCCATGAGGCAGCCCCATCCGTTCAAACAGGATCTCGCCCAGCTGCTTGGGCGAATTGATGTTAAAGGGCGCTCCCGCTAAATCATATATCTCCTGCTCCAGTTTGTCAATCTTCACCTGGAGCATTTTCCCATATTCCTCCAGCTGCTGCCGGTCTACCCGCACCCCGGCCTGCTCCATGTGGAACAGGCTGTAGATCAGGGGCATCTCCATCTGGAAGAACAGCTTCTCCATGCCGGTCTCCTCCAGCTGCTTGACCAGCGCCTCCCGGGACTTCCAGGCGATGTAAGCCATGTAGCAGGCGCAGCGGACCGCCGCCTCATCCCCTGCCGCCAGAGACTGGCTGAGGGACGCCTTGGCCAGAAGGTCGGCCTTGGACGGCACGGTCAATCCCAGATAATCCCGGGCCAGATCGTCATAGTCATAGGTATCCTTCAACGGATTCAGCAGATATCCGGCCACCCCGGCGTCCAGCACCGGACTGCCGTAATCTGCCTGCAGGAATGGCAGCTGAGCCTTCAGATCCAGCGTCGCCGCCGTATAGTAGGATGGCTGGGATCCATCCCTCCCCGTCTCCCCGCCTGCCGCCTTCCGCTTCGCCAGCAGCCCGCTTACTTTATCATAAAGGTAAGGCGCCGTCACCAGGCCGCCTGCGGGGATGGCGTAGATCTCCTCCTCGCCGAAGCAGATCCCCAGGCCTCCGGTCCCCTGTTCATCCAGGGCAAACTGGAAGCCTACCGTCTCCGCCTGCTCTGCCCGCTGGAACACAGACTCGGCTCCCGCTAAATCCTCCACGGTCCAGAAATGCTCCTCCAGGGAGTTCTTCCCAACCTCCTGGAGGTCAAACCGGGCCAGGATGGACTTAAACTCCATCCGTTTCATGAACTGGTACGCCTCCGGGGTATATAGATCCCCGATCCGGGCGTCCTCGTAAGAAAATTCAATGGGGCAGTCTAAGCAGATCTCTGCCAGCTGCTTGCTCATCACCGCCATGTCGTAGTGCTCTCCCAGGGCCTTCTGGGCCCGGGGCGGCTTGATCTCAGACAGATGGGCATAAGCGTTCTCAATGCTCCCGTAAGCCGCGATCAGGCTGGTGGCCGTCTTCTCTCCGATGGAAGGCACGCCAGGGATATTGTCCGAGGCATCTCCCATCAGGGCCTTCACGTCGATGAATTCCTTCGGCGTCACCTGGTACTCCCGCTTCACGTCCTCCGGATAATAATCCTTGATCTCCGTGGTCCCCCGGGAGGTGCGGGGGATGCGGATCTTGATATGGGTATCCGCCAGCTGCAAAAGGTCCCGGTCCCCGGAGACCACAGCCACCTCCACTCCAGCCGCTTGGCTGCGCTTCGCCAGAGTGCCTAAGATATCGTCGGCCTCGTATCCCGCCAGAGTCATCACCGGAACGCCCATCGCCTGGAGCGCCTCCTTCATCAGCGGGACCTGCTCCCGCAGCTCCTCCGGCATCGGCTTTCTGGTGCCCTTGTAGGCGTCGTACATCTTGTGGCGGAAGGTCGGCTCCTTTAAGTCAAAGGCCACCGCCAGATGGTCCGCCTGCTCCTCCTCCAGGATCTTAAACATAATATTGAGGAACCCGTACACCGCGTTGGTGTGAAGTCCCTCAGAATTGGTCAGATCCGGTACGCCGTAAAAGGCCCGGTTCAAAATGCTGTGTCCGTCTATCAAAACCAGTTTTTCCATGTCTCTCTCCTTCTGCCCTGTCTCGATCCGCCATACGTGCGAAGCTACAGCAGCCCGGTCTGCGCCCAGATCCGAAGCTGCATCAGGAGCATCACCAGCACGCAGGTGATCTCCAGGGTATTGACCGCGTAGCGGATCACCTTCCGCAGGCGCACGGCCCGCACCCGGGCCCAGGCATTCTCCAGGCTCTGCCCCAGGGCTCCGGTGATGTCGAACACGCCGGTGCCTTCATCCAGCTGCCGGAGTCCCACGGAAACCGTAAAATAGATCTCCAGCTCTTCCCGGCAGTCCGGGCAGCCGGCCACATGGGCCAGAAAGGCTTCCAGCTCATCCTCGTTCAATTCCCCGTCAATATAGGGCATGACCATCTTCTCGGTCTCTCTGCAGGTCAGCGCGCGCATTCCGTTCTACCCTTTCCTTCCGTCCCGGCGTCTGCCGGGCGGCGTATGTTCTCCAGTTCTCATTTCTTGTTCCATCATACAATAATCCCCGCTTATTTTCAATTTTTTCCGAAAATTTTTTTAAAATTGCACTTCACCCTTGCCAAATCTTCCCGGTTATGCTACAATAGCTTCGTTGCGGAAGTAAGCCGGCGTGGCGGAATGGCAGACG
>DVLJ01000174.1 GCA_018715565.1 Candidatus Ventrimonas merdavium
CCGCCTATCTGGCCGCCGCAGCCCCCGCAGCCTCCGCGTCCTCCGCAGCCTCCTCGCCCGCCGAGACCGCCAGTGCGCCCAGTGCCGCCTATCTGGCCGCCGCAGCCCCCGCAGCCGCCCCGTCCGCCGAGACCACCGGTGCGTCCGGTGCCGCCCATCTGGCCGCCCCAGCCGCCCAGGCCGCAGCCCAGATAAGCTTCTGATCAGAAGGCCCGGCTCCGGCCGGGCCGTAATTTCTGGTTGCGAAAACGAAAAATCGTATTACAATAGAAGACAGGAAACTGTACAAGAGGAGGAAGATCCATATGGCAAAAGTGTTACTGATAAACGGCAGCGGCAATGCAGGCGGCTGCACCTTTACGGCCCTGTCCGAGGTGGCGGGAGCGTTAAACCAGGATGGGATCGAGACGGAGATCATCCAGCTGGGCAAGGATCCGATCCGGGACTGCATCGGATGCGGAGCCTGCGCTGATTTAAAGAGATGTGTATTTGACGACGATCTGGTCAATGAGATCCATGAGAAGGCGAAGACTGCGGACGGCTTTGTCTTTGGTTCTCCGGTCTACTACGCCCATCCCAGCGGCCGGATCCTGTCCTTTTTGGACCGCCTGTTCTACTCCGGCGGCGGAGCCTTTGCCTATAAGCCGGGAGCGGCGGTGGTATCCGCCCGGAGAGCCGGGACCACGGCTTCCATCGACGTGCTGGACAAGTATTTCACGATCGCCCGGATGCCGGTGGTTTCCTCGAATTATTGGAACATGGTGCACGGCAACACCCCGGAGGAGGTAAAGCAGGATCTGGAAGGCCTGCAGATCATGCGCGGCATCGGCCACAGCATGGCCTGGATGATCAAGTGCATCGAGGCCGGCAAGGCGGCGGGCGTCGCTTATCCGGAAGGGGAGAAGAAGATCCGGACGAATTTTATCCGGTAGAACAGCCGCCCCAGGCGGACGGTTTCGGCAGGTCCTTCTCGGACTGCTTAGGATAGGATTTGATCATCTCATCAGAAAAGCTCTTGTCGATAGCGGCAGGAGCTTTTTTTCTTGACATTAATCCGAAATCGTATTATAATCCTTAATACGATTTCGGATTGAATGAAACATACCACCGAACAAGGAGGTCTCAGGCTATGGACAGGAACTATGAGCTGGTCCGGCGCATCGGGCTGGCGATCAATAAGATCGACGGCGTATATTACCTGCTGGCGCGGCATTACGGGTGCAACGAGAATACCCTGGCGTTCCTCTACGCCCTGGATGACGGTCAGCCCCATTCCCAGAAGGAGATCAGCGACGAGTGGCTGATCCCCCGCACCACGGTCAATTCCACGGTGAAGCATATGCTGGCGGACGGTTATATCACCTGCACTACGGAACCCCACAAGAAGGAGAAAGCGATCATGCTAACGGAAAAAGGGCGCGCCTACGCGGCGGAGCTGTTCCGCGGCGTCTACCAGGCGGAGGAGCAGGCGATCATCGATACGCTGGAGCAGTTCTCCCCGGAATTTGTAAGCGCCCTGGAACGGTTCAGCGCCCGCCTGCACCAGGAGTTCCATGAGATCATCCGCAAAGAGGCGCGATGCAGGGAAGCAGGGAGCAGCGGAACGGAAAACAACAGAGCAGAAACGGAGCGGAGTTAAGTGATGAAGATCCAATTATCCAGCCATTTTACTTATAAGAGTCTGATCGCATATTGCATTTCTCCCATCATGATGATGGTGTTTACCTCCATCTACGGCGTGGTGGACGGCTTTTTCGTGTCCAATTATGTAGGAAAGATCTCCTTTGCGGCAGTCAATCTGGTCATGCCGTTCATCATGGTGCTGGGCGGCGTGGGCTTCATGATCGGGACCGGCGGGAGCGCCCTGATCGCCATGACCTTAGGACAGGGGAAGCAGGAGCGGGCGAACCAGTATTTTACCATGCTGGTGAAGCTGACGGTGCTCCTTGGCATCCTGACGTCGGTGATCGGGATCGTTTTTATGCGGCCCATCTCGATCCTGCTGGGAGCCACGGAGGCGATGCTGGAGGACTGTGTGGTCTATGGAAGGACCGTGCTGTTCTTCAACACCGCGTTCATGCTGCAGAACGTTTTTCAGACCTTTCTGGCGGCGGCGGAGAAACCGAAGCTGGGTCTGGCGGCGACCACTGCCGCCGGACTGGCGAACATGGTGCTGGACGCGCTGTTCATCGCCGTGTTCCAATGGGGCGTGGCAGGCGCGGCGATCGCCACCGGCATCGGACAGTGCATCGGCGGCCTTCTCCCGTTTTTGTATTTTGCCCGTCCCAATACAAGCCGCCTGCGGTTTGCCAAGGCCAGGATGGAGGCAGGGGCTCTGCTGAAGGCCTGCGCAAATGGAGCCTCCGAGCTGATGAGCAACATCTCCACGTCCCTGATCAGCGTCCTTTATAATCTGCAGCTGTTAAAATTCGCCGGGGAGAACGGCGTGGCGGCATACGGGACGCTGATGTACATCCAGTTCATCTTCATCGCGGTGTTCATCGGATACACCATCGGGACCGGGCCGGTCATCAGCTATCACTACGGCGCGGGGAACCATAAGGAGTTAAAGAACCTGCTGGTCAGGAGCCTGGTGCTGGTAAGCGCTGCGGGTGTGGCGATGACGATTTTGGCATGGGCGCTGGCAGGCCCTCTGGCTGGTGTGTTCGTAGGGTATGACGCGGAGCTGGCCGCCATGACCAGGCATGCCTTCCAGCTGTTCGCCTTTTCCTTCCTGATGTCGGGGGTAAATATCTTTGCTTCCGCATTTTTCACCGCTCTGAACAACGGCGTGGTGTCCGCGGCGATCTCATTTCTGCGGACGTTAGGCTTCCAGGTCCTCTGCGTACTGGCGCTCCCGGTCTTTTTCGGCCTGGACGGGATCTGGAGCTCCATCGCCGTGGCGGAAATGCTGGCCTGCGTGGTATCCGCCCTGTTTTTGACGGGGAACCGGAAACGATATCATTATGGCTGAATCCGGCGGGGAGCATTTGACAGCTTCCCAGATTTATGCTACACTGACTTAAGGAAAAACGGAAAGGGGTGGAAGGATGAAGTAATATTCCTGTAGAGGAAGCTGCATAGCAAGACCAGGCGCCCAGGCCGGGCGGCAGTTTTGTTATGCCTGTTTTGCAGGAATAGGCCTTCATCCCCGCTCCTTTTTTGTGTGTGAAAAATCGTGCAAAGGCACTGGAGCGGCTTGGAAAAAGACCGATTCTCTGCAAGGATGTGAGCGGGCGCGCCGGAAGGTCCGGGACAGCGTCTGGTATGCAGGGAGGCGATCAGAATGTCATTGATACAGGTAACCGATCTAACATTTGAGTATGAGGGCAGCTTTGCCCCGGTATTTGAGCACGTCAGCTTTCAGCTGGATACGGACTGGAAGCTGGGCCTGGTAGGACGGAACGGAAAAGGCAAGACCACATTTTTGAGGCTGATGATGGGGCAGATGCCTTATCAGGGGCGGATCGAGGCGTCGGTGTCCTTTGATTATTTCCCCTCTCCGGTGGAGCGGCCGGAGCGGGACACCTGGGAGGTCCTGGACGAGGTGACCAACGGGGAGGCGGAAGTCTGGCGGCTCCAGCGGGAGCTGTCCCGGCTGCAGGTGCCGGAGGATGCCCTGTACCGGCCATTTTCCACCTTGTCCAACGGGGAACAGACGAAGGTGCTTTTGGCGGCGCTGTTTCTGCAGGAAGGGCATTTCCTGCTGATCGACGAGCCGACCAACCATTTAGACCAGGAGGCCCGGGCGCTGGTCAGCGCTTATCTAAAGAGCAAGCGGGGCTTTATCCTGGTGTCCCACGACCGGGCGTTTTTAGACGGCTGCGTGGACCACATCCTG
Source organism: Candidatus Ventrimonas merdavium (assembly GCA_018715565.1). Taxonomy (GTDB): domain Bacteria; phylum Bacillota; class Clostridia; order Lachnospirales; family Lachnospiraceae; genus Brotaphodocola; species Brotaphodocola merdavium. The sequence goes on from DVLJ01000174.1 coordinate 3,842, forward strand.
GCCATGAACCGGTCGGACATCCAGGTGCAGAAGGGGGATTTTTCCTCCTGGTACGCCAATAAGGAGCGGCAGGATCAGTTTGAGCGGACGGAGCAGGAGCGGCTGAAAAAGGATATCCGCCGCCTGCAGTCCGCCGCCAGCCAGTCCAAAGCCTGGGGCGACCAGGTGGAGGCGCAGAAGATCGGCGGCGTGGCCAACCGCTACCAGACCAACATCGGGGAGCGGTCCTATCTGGGAGAAAAGTCCAGGAAGATGCAGCAGCGGCGGAAGAACCTGGAACGGCGGCAGGAGCAGGCCATTGAGGAGAAGAAAGGCCTTTTAAAAAATGCGGAGGCCCCGGAAGCCTTAAAGCTGTTCCCACTAAAGCACCATGCCGCCAGGCTGGTGGTGTTTGAGGAGGCTGCGGCCTGCTGCCGGGAAAGCGGGGAAGAAGGCGTCATCCTGCGCTCCATCTGCCGTCCAGTGGATCTGGAGATCCGCCAGGGCGACCGGATCTTCCTCCAGGGCAGGAACGGCTGCGGCAAGACCAGCCTGTTAAAGCTGGTGCTGGCTGCGGGCGGGATGTCCGGGGCGGCCATGCCTGGGGCGGGAGCTGGAGACGGGGCGGAAGCTGGAAACGCGGCGGAGGCTGGGAGCATGGCAGAGCCGGTCCATGGTGGAGACCAGAAAGGGCGTCTGGTCTGTCAGGGGGAGATCCGCCTGGCTTCCGGCCTGATCCTTTCCTATGTATCCCAGGACACCTCCGGCCTGCGGGGGAGCCTGATGGATTATGCGGCGGCCTGCGGGGTGGAGCCCAGCCTGTTCTTTGCCCTTCTCCGAAAGCTGGATCTGTCCAGGGAGCAGCTGGAAAGGCCCATGGAGTATTACAGCCAGGGACAGAAGAAGAAGGTGCTGCTGGCCAGGAGCCTGTGCCAGCAGGCGCACCTTTATATCTGGGACGAGCCGCTGAACTATATCGATCTCTATTCCCGGATCCAGATCGAGGAGCTGATCCTCAGCGCCTGTCCCACCATGCTCCTGGTGGAGCATGACGCGGCCTTCGGGGAGCGGGTAGCCACAAAGACGGTGCAGATCGAACGGATCTCAGAGCAGGAGCCGTAAGGAGCCTTGGGGAGCGCAGAAGCGCCCCCGGGCGGCACAGGACGCGGCAGGGATCTGAAAAAGGGTAGAAAAAGCCTGAAAAAGGTGGAGAGGACTCGAAAAAAAGAAACCGATCGGGAAAGAAACAGATCAGGAAAAGAAACGGATCAGGAAGGAAACAGATCAGAAAAGAAACAGATCAGAAAAGAAACGGATCAGGAAAGGAGATGGAGCGAGATGGAGATCAGACGTGCGGTCCAGTCAGAGCTGGAGCAGATCCTGGAGCTGTACCGTCTGGCCCGGCAGTTCATGCGGGAGAATGGGAACCCGGATCAGTGGGGGGAGCATTATCCGCAGAGGGAGCTGGTCCAGCAGGATCTGGCAGACAGCTGCCTCTATGTCTGCGAGGAAGACGGGGAGCTTTTGGGGGTGTTTTATTTTTCTATGGAGGAGGACCCGGATTACCGGGAGATCTGCCAGGGCAGCTGGATCGGGAACGGTCCCTACGGGGTGATGCACCGGGTGGCCTGCCCGGGCAAACGGAAAGGCGCGGCAACCTTCTGCCTGACCTGGTGCTTCGGACAGAGCGGCGGAGATTTGCGGATCGACACCCATGAAGATAACCGTCCCATGCAGAATCTTCTTTTAAAAAATGGATTTACCCGGTGCGGGATCGTCCACCCGAAGGATGGAGGAGAACGGATCGGGTTTGAAAAAGTACGGTAAGGCGCTGGAGCTTAGGAAGATCCCTCTGGAAAATTTAAGAAATGTTTTGGTTGTAGTTTCCCGCAAAACCAGATAAAATAGGAAAACAGGGCGCGCTAAGGGGGCCGCCCATGACCGAACAGATAAAGGAACGATTCTATGAAACAGATCATAAAGCGGATAGGGATCTTATTTGGGATCTTTGCAGCGGCGCTGCTGGTGTATCTGGTAACTGCCCGGCGGGCAGACCAGGGGGGGCAGAGCATCTATGTGGATATGGGGGAAGCTACGCTCCCGGTGCTGGAGGTAGAGATGTTCGGACGGCGGATGAACCCGATGGTAGGGTACTGCCAGGAGATGGACAATTCGGCGGCAGCTGCCAGCCTGACCATCCTGCCGGAGGACCGGGCGCTCACTATTTATGTGGAGGGAATGGAGGACCCGGTCTCGGCCATCCGCTATGAGATCCGCAGCATGGACCGGGAACGGCTGGTGGAGCGGACCCAGGTGGGATCCTGGGAGGAGACGGAAGACGGTCTGAAGGCGGTCCTGCCGATCCAGAACCTGCTGACGCCAGAGCAGGAGTACCTGCTCCGGATCGAACTGGATACAGAGCTCCATGGCCAGGTGTTTTACTATACCCGGATCCTGGAGACTGCGGATACCACGGCTCAGTCCATGCTGGACCTGGCGGCGGATTTTTCCGCCCGCACGTTTGATTATGATGCGGCCGGAGGGCTGGTCACCTACATCGAGCCTACGTCCACCCAGGACAACAGCTCCCTGGGGACCACCACGATCCATTCCAGCTTTTCCCAGCTGACCTGGGGGAACCTGGATATGGAGCCGATCAGCCCGGTCCGTATGACTCTCTCAGAGCTGGACGGCATCATGTGCAGCGTTCAGCTGGCGTACCTGGCCCAGAGCACGCCCGGCGAGGCGTCCGGCGGCGAGGCGGCGGAGGGAGATGTGTACGAGGTGGCGGAAAGCTTTACCATGAAGTGGAACGAGCTCCGCACCTATCTGATGGATTATGAGCGGCGGGTGGATCAGATCGTCCAGGGGCGGCGGGCAGATTATGCCGGCAAGCGGATCCTGCTGGGCATCACCAATGACGACCGGGTGGGAGTAGAGAGCAGTCCGAACGGGAAGATCCTGGCTTACCGGGCCAACCGGGACCTATGGAGCTACGATCAGTCCGAGCGGCGGGGGGTGAAGATCTTTTCCTTCCGGGGAAGCGACATGAAGGATCTGCGCAACAGCTATGCCCGCCACGACATCCGGATCCTCTCCGTGGAAGACAGCGGAGATGTGGATTTCCTGGTATACGGCTACATGAACCGGGGCAACCACGAGGGGAATGTAGGGATCGCCGGGTATCATTATGACGCTGGGAGGAATATGCTGGAGGAGCTGTATTTTATCCCCTACTCCGGTTCCTACGAGGCGCTGGAGCACGATCTGGACCAGCTGGCCTACCAGACGGAGGGCGGCATGCTCTATCTGTATATGGATCACGCGGTATTCGGCGTGGATCTGAAGAGCCGGGAGAACATGGTGGTGGCGGACGCCCTGGAGGAAGGGAGCTTTGCCGTCAGCGCCGACGGCAGCCGGATCGCCTGGCAGGAGGGCGGCAGCCGGTTCGGCTCTCCTGCCGTGAACCTGCTGGACCTGGAGACGGGGGATAAGCGGGAGATCCGCGGAGAAGCAGGAGAATTTGTCCGGGTGCTGGGCTTTGTGGACCAGGACCTGGTCTACGGCGTTGCCGGAGAGGACGACAGCTGGATCATCAACGGCCGGGTAGAGGACCTGCCGATGCGGTATCTGCGGATCATCAACGAGCAGATGGAAGAGGAGACCCGCTATGAGCGGGAGGGATATTACATCGCAGGCGTTGAGGTAGAGGACAGCCGGGTGCATTTAAACCGGATGTCCAAGACGGGACCGGGCCGGTATGTGACCGTGATGGCGGATACCATCGTCTGCAATGACGAGATGGGACCAGGGCCCTTAGACGGCATCGGCTGGTATGTGTCGGAGGAAAAGGGCCGGGTGTATTTTGTCCAGCTGGATCAGGAGATCTCCGGTTCCAAGGGCGTGCACCTGACGGTTCCCCGCCGGGTCCGGTGTGAGAACGCGGACTGGCTGGAGTTAAAGTCCAACTATCAGGTGGACGGCATGCGCTTCTACGCATACGGCGATGGGCATCTGCTGGAGGTGAGCTTAGACTTTACCGAAGCCGTGCAGGCGGCCTATGATAGGATGGGATATGTGACCGACCAGGACCACCGGATCCTGTGGGACCGGGTCAACCGGGGCAGCCAGAGGAACTTGTCCGACGGGGTCACCGCGGCGGAGCTGATCCTGCGGAACTTAGAAGGCCTGGAGGAAAGCAGGGTGTTAGACAACGGCACCATCGTGATCGACGGGCGGGGCTGCACCATGGCCCAGATGCTCTATTTCATCGACCAGGGACAGCCGGTGATCGCCTATACCGGCGAGGGAAGCTATCTGATCCTGACCGGGTTCGATCCGTATAATGTGACCGTATACGATCCGGCGGCCGGAGCATCCTATAAGATGGGCCTGAATGACGGCGAGGCGTATTTTGCCCAGCGGGGCAATGACTTTATCTGCGCGGTCCGGCCCCAGTAATGTGCAGGAACACCCGTTCCCTTTACAAATCCCATTTATGTGGTATAATCATTAAGAATCTTATGAAGATAAATCAATAGAAAATTAATGATTTCGTAAATATTATAGACGGTAAGTCCGATTTTGATAGAGGGATCCCTTCCTGAAAAGGGACGGGAGAGCGTGAAAAGGGAAAGAAGCAGTCAGAGGTGTGGAATGAATCAATTTATTATGAAAGGCGGCAATCCGCTGGTGGGCGACGTAGTCATCGGCGGAGCGAAGAACGCCGCTCTCGGCATTCTTGCGGCGGCCATCATGACCGATGAAGATGTGGTGATCGAGAATCTTCCGGACGTGCGGGATATCAACGTCCTGTTAGAGGCCATCCAGGAGATCGGAGCCCGCGTAGACCGCCTGGACCGGCATACGGTCCGGATCAATGCGTCCAGCATCCGGGAGGTTTCCGTGGACGATGAGTATATCCGGAAGATCCGGGCGTCCTACTATTTTATCGGAGCCCTTCTGGGCAAGTATAAGAGCGCGGAGGTGCCGCTCCCCGGAGGATGCAATATCGGGAGCAGGCCGATCGACCAGCATCTGAAGGGATTCCGGGCGTTAGGCGCCAGGATCGACATCGAGCGGGGAGCTGTCGTGGCCCACGCCATTGACCTGGTAGGGAGCCATATCTACCTGGACGTCGTATCTGTGGGCGCGACCATCAACATCATGATGGCGGCGGCCCTGGCAGAGGGACAGACGATCATAGAGAATGCGGCCAAGGAGCCCCATGTGGTGGACGTGGCCAACTTCCTGAACAGCATGGGAGCCAATATCAAGGGCGCCGGCACGGATATCATCCGGATCCGGGGCGTGCGGAGGCTCCATGGGACGGAATATTCCATCATCCCGGATCAGATCGAGGCGGGCACCTTTATGTGCGCCGCGGCGGTGACCCGGGGAGATATCACGGTGAAGAATGTGATTCCCAAGCATCTGGAGGCGATCTCGGCGAAGCTGGTGGAGATCGGATGTGAGGTCCTGGAGGGAGACGACGAAGTCCGCGTGGTAGGACGGCCCCGCCAGCATTCTACCAATATCAAGACCCTGCCGTATCCTGGGTTCCCCACGGATATGCAGCCCCAGATGGCGGTGACCCTGGCTCTGGCCGAGGGCACCAGCATGATCACGGAGAGTATTTTCGAGAACCGGTTCAAATATGTGGATGAGCTGTCCCGGATGGGCGGCAATATCAAAGTAGAAGGCAATGTGGCGGTGATCGATGGCGTCAAGGGCTTCACCGGAGCCCAGGTAGAGTCTCCGGACCTGCGGGCAGGAGCGGCCCTGGTGCTGGCCGGACTTTCCGCGGACGGCATCACCGTCGTAGACGAGATCGGTTATATCCAGCGGGGCTATGAGTGCTTTGACGAGAAGCTGCGCCAGCTGGGAGCCGTGATCCAGGTGATCGACTCCGAGAAGGACGCCCAGAAGTTCCGTTTGAAGGTAGGCTGATCCGGAGCAGATCCGTATGGCGGCGCAGGCAGCAGGACCGGAGGACCGGACAAGGACCGGCTGCAGGGCAGCGGGAGCAGGAAGGCCAAAAGCGGCCGCATATATCAAAATGATCCGAAGGGAGCGCTGTGGGATCGCCGGAGCAGGCGGTCCCCGACGGCGCCCCTTTGTTTATTTTGGGCCTGGGTTAAAGTTTTTGTTTTGAATCCGTAAGTAAATCGTTATGGACTGTACATATTCTGGTCATGAATTGCCGGTATCATGGTATTATACAATCAACAGGAGTATGACCAAAGAAGTGTTTTAAGAAAAGAAAACCCGATAAAAGGAGGAGAAGCAATATGATGTTATGGAAAAAAGGTTTGGCGATGGCATTAAGTGCCGGCATGCTGGCGGCGATGGCGACGGGGACGGCGTTGGGAGCAGAGACGCGGACGAAGATCAGCTCCGTGACCCTGACGATCGATTCCAACGTGGAGGTAGGAGATGAAAGCGGCGATGTGAACGTTACCACATCCGATACGACCTACCGGGTAGATGATATCGAGATCGTGAATGATTACGGCGACTGGTCCGACGGGGACGTGCCTCAGGTGAAGATCACCCTGGAGGCGGACGACGACTATTACTTTGGGTCCATGAGCTCCAGCAAGGTGAAGCTGCGGGGCGATGACGCCAAGTATGTAAAGTCCAGCAGAAAGGAGAGCAGCTCCATCCTGGAGGTCACCATCAAGCTGGACGCTCTGATCGGAAGCCTGGACATCGAGGACGTGGCCTGGGAGTATGATGAGTCCACGACTGCGGTATGGGAGAGCGCTGATGGCGCGCAGAGCTACCAGGTACGCTTGTACCGGGGCAGTAGCTCTGTAGGCGAGACGGTGACGACCAGCGGCACTTCCTGGAATTTCGCAGACCGGATCACCAGAGAAGGGGAATATTACTTCAAGGTGCGTTCCGTAAGCCGTGAGAACGACAAGGGCGAATGGTTCGAGTCCGATTATATCTATGTCGATGAAGAGATGCTGGCAGACATCCGGGCCGGCCGGTACGGAAGCGGCTCCAACAGCTCCAGCACCTCCGCCACTCCCGGGACCACCAGCGGCAATCAGTGGATCCTGGACAACGTAGGCTGGTGGTACCGTTTTGCGGATGGTTCCTACCCGACCAACGGATGGCTCCTGATCAACGGCGCCTGGTACTGCTTCGACAGCGTGGGTTATATGCGGACCGGATGGATCCAGTCCGGGAACGCCTGGTACTACTGCGATACCAGCAGCGGCGCGATGCTGACCAACACCAGAACGCCGGACGGCTACTATGTGGACGCCAACGGCGTGTGGATCCAGTAAGGAGTAAGGAAATTTAGAACAGCGGATGACGGATAGGTCATAACCGTGACGCCCCGGCGTGAGGGCCTGCAGAGGCAGGTCTCACGCCGGGGCGTTTTTGCTGTGTGTGAGGGAGGAAAGGACCGGCTGGACCAAGTTCCTAATGGTCTCCTGTCCAGCCTCGCCTTGATGGCAGTCCCGTCTTGACGGCAGTCCCATCTTGACGGCAGTCCAGCCTTGATAGCAATCCCCTCTTGACGGCAGCCCCGTCTTGATAGCAGTCCCCTCTTGACGGCAGCCCAGTCTTGGCAGCAGTCCCGCCCTTACAGGTCCAGCTTCAGATCCCCATCGCCGATCCATCCGATCCTGCGGAAGAACTGGCCGAACAGCCAGGTAAGGACGGCGGGGAGGACAAAGCAGATGAGCAGGATGCCCAGCCACATCCAGGCGCCTCCGCCCATGGCGGTGTAGATGCCGATCGGTCCTACCAGACCGCAGGTGCCCATGCCGGATCCGGCGGAGATATTCTCCAGGCGGAAGAGGCAGGTAGCCAGGGGGCCGGTGACCATGGAGGCCAGGGTGGGCGGCAGCCAGATGCGGGGATTTTTCACGATGTTCCCCATCTGGAGCATGGAGGTCCCCAGCCCCTGGGCCAGGAGCCCGCCGGTGCCGTTTTCCCGGAAGCTTAAGATGGCAAAGCCGATCATCTGGGCGCAGCAGCCCGCCGTAGCGGCTCCCCCGGCCAGTCCGTCTAAGTTCAGCATGATGCAGATCGCCGCGCTGCTGATGGGCAGGGTCAGGGCGATGCCAATCAGGGCGGATACCAGGATGCCCATGAAGAAGGGCTGCAGCTCTGTGCTGGTCTTTACCAGGTCGCCGAAAGCAGTCATAAAGGCGGAAATGCCAGGGCCCACAAACTGGGCGGCCAATACGCCGCTGATGATGGTGACGCCGGGGGTGACCAGGATGTCCACCCGGGTCTCCTTGGAGATCAGCTTGCCCAGCTCCGTGCCGATGATGGTGGAGATGAGGGCGCCTACGGGGCCGCCCAGGGCGTTGCCGGCGATGCCTACGGTGGCGGCGGAGAAGAGCACCAGCTGCGGGGCTTTCAGGGCGTGGGCAATGGAGATGCCCAGGGCGGCTCCCGTGGCGCTCTTGCAGTATTCTGCGATCGTGTTGAACAGGGCGATCTGGGTCTTTTCTCCCAGGGTGCCGAAGATGGTGCCGATGAGCAGGGACGCAAACAGGCCGAAGGCCATGGCGCCCAGCGCGTCGATGAGATAGGTCTTGGCGGAGATGCGGATATCTTTCCGCTCCAAAAATGCTTTTACGTCGGTCCGTTCCATGATAGGTCCTCCTGTGGTTTGAGATTGTGGGACAGAAAGGCACACATTTGACTTCCCAGGTCAAAGCAGTTGAGAGTAATACTACCACATTTTTGGAAAAAAGCAAAGAAAAACCGCTGACTTTGTTAAAGAAATAACGAAAACGCAGAATGGAAAAAGCAGGAAGGATATGGTATACTGGTCCTTACAGCAGACAGACGAAAGGAGAAGAGACAGTGAAGATCAGAGACATTTTAGCGGAGGGAAGACCAACCCTTTCGTTTGAAGTATTTCCGCCGAAGACGGAGGACCGGTTCGAGGCGGTGGAGGGGGCGGCCCTGGCTATCGCGGAGCTGAAGCCGTCGTTCATGAGCGTGACCTACGGAGCCGGCGGGGGGACCAGCCGCTACACCGTGGAGATCGCCAGCGCCATCAAGGACCGGGGGGTGACGCCCCTTGCCCATCTGACCTGCGTTTCCTCCACCCGGGAGAAGGTCCGGGACGTGCTGGGACAGCTGCGGGAGCGGGGGATCGAGAACGTGCTGGCCCTGCGGGGGGATATCCCCAGGGACGGCCAGGTGGAGCACGACTACCGCTACGCCTCGGAGCTGATCGGGGAGATCCGCAGGATGGGAGATTTCTGTATCGGCGCGGCCTGCTATCCGGAGGGCCATGTGGAGTCGGAGAATAAGACGAAGGACATCCAGCATCTGAAGGAAAAGGTAGAGGCGGGCTGTGATTTTGTGACGACCCAGATGTTTTTTGACAATAATATCTTATACAATTACCTGTACCGGATCCGGGAACAGGGCATCACGGTGCCGGTGATCGCCGGGATCATGCCGGTGACCAGCGCTTCCCAGATCGCCCGGATCTGTTCCATGTCCGGGACCTATCTGCCGTCCCGGTTCAAGGCGATCGTGGACCGGTTCGGAGACAACCCGGCAGCCATGAAGCAGGCGGGCATCGCCTACGCCACAGAGCAGATCATCGACCTGATCGCCAACCGGGTGAACGGGATCCATGTGTATTCCATGAACAAGCCGGACGTGGCGGCCAAGATCCAGGAGAACCTGTCGGAGATCATAAGGTAGAGGCGGGCATACGGCAGCTGAGGATCCATACGGGAACAATAGGAAAATCAGGGAACATGGAGACAGGATATGGAGAACGGAGCATGGAACTGGAACGACCGGGAGATCCGCCGGTATCTGGGCATGGGAGCAGGCGGGGAGGAAGCGCCGGAGCCGGTAAGGGCTCTGATCGAGGCATGTAAGGAAGAACTGATGTCGGCGGCGTCGCCCAAGGCGGTCTGGCGGGAGTTTTCTCTGACCTGGCGGGGGGATGGCTGGCTGGACTTTGGGTGCTTCCAGACCCGCAGCCGGGATCTTAGCCGGAATCTGCGGGACTGTACCCAGGCGGTCTTATTTGCCGCCACCTTAGGCGCTCAGGTGGACCGGCTGCTGGGACGGTACGGGAAGCTGGACGTCAGCCGGGCGGTGGTCCTCCAGGCGGCGGCAGCCTCCATGCTGGAAACGTTCTGCGACCAGGAGAATGAGCGGCTCAAGGCGGCGTATGCCCAAAAGGGGCTCTATCTGCGGCCCCGGTTCAGCCCGGGCTACGGAGATTTCCCCCTAACCTGCCAGCGGCCGATCGCGGCGGCCCTGGATCTGAACCGGCGGCTGGGGGTGACCCTGACGGAAAGCTTTTTGATGGCTCCGTCCAAATCCGTGACCGCAGTGATCGGCGCAAGCCCCATCCCGGGGAATTGCCGCATCCAGGGCTGCGAGGCCTGCAAAAAGACTGACTGCCTGTACCGGCGGGAGACGATCTCGAGTGGAGATCCATCCAGCGCGGGGATCCATCCAGCGCAGGAATAAATCCAGAGAGGAAATGAGACAGCTATGAAGAGATATACGGAAAAACCAGCCATTTTACAGGAACTGGAGGAGCGGATCCTGATCTGCGACGGCGGGATGGGAAGCCTCCTCCAGGCGGCAGGGCTTAAGCCGGGAGAGCTTCCGGGGACCTGGAATGTGACCCACCCGGAGACCTTGGTGGAGATCCACCAGGCGTACCTGGAAGCAGGGGCAGACATCGTGACCACCAATACCTTTGGGGTGGACGGTTTAAAATACCGCCGGTCCGGGGCTGGAAGGGGGACGGGATACAAGAGCGCAGCAGAGGAAGAGAGCGAGGGCGGTCCGTTCTGTCTGGAGCCGGTCATCCAGGCGGCGGTGCGAAACGCCAGGGAGGCGATCCGCCGGAGCGGGAAACGGGCTTACGTGGCCCTGGATCTGGGCCCCACGGGAAAGCTGTTAAAGCCTCTGGGGGATCTGGGATTTGAGGACGCGGTGTCCCTTTATAAAGAGGTGATCGCCATCGGCGTCCGGGAGGGCGTGGATCTGGTGCTGATCGAGACCATGAGCGACAGCTATGAGACCAAGGCGGCGGTGCTGGCGGCGAAGGAGACCTGCAGCCTGCCGGTGTTTGTGACCATGACCTTTGACGAGAGCGGGAAGCTGCTGACCGGCGGCACGCCTGCCTCAGCCGCCGCCATGCTGGAAGGGCTGGGTGTGGACGTGCTGGGGATAAACTGCGGCCTGGGACCGGCTCAGATGAGAGAGATCCTTACGGATCTGCTGGCTGTTTCCTCTACGCCGGTGATGGTCAATCCCAATGCCGGGCTGCCCCGGAGCGAGGGCGGACAGACCGTGTACGACATCGACGCGGAGGAATTTGCCCGAATCATGGAGGACATCGTGGACATGGGGGCCCGGATCGTCGGCGGCTGCTGCGGCACTACACCGGAGCACATCCGGAAGACGGCGGAGCGCTGCGCCGGGAAAACGCCGGTGCCGGTCACGAGGAAGGGACGGACGGTGATCGCTTCCTTTGCCCAGGCAGTGGAGATCGGGCGGGAGCCGGTGCTGATCGGGGAACGGATCAATCCTACGGGGAAATCCCGGTTCAAGCAGGCCCTGCGGGACCATGACCTGGAATATATCCTGCGGGAGGGCGTGGCCCAGCAGGAGCACGGAGCCCATGTGCTGGATGTGAACGTGGGCCTGCCGGAGATCGACGAGCCGGCGATGCTGGAGGAGGTAGTGCGGGAACTGCAGAGCATCCTGGATCTGCCCCTGCAGCTGGACACCTCGGATCCGGCGGCGATGGAACGGGCACTTCGGATCTGCAATGGCAAGCCGCTGATCAATTCGGTCAACGGCAAGGAAGAATCCATGAGGACGATCTTCCCGCTGGTGCAGAAATACGGCGGCGTGGTGGTGGCCTTGTGCCTGGATGAGCAGGGGATCCCGGAGACGGCTGAGGGGCGTGTGGCCATTGCCCGGAAGATCTACGAGCGGGCAGCGGAGTACGGCATCGGGCCGGAGGATATCCTGATCGACGCCCTGTGCCTGACGGTCAGCTCCGACAGCAAAGGGGCGCTGACTACGCTGGAGACCCTGCGGCAGGTGCGGGACGAGCTGGGCGGCAAGACGATCCTGGGCGTGTCCAACATTTCCTTTGGACTGCCCCAGCGGGAGATCATCAACGGGGCATTTTTCACCATGGCCCTGCAGAACGGACTCAATGTGGCTATCATCAACCCCAACTCCGAGGTGATGATGCGGGCTTACCACAGCTTCCGTGCGCTGATGGATCTGGACGCCCAGTGCGGCGATTATATCCGCCTGTACGGCGGGCAGAAGGCGGCCGGTGCAGGAGCAGGCGCCGGGGGGGCAGCAGGAGCCGGTGGAGCCGCCGTGTCTGGCGGGGGCGGGATACCGGGATCATCCGGCACCGCGGCTTTCGGCGGAGCATCCGGTGGGGGAGCGGCAGCCGGTGCAGGGACTGGCCCTGCCCTTCCCACAGAGACGGATCCGGCTTCCCGCCTGAGCGCAGGTGTGGAACGGGGGCTGCGGGAGCAGGCGGCGGAGGCGGCCCGGGAGCTGTTAAAGACCCGGGAGCCCCTGGAGCTGATCAACGGAGCGATGATCCCGGCCCTGGACCGGGTGGGAAAAGGCTTTGAAAAGGGGACCCTGTTCCTGCCCCAGCTGTTGATGAGTGCGGAAGCGGCCCGGGCGGCATTTGACGTGATCAAGGAGCACATGGCCGCAGGCGGGCAGCAGCAGGAGAAAAAGGGAACGGTGATCCTGGCCACGGTGAAGGGCGATATCCATGATATCGGAAAGAACATCGTCAAGGTGCTGATGGAGAATTATGGGTATGAGATCCTGGATCTGGGCAAGGACGTGCCGCCGGAGCAGATCGTGGAAACAGCTTTGGAGCGGCAGGTAAAGCTGGTTGGCTTAAGCGCTCTGATGACTACCACGGTCCCCAGTATGGAGGAGACCATCCGCCAGCTGCGCAGGGAAGCACCCTGGGCGAAGGTGATGGTAGGCGGCGCAGTGCTGACCCAGGAATATGCCGATTCCATGGGCGCCGACTGCTACTGCCGGGACGCCATGGCCTCCGTCAATTATGCGGAGCAGGTCTTTGCCGGAGACGGAGGGTTCAGAAAAGCGTAAGAAAACGGTAAAGGGAATGTGGTTGTATTTTCCAGAGCCCTGTTTTATAGTAGCCTTAACATGGAAACATAGGCAGAGGACCGGGAGCGCGATCCGTTCCGGACGGACGATGGAATGGATCGCGCTCCCGGTTCAGGCAGGGATAGAAAGGAAATCAGGATGAGCCGGGAGACAGCAGGGAGAATGGGGAGTGAGCCCCTAAGAAGGATGCAGAGAGATATGCAAAATAATGTGCAAAGGGATGCGCAAGGTGCTATGCAGGGAGATATGCAGGTGGAGGAGCAAAGAAGGGGACAAAGCCGTTTCAAGGGCGCGGGCAAGAGGATCCTGGCGGCGCTGCTGTGCGGCGCGCTGGCGTGTCCGGCAGTCAGCATGACGGCATACGCCCGGCTGGAGGAGCAGCTGACCGTAGAGAACGGCCAGTTCATCCGGGCCAATGGCACGGCGATCCAGGGGGCGCTGGCGAAGGGCGTGACCGTTTCCAAGTACCAGAACCGGGCGGGGGCGATCGACTGGAGCCAGGCGGCGGCAGACGGGGTGACCTTTGCCATGGTGCGTCTGGGGTATCTGAACGATCTGGATCCCTATTTCGGGGAAAATATGCAGGGAGCGGCGGCCCAGGGCATCCGCACAGGCGTATTTTTCTACACCCAGGCCCTGGACGAGGAGACGGCCAGACAGGAAGCCCGGTTCGTGCTGGATCAGATCAAGGATTATCCGGTCTCCTATCCGGTGGCCTACGACGTAGAGTCCCAGTACCTGCTGGACATGGGCAAGACGCCCCAGGAGATCACAAACCAGATCAACGCCTTCTGCCAGGTGATCGCAGAGGCCGGCTACCGGCCGATCGTGTACGGCAACAATCTGTGGCTGACCACCTATATGGATACCACTCAGATCCCGTATGATATCTGGTATTCCCGGTATGAGACGTCGGTGAACGAATACCCCAACCGGACGATCTGGCAGTATACAGACGCAGGAAGCGTAGCCGGGATCACGGGAGACGTGTGTATCGAGATCGCATTTACCGACTATGCCCAGGTGATCCCTGGAACGGGCTGGCGGAATATCAACGGCGTTTGGTACTATTATCAGGATTACTGGAAGCAGACCGGCTGGCTGCAGCTGGACGGCGTCTGGTATTATCTGAAGCCCGACGGAGCCATGGCGGCGGGGGAAAACTGCCAGGTGGACGGGGTGACCTACACCTTTGACGCCAACGGTGCGTGGATCTCTTAGAAGTAAGCCCCGGAGCGGCTGTCTGGAACGACGGCTTCTCCGGGTTTTTTGATGGGATGAGCTCTTGCTGGGAATGGGGAGGCGGCTGCTTTCCGGCGGCAAGGTGGAGGATCGTTGAGTAGGATACATCAATGACGTGAACTGGCAGCATACGGAGCGCCATCCGCTGCTTGTAAAACAGGAGCTGCTATGGTATGATACAGGTACCAAGAAAGGATATTTGTTTTGCGGAAGCATATCATAAAGGTGGTGGATCCTTTGGGCGTAAAAGATACGGTAACAACAAAATATATGAGACAGAATGAGATCTTCGCAGACGCATTTAACTATTTTATATATGGCGGAGAGCCGGTTATCCATCCAGAGAGCCTGAAGGAATTGGATACCCGTGAGATTGATGTCCCTTATGGCGGGGAAAAGGGCGCCGGTCAGCCGGTGCAGAAAACAAGGGATGTTATAAAATCCGTGATCGCGATGATGGATAAAAGCACTGCATATCTGCTTCTTGCCATCGAGAACCAGTCCAATATCCATTATGCGATGCCGATAAAAAATATGGTCTATGATGCGCTTCAATATGCGAAGCAGGTGGAAGAAGCAATCGCTTCCCACAGATCGTCCGGCGATTATAAGGGCGCCAGCAGTGATGAATATCTTTCCGGCTTTATGAAAGAAGATCATTTATTGCCGGTGGTGACCCTGGTCGTATATTTTGACTCAAAAGAGTGGGACGGCCCGTTATCAATCCACGAAATGTTTTCCGGGCAGGATGCAAGAGTACTTGCGCTGGTGCCAGATTACAAAGTCAATTTGATCGCACCGGCCGCGATAGAGGATGAAGATTTTGGGAAATTCCAGAGCTCTCTGAAAGAAGTGTTGTCATTTATCAAGTATGCAAGAGACAAGGATGAATTGAAACGGGTATTGGATGCAGACGAGTCTTTCCGTCATTTGGGGAGAGCGGAAGTGGATGTGCTGAATGCCTGCGTAGGTGCAAAGATAGCAGTCAAACAAGGTGAGGAGGCGATCGATGTGTGTTTGGCCATAGAACAGATGAAAGAGGAAGCAGCCCAGGAAACAAGAATATCAACCTTGCTGAAAGCGGTGAAAAATCTGATGGATAATTTAGGATGGACTTCAGAACAGGCACTGAATGCGTTGGGTGTTTCTGAAGCAGACCGCAAAAACATATTGCCGCTTATATAAGGCACAGCAAAAGGCGAACGGTATTGATCAACTAGGATCAGTACCGTTCTTTTCTATTATGCTCATGCCGGAGGGGTTTTTGCTCCTGCAGAAATTCTTTAATCTTTGATCCCTTTTCCGGCGGGAAGGTACGGAAGCCTTGATGGAACGGGATATCAATGGTATCATGAGTGCAGTATATCTCTGCGGCAATGAGCATCTGATGGCAGAGAGGTTTGGCGGCTGGACTGGATATTAGATCTATGATCCGAGGATGAGAGCATGTTTATAAAATTTGATGAATATGAATTGATGAGTTAACGTAAGGTGGAAAAATGTTATCAAAAATAATCGGTAAGAAACTTACAGATATCTATACTGTGGGATTTGTATATTTAGAAAAGGGGCAAAATGAGTTTACACCTGATCTAAGGTGGCTATATTTTGAATTTTTGGCTTGTATTTGAGGGGGGATTTCGGTAGAATAGGAATAGGCTGAATCTGGGATTTTCTCCGGAAAAGGAGAGAAGAACATGAAACAGGGACGAGCCGGAAGTGAGCGGTTGGCGAGTGTCGGACGATGGGCGGCGCTGGGAGCGGCGGTCCTGGCGGCAGGCTGGATCTACAGCTGCCGGGCAGGGGCCGGGAACGGGGCGGAAGCGGCAGCTTTTGTGGAGGCGGAGGCATCTGCAGAAGGAGACGGCAGTCAGGGAGCTGAGTCAGAGCTCCTGGCGGGAGCCGTTCAGGAGAATGGTCTGGGGGCTGCGCAGGGAGCCGCGCCGGATCTTGGCGGAGCTGGAAGCACAGATCCTGGCGGAGCCGGAAGGCCGGAAGCTGGCGGATCAGGGATTTCGGATCCCCAAGGAATCGGAGCATCGGATCCCGGTGGATCCGAAACTCTGGGCGGCGGAGCCGGGACTTTGGCCGACGGAGGTCCGGGAGCGACAGGCGCCGGAACGGTTCCATCTTCTGCGGCGGAGACGCTCCCGTCGTGCTGGGTCTATGTGTGCGGCGAGGTGAACTGCCCGGGCGTTTACGAGATGGAAGCTGGCCAGCGGCTGTTCGAGGCTGTGGAGCTGGCAGGCGGCTTTACGGAGGAGGCGGCTTCGGATTATCTGAACCTGGCGGAGCCGGTTGGGGACGGGATGAAGATCCAGGTGCCGGACCGGGAGGAGGCCCAGGACCCGGCCTGGATCGGGCACCGGGCAAATGGCAGGACTGCAGGCACAGGCACCGGAACTGGAGCAGGCGCCGGAGTTGGAACTGGAGCCGGGACAGATCCTGGTCCCAAGAAGGTGAACCTGAACACGGCCACGAAGGAAGAGCTGATGACCCTGACCGGCATCGGGGAGTCCCGGGCGGAGGACATCCTCCGCTATCGGAGCGAGCAGGGCGCATTTACCTGCATTGAAGACATTATGAACGTATCCGGCATCAAAGAAGGGGCCTTTGCGAAGATCAAGGACCAGATCGAGGTTTGAGCCGGCATTCTCTACATAAGATAGGATAGAAAGACAAAGTACCAAGGACAGCGCAGGGTTGGTAGGAGTGAAGAGATGGCGAAGATTTTAGTAGTAGACGATGAAAAATTGATTGTAAAAGGGATCCGTTTCAGCCTGGAGCAGGATGGGATGGAGGTGGACTGCGCCTATGACGGCGAGGAAGCGGTGGAGCTGGCGAAGCAGACGGAGTACGACGTGGTGCTCTTGGATGTGATGCTCCCCAAGCTGGACGGCTTTGAGGTGTGCCAGGCGATCCGGGAATTTTCCGAGATGCCGATCATCATGCTGACCGCCAAGGGCGGGGATATGGATAAGATCCTGGGTCTGGAGTACGGGGCGGACGATTATATCACCAAGCCGTTCAATATCCTGGAGGTAAAGGCGCGGATCAAGGCGATCATGCGCCGCAGCGCCAAGCGGTCGAAGAAGAGCGGCCAGGCGGAGAACCGGATGGTGAAGGCCGGGGACCTGACTCTGGACCGGGAAGGCCGCCGGGTGCTGATCGGCGAGAGGGAGATCAATCTGACGGCGAAGGAGTTCGACCTTCTGGAGCTTTTGGTGTGTAATCCCAACAAAGTCTACAGCCGGGAGAGCCTGCTGACCTTTGTGTGGGGCAATAAGGCGTCTGAGTCCGGAGATGTGCGGACCGTGGATGTGCACGTGCGGCGGCTTCGGGAGAAGATCGAGCCCAATCCCAGCGACCCCAGATACGTGCATACCAAGTGGGGCGTTGGCTATTATTTCCGCGTGTAGGAACGCATACGTACGGAATGTGCGCGGGCATGTCTCGGATATAAGAGAGAACAGGAGAGAAAACATGGACGTTTATGTCAGGCAGGTAGTGCCGGAGGACTTAGACGCTGTGACCCGGGTGGAGGCGGTCTGCTTTCCGGAAGCAGAGGCCGCGGCCCGGGATTCTTTTTCACAGCGGATCAGCGTATTTCCGGAAAGTTTTTTTGTAGCGGAGCAGGACGGACGGATCATCGGCTTTATCAACGGCGCGGTGACGGACCGGAGGACGATCGCGGACGAGATGTTTGAGGACGCCGGGCTCCATCAGCCAGATGGTGCCTATCAGAGCATCTTTGGACTGGATGTGCTGCCGGAATTCCAGCATCAGGGCATTGCTTCCCTTTTGATGCGGCATCTGATCGCGGATGCGCGGCAGAAAGGGCGGGCCGGTCTGATCCTGACCTGCAAAGACCGGCTGATCGGATTTTACGAGCAGTTCGGATATCGGAACCTGGGCGTTTCCCAGTCGGTGCACGGGGGCGCGGTGTGGTATGATATGATCTTAGAATTCTGATCATGGAAAAGGAGCGCGGGATGGAACAGGAAAAAGAGACCAGGGCCCCATGGCGGCTGCGGTGGCGGCGTCTGGACAATACGGCGAAGATCTTCCCGGTGATCGCCAACGAGCAGGCGAGCCAGGTGTTCCGGATCTCCGTAACATTAAAGCACACGGTGGATCCGGACCGTCTGCAGCAGGCGCTGGAGGAGATCCTGCCCAGCATCCGAAATTTCCGGGTAAAAATGCGGCGGGGACTGTTCTGGTATTATTTTGAGGAAAATACCCAGATCCCCCAGGTGCAGCGGGAGAATACCTATCCGTGCCGGTATCTGGATCCCCACGGGAACCAGCGGTTTTTGTTCCGGGTCTCTTACTATGAGCGCCGGATCAATCTGGAGGTGTTCCATGCCCTGACCGACGGACTGGGAGCGGTGAACTTCTTAAAGAGCCTGACCCGCCGGTATCTCCAGCTGACGTGGGGAGCCGCGGACAGCGGGGAGGCGGGAGATGAGGTGTGGCCGGAGGAGCCCCGGTTCGGGACGGAGGACAGCTATCTGGCCCATTATAAGGAGACTGATCATCGATCCTACAGCTCCGCGCCGGCTTACCGGCTGAGCGGTCATTATCTGCCCCTGGGAGCGGAGCAGGTGCTCCATGGGTACATGAAGGTCAGCCAGGTCAAGGAGGTCTGCCACCGCCATGGGGTGAGCATCACAAAGTATCTGGCAGCGGTCCTGATCTGGTCCATCTGGCAGGAGTACGGCCAGGGAAAGCCAGGAAAGCTGCCGGTGATGCTGAACCTGCCGGTAAACCTGCGGAGCATCTTCGGCTCGGAGACTATGGCCAACTTTTTCGCGGTGAGCCTGGTGGGCGGCCGGTTCGGGAGCAGGAAGGTTTCGTTTGAGTCGGTGCTGAAGCTGGTGAGCCGCCAGCTGGACGAGACGCTGGAGAAGAAGAACCTGGAGGAACACATTTCCTACAATGTCTCCAATGAAAAGAAATGGTATCTGCGGGCGGTCCCCCTGGTGATCAAAGCGCCGCTGATGCGGATGATCTTCCGGATGAAGGACCGGGCCTATACTATGACGATGTCCAATATCGGCCCGATCGCCATGGAGCCGGAGTATGCGGCGGAGATCCAGCGGTTCCACATGATGATCGGCGTTTCCCGGAGCCAGCCGGTGAAGTGCGCGGTCTGCGCCTGGCAGGAGGAGCTGGTGGTGACGTTTGCCTCCGTCTTTTCCGACAGCCGTCTCCAGCGCCGGTTCTTCAGCCGTCTGAGAGAGGACGGCATCGCGGTGCGGTTCGAGGGCAACGAGCTCTGCGGAGCCAAACGGCGCGCCATGTACCCGCGGATCCGCCGGGTGCTGATCCTGCAGAAGGGCGGGGAAGAAAAGGCGGCGCGGATGGTGAAGCGGGCCGGGAAGACCGGAGGTACGGTATTCAAACGGCTCTGGGAGTATGCGATGGGAAGGCGGAGCCTTCGGGACGAATGCAGCAGACGGCTGCACATGTAAGCTGGGTTACCGAACATGTGAGCGCGGCTGCCGCACAGGCAGGGGTTACGCTGGAAAATATTGGGATCCTGCCTGTGCGACCTGCGAGAGGCGTATGGGATCGGATGAGGCAGAAGGCAGAAGCGTGAGACTGGATGAGATAAAATCATGAGACAGAATCATGAGACACATGAGACAAAATCATGAGATAGAGGCATGAGACAGAAGCGCAAGACAGGAACATGAGGCAGAAAGGAACAGAGGATGGAGCAGCGTACAGGCACTGGCAGAAGGACCGAGCAGGTCAGCCTGCGGGGCAGGCTGGTGCGGGATATGATGAAGAATATGATGGATTCTGCCATGGGACACCGGTTCCAGACCGGAGAGTTCCGGGCGAACCCGGTAGAACCGGCCTGGCATTGTCCGCCGGATCATGAATATGAGCTGATTGATATGGGGCTGTTCCAGATGGAATTCCTCCATCCCGCCGGGGTCTTTACCGGACGGGTGATCTTACAGCTCCATGGAGGCGGCTACATCGGGCCTATGAAGAATACCTACCGGGATTTCGCCCTGGAATATTCCAGGCGGAGCATGGGCGGCGACGTGCTGACCTTGGATTACCGGGTGGCGCCGGAGCATCCCTATCCGGCGGCGCTGGAGGATGCGGTGATGGCCTACTGGTGGCTGATCGAGGAAAAGAAGTACGCGCCGGAGCATATCGTGGTGGCCGGGGATTCGGCGGGAGGCGGACTGGCCCTGGCGCTGATGCTTTTTCTGCGGGACCGGGGACTGGCCCTTCCGGCCGGGCTGATCGTGATGTCGCCCTGGGCGGATGTGACCTGCAGCGGAGCCTCCCATACGTTTAATTTCCACAAGGATCCTCAGTTTGGAGGCACCACGGACAATATGCTCCATCACTGTCCCTATATCGGGGACGCGGATCCTACGGACCCGTATCTGTCGCCCGTATTTGGAGAATATCACGGATTCCCGCCGGTGCTTTTGCAGGCAGGCGGGGACGAGGTGCTACTCTCCGACACCCTGACGGTGGCGGAGAAGCTACGGAAGGCCCATGGGAAAGTGCGCCTTTCCGTCTACGACGGCATGTTCCACGTATTCCAGATGGCCCTGCGGCTGATCCCGGAAAGCCGGGAAGCCTGGGAGGAGGTCGGCCGGTTCCTGGAGATCATTTACGGGATCCGGAGAAGGCCGGAGGGGAAAAAAGTCCGGGTGGTCCGGAGCAGGAGAAGGAACAGGGGAAGGAGCGCACGGCATTGAAGATCACGCTGGTAACAGTAGGAAAGATCAAGGAAAAGTTTTATACAGACGCCATCGCCGAATATACGAAGCGGCTGAGCCGGTACTGTAAGCTGGAGATCGTCCAGGTGGCGGACGAGAAGACGCCGGACAAGGCCAGCGAGACGGAGGAGCGGCAGATCAAGGAGCGGGAAGGGAAACGGGTCCTTGCCCAGATCAAGGAGGGCGCCTATGTCATTGCCCTGGCGATCCAGGGAGAGATGCTGAGCTCAGAGCAGCTGGCCGGGAAGCTGGAGCGCCTGGGGATCGAGGGGCAGAGCCAGCTGGTGCTGGTGATCGGCGGCTCCCTGGGGCTGTCGGAGGAGGTGCTGCGGCGGGCGGACTACCAGCTGAGCTTTTCCAGGATGACCTTCCCCCATCAGCTGATGCGAGTGATCCTGTTAGAGCAGCTGTACCGGAGCTATCGGATCATCCAGGGGGAGCCGTATCATAAATAATGGCCGGTGTGCCCAAGGCGTTGGAGGAAATATAGAAAAAGATTACAATTTTCTGAAATATCTGCTTGGAGCATAGACATTTTCTTACATCTGATTTACAATAGAACCATAAATTTTTAAAAGAAAGCGGTGTGATCGAGGAGGAAACAGACGGCAGAGGAGGGAAGCCTATGAAGTATGGAAAGCGTTTGTTGGCCTTAGTGCTTGCTGTAGTGATGATGTGTCCGCTGACCGTCTTCGGAGCGGAAGCGGAGGATACGAAAGAGGTTCTGCGGCAGGCTCTGGCGAGGAACCAGCAGTGGGATGATGTGAATGGATTCTATGATTTTACGTTCACGATTTCAGGAGGAATCCTGGAGACCTTGGGAGCGGAGCCGATGACCATGCGGGCAGAGATGAATCTGAAAGCGAACCATCTGCAGGACCCAGCTCAGCTGAAGTATATGAGTTATATGCGGACGACGGAGCTGGACGGCACAGAGACAGTGGTCACGACTTATGAGACGGATGGCTGCCGGTATTCGGATGAGACCGGAACAAAGCTGAGGACAGAAGCGGTGCCTGGCGGTGTGGAAAGCCTGCTGCCGGAGGATATGAGCCGGAGCCTGATCATGGGGTATCTGCAGCTGGGAACGCCATATCCGTCTGATACCGGCGTCGTGATCCCTTATTACATGGACCCGGAGGACTGCGACTCCTTTATGCGGCAGTTTTATTACATGGGATTTTCTATGGAGGAGCAGCTGGAGGCCCAGGGGATGGCTGTCCGCCTGACGTCCATCCATGGAGATTATGGGATCAACGATCAAGGCCAGATTGAAAAGTACCGGATGACGGCGGAGCTGGAGCTGTATACGGAGGGACTTTCCGTTCCTGTGAATGGAGAGATCCGCCTGGAGATCGGCTTTGCGGATCCGGGACAGCCGGTAGAGGTGCCCCTGCCCAATCCGGCAGAGTATGTACAGAACCCGTAACAGAATGAACGACGATTCCAGGAAAAGGAGGAGAAGAACATGTTGAAGTTTGGAAAGCGATTGTTGGCATTGGCGGCAGCGGCAGTATTGATGTGCCCGACCACAGCTTTTGGCGCTACCCCGGAGGAAGCGCAGGCGTATCTGGAGCAGGTTATGACGCAGACAAATTCGTCCATGGACGATATCAACGCGTTTTACGATCTGGATATCGGTATTTCCGGAGATATGCTGACGGAGCTGGGGATCGATCCCATTACCATGCGGATGGAGATGAACTTAAAGGCGAACCATCTGCAGGATCCGTCCCAGTTAAAGTACATGGCGTATTATCGGATCACGGACCAGACCGGCGAGCAGATGACCGGGACCATGTATCTGACGGATGGCTACATGTATTCGGATACCCTCGGGACGAAGACCAAGATGAAGATGGAGGCTGGGACCGACCTAAACGTCGAGCTTCTGCCGACAGATCTCAATGACATGTCTATGGATATGATCAAAGATGTGTCGATCCGCCAGGAGGGCGAGGATACCGTGGTGTCTTATTCCATGGACGCGGCAAAATTCAATCAGTTCATGATGGATTTCATGGGCCTGACTGGAATGGAAGCAGAGTTTGCGGATGCAGGGATCACCATGAGCTTTGGAAATCTGGACGGGGAATATGTGCTCAACTCTCAGGGGCAGCTTATAAAGATCCGGATGGATATCGCCATGGATATGGGCATTTCCGGAGAGAACCTGCACATTACCATGAAGGGCGACGTGGGCATCGCGGATCCGGGACAGCCGGTAGAGGTTCCCATGCCCAATCCCGCAGAATACACAGAGATCCAGTAGGGACATCTGAAGAGAGACGGAAGAACAGAACAAGAATCGAGCAAGAAGGAGGCATATTGGCATGAGACGGACCAAAGGAGCCCGGGCGCTGCTGATCGCAGCGGCCGCGTTCATCCTGGCAGCCGCAGGCACGACCGCTACCTGGGCGGCAGAACGGCTGGGGACCATTGAGGATAATTACTGGGATGAGGATTCCCGCACGATCGCCCGCTGGGAGGAGATCGAGGACGCATATCAGTATGAAGTGTATCTGTACCGGGATGAGTCCCATGTGGCGACAGTGAAGACGAAAAAGGAATCCTACAATTTTAAGAATAAGATCACGAAAGCCGGTGATTATACGTTCCGGGTACGGGCCCTGGCGTCTGGTTCCAGCCGGAAGAATGGCAGCTGGTCGGATTATGCAGAGTCTACGTATTTTAGTGAGGATTACGTTCAGTTCCTGGAGGATGGCGGTGTGATCGATACGCTGCACACAGGGCCTGGCGCGATCAACGATGGCTCCCAGGAGATGGATACGGTCAGTGTTGTCTATACGCCTCAGTGGATCCAGGAGGAGGCTGGCTGGCGCTACCGCCAGTCGGACGGAAGCTATCAGGCCAACGGATGGTGGCTGGACAGCGCTGCTGGCGTCTGGTATTACTTTGACGCCAACGGGTATATGGTGACCGGCTGGGTTTCCTATAACGACGCCTGGTATTATCTGCTCCCCTCCGGGGCGATGGCGACTGGCACCCAGACCATTGACGGAACGGTCTATCAGTTTGACGATACCGGCATCCTGCAGGCATCGTGATCCAATCTTATAAGAAAATCTTCGGAGGAAACTCCGGAACCCAAGCATAAATCACCCTTCCCCTCATATATATTCTTAATAGGGGAGGGGTGATCTTGGATAAGTGGGACATCTTCATTCGCATTTTTTCAAAAGATATCAGAACGATTCTAAAGGAGACAGCGGTGGATTATGACCGGGTCCAGGAGATCCGTCTCCGGGTCCAGGCGCCGCTGCTTCTTATCTACGGTGATCAGGAATTTTACCTTACTTCAGAAGGAACCTTAACAACGCGGCGGGAGCTGGCTTTCCAGGTGACGGGACAAGCCATCCGGGAAACGCTGGAATACATTGGGAGCCATTCGCTCTATGCCTTTGAGGAGGAGATCCGGCAGGGATTTCTGACGATCCAGGGCGGGCATCGGATCGGACTGGCGGGAAAGACGATCCTGGATGAGCGGGGCATCCGCACGATGAAGTTCATATCATTTCTTAACGTGCGCCTGGCTCATGAGCTGCGGGGATGCGCCGACGGGGTGATCCCGTATCTGTACGATCAGGCCGGCCTGTGCCATACGCTCCTGATCTCGCCGCCCCGGTGCGGGAAGACGACACTGCTGCGGGATCTGGTACGGCAGATCTCTGACGGCTCAGAGAAAGCTGGCGCTGGGACCTCCAGGAGCGTTTCACGGCCCGGCATGACGGTGGGGGTGGTGGATGAACGCTCGGAGATCGGCGCCTGCTATCAGGGGGTGCCGCAGAATGATCTGGGGATCCGGACAGATATCCTGGACTGCTGCCCCAAAGCCCTGGGGATGATGATGCTGATCCGCTCTATGTCCCCTCAGGTAGTGGCCGTGGATGAGATCGGAAGCCGGGAGGATTTAGACGCCATGGAGCAGGTGATGAACTGCGGGAGCCGGGTGCTGGCTACGGTCCATGGCAGTTCCCTGGAGGATATCCGGAGAAAGCCGGTGTTAAAGACCATGCTGGCAGAGCGGTGGTTCGGCCGGTATGTGGTGCTGGAAAATAAACGGAGCGTGGGTCAGGTAGAGGGGATCTATGACAGCGGCGGCAGGCGGCTGTTCCCCGGAGAGGCGGGAGTATGATGCAGATATGGATGCGGCTGGCCGGGGCCGCCTGCATGGTGGCGGGGAGCAGCGGACTGGGCTTCTGGCTGTCCGGGCAGTACCGGGAACGGCTGCGGGAGCTGGAGCAGCTGCGGCAGATGATCTTTCTGCTGAAAGGACAGATCCTGTATGCCAACGCAACCCTGGAGGAGGGGCTGGAGGCTGTGGGAAGAAGGACCAGGGGAGCCCTGGCCGGCCTGTTCCTGCAGGCGGCTGACCGGATCGCTCAGCAGGAAGGAGAGCCGTTCTGCCAGATCTGGAAGGAGGCGGTGGGACAGCTGGAGCAGGCAGGCGCAGGCCATGCGCTGAGCCGGAGCGATCTGGCCGCCCTGGCGGCCCTGGGAGAGCACCTGGGATTTTTGGACCGGGACATGCAGGAACGGACCCTGCTGTTATATCTGGAACAGCTGGACCTGCAGATCCAGGCGCTGCGGGAGCACCGGCAGGAACGATGCCGCCTGTATTCCAGCCTGGGGATCATGGGCGGGCTGTTTTTAACAATACTTCTTATTTAGGAGACGGAGATGGGCGTAAATCTGATATTTCGCATTGCCGCCGTAGGGATCCTGGTTTCGGTCATCTGTCAGGTGCTGAAGCACAGCGGGCGGGAGGAGCAGGCATTTCTCACCAGCCTGGCGGGCCTGATACTGGTCCTGTTCTGGATGGTGCCTTATATTTATGAATTATTTGAAACCATTAAAAATCTTTTTGCATTGTAGGTGGCGCCATGACAGTGATCACGATCGGGATCGTAGGGATGACGGCAGTGCTGCTGGCTGTACAGATGAAGAGTACCAAGGGAGAGTACGGGATCTATCTGGTCATGGCCGCAGGCTGCTTTATTTTTTTCTATGGTGTTTCCAAGATGGAGACGATCCTGGACGCCATGGACCGCCTGCAGGAAATGCTCCGGCTGAACCGGGTGTATCTGAGCACCCTGATGAAAATGACGGGGATCACTTATATCGCCGAATTTTGCTCCGGGATCTGCAAAGACGCCGGGTATGGGGCCATCGGCTCCCAGATCGAGATCTTTGGCAAGCTGTCCATCCTGGCGGTGAGCATGCCCATCGTCCTGGCGCTGATGGAGACGCTGCAGAGGTTCCTGGGATGAAAGGGGCAGCGGACGGCGGGGGGATGCCAGGGGGGAAGAGCGGTCAAAGGAACCAGCGGAGGATCGGCGTTTTGGCGGCGGTGCTCTGGGTCCTGGTCTGCTGGATGGGGCTGCGGCCGGTGGGGACATGGGCTGCGGAGGCTCCGTCAGATGGGCTGTTCGATGCAGTGGAAGCGGGGCTGAGCGGCCAGCAGGTGGAGGATATGCAGGAGATCGACCGGTTCCTTGCCCAGGATACAGCGCTGGCGGGGACGGAGGTCTCCTTTTCGGAGCTGGTGAAGCTTTTGATGCAGGGCGAGGGAGGGAAGGCCGGGGAGATGATCGTGGATGGGGTGCGGCAGAGCCTGTTCCAGGAGCTGGAGCAGGGGATCCATGTGACCGGACAGCTTCTGATGCTGGGGGTCATCGGCGCGGTCTTTGCTAATTTTTCCGGGATCTTTTCCGGAGGACAGATGGCGGAGACCGGATTTTTCCTGACGTATCTGATGGCATTCGCCCTGATGGCGGGAACGTTTTTTGAGAGTGTGGAGGTGGCGGGGGGCGTCCTGGGACAGCAGGTGCTGTTCATGCGGGTCCTGATGCCCGCTTATGCGGCGGCTGTGGCCTGGGCCGGGGCCGCCGGGGCTTCTGTGGCATGGTATGAGCTGGTCCTGTTTCTGATCAGCGGCGTCCAGTGGCTGTATATGACCCTGCTCCTTCCTGGGATCCAGGTCTACCTGATGCTGGTGCTGGCAGGCAACCTGGTGCGGGAGGACATGCTGTCTAAGATGACGGATCTGTTAAAGACCGGGATCCAATGGGGGATGCGCTCCCTGCTGGGGGTGGTGCTGGGGTTCCAGCTGATCCAGGGGATGGTGCTGCCCTATGCGGACGCGGTAAAGACCGGCGGGGTCCAGAAGTTGCTCCAGGTCATCCCCGGGGTGGGGACCGGGGCGGCAGCCGTAGCCAGGCTGATGCTGGGCTCTGGCGTCCTGATCAAGAATACGGTGGGCGCGGCGGCGGTGGTCATCCTTTTGCTGCTCAGCCTGGTCCCCTTGCTGAAGCTGGCGGTCCTGCTGTTTTTGTACCGGGGAGCGGCGGCCGTCTTGGAGCCTGTGGCAGATAAACGGCTGGTGGTCTGTATCAGCGGCGTGGCCGACGGCCAGAAGATGCTCCTGGGCCTGGCGTTTTCGGGCCTTTTCTTGTTTGTGCTGACGATCGCCCTGATCTGTCTGGGCACCAATACGGCGAATCTGATCTAACCGTCCGGCTATGGAGGAACGTGACTATCGGAAGGAAAGGGAAGGGGACAGCAGCGCATGGAAAGGATCTATGAATGGCTCCGGGATCTGGTGGGATTTTTCCTGTTTGTGTCGGTGATCGATCATCTGCTGCCGGGAAAGGCTTATCAGAAATATATCCGCCTGTTTTCCGGAATCGTCCTGATCCTGCTGGTAGTCCAGCCGTTTACTGGGAGCCTGGAGCTGGAGGAAATGATCGCCCGCTGGTATGAGTCTTTTGTATTCCAGTATGAAGCTTCTGAGTTGGACGAGGACCTGCTGGGGATCGAGGCCCAGCGGCTGGCTGACATCATCTCCCAGTATGAGGAAGCCGTGGCCATGGATGTGGCCCAGATGGCCAGGGAGGAGGGATTGGAGGTGAAGGGCTGCCAGGCGGCGATCGCCGGGGATACGGAAGGAGCGGATTTTGGCCGGGTGACCGGGATCCGGCTGGAGCTGTGGAAGGAGGGGGAAGGAGAAGGGACGGAAGGCGGCGCCGGGGGACTGGCTGCGGGGGCAGATGGACAGACGCCTGCGGGCATGGCGGAGAGATCCTCTGCGGGGGGATCCGGGATGTCGGAAGGGATCGATCCGGTCACGCCGGTCACGCCCGTGGAGCTGGTCCGGATCGGAGCCAGAGCAGATGAGACCGGGGCGGATGGGGTTGTAGGAAACGGAACTCTGGCGGATGGGACCGGACCAGAGCAGCCGGATCCTGCCGTATCGGATTCCGCCCTGGCCGCGTTGGAGCCCATCCGGGAAGCGCTGGCCCGCCTGCGGCGGAAGATCGCCGCTTATTATGGATTGGAGGAGCAGTATGTGGAAATTCAAGTGGTGGAAAGGCAGGGATAAATGGCTGATCCTGCTGGCCGCAGGCATTGCCCTGTGCCTGCTGGCGTTCCCGGCGGGCAAGGAAGGCGCCTCCCGGCAGAAGGGGCAGGGAGGAGCGGATGGAAGCGTTGGGATTGCCGGGATCGTTGGGGGGACCGGAGGCGCGGCGCTGGGGACGCCTGCCCCGGGGGAGGCGGGACAGGAACTGGATTCCGGCGTGGAGAGCGGCAGCTTTTTTTCGGCCGCCCAGGAGGATTCTTACGAGCGGCAGCTGGAACGCCGTCTGGAGGAGCTGCTGAGCCACGTGGAAGGAGTCGGGGCGGTGGAGGTGATGATCGTACTGGAGAGCTCCGGGGAGCGGATCTGGCGTGTGGATGAGAACCGGTCCGTGTCATCGACTAAGGAGACGGACAGCAGCGGAGGCTCCCGGGATGTGCAGAGCCAGGAACTGGAGGAAACGACGATCCTGACCGGCCAGGGGCAGGAGGAGGCCCCGCTTCTGGAAAAGGAGCTGAGCCCTGTCATCGGAGGAGTCATTGTCAGCGCACGGGGAGGCGGAAGCCCGGCCGTCCGCACGGAGATCACAGAGGCGGTGGAGGCGCTGCTGTCCGTGCCGGCGCATAAGATCAAGGTGCTGAAGATGGCGGAGTAGATCAGGCATATTTCTTAATTGCCCTCATAGAATAAAGTACGAAAGCAGGTGGCAAAAAGGAGTGTGTCAGGAATGAGATTCAAGAGACCGGAGAAGCATCTGAAAGATGTGAACATGAAAAAATTGTTCCGCAGGAATCAGATCATCATCACTACGCTGGCGATCATGATCGCGGCTGCGGGATATTTGAATTACGCGGGGAAGAAAGAGCTGGAGGCCAGCGCGGACGGGGGGATCTACCAGGCGGGGGCGCTGGAGATCTCTGACGAAGATATCTGGGCGGAGAACCAGGCGGCCAGCTATGATTTTACCGGAGGGATCGAGGAGGCCCAGCCCCAGGTAGAGGGGAGTGAGCTGGAGGCGGAGGCGTCCGGGACCTTGGGGGAGCAGACGGACGGAGGCGCGGGAGGCCAGGAGCTGGCCGCCGCCGGGGAGACGGGAACGCAGCTGGCGGAGATCGAGAGCTGGGATGAGGGCGAGGAGACCGGCATGGACAATCCGGGGGAAGCGGTGCTCACCAGCGGGATGACCGTATCCGACTACATAGCCAATGTCCAGCTGAACCGGGAGCAGATCCGGGCAAAGAACCGGGACACCTTAAACGACATCATCAACAATGCCAACATCGAGGAGGCCGCCAAGCAGGAGGCGATCCAGTATATGATCGCCATGACTGCGGTTTCAGAAAAGGAGAACGCGGCGGAGACCCTTCTCCAGGCCAAGGGATTTGCCGATCCGGTGGTCAGCCTGACCGGGGGAAAGGTGGACGTGGTGATCAACGCTGCCAGCATCACCGATCAGCAGCGGGCCCAGATCGAAGACATCGTGAAGCGCAAGACCGAGGTGGGGGCGGAGAATATCGTCATCACCCTGCTCAATCTGGACGAATAAGGAACCGGGCGCCATGGGAAATACCCCTTTCCAAATCCGGGGACATTTGCTATACTATAGTTAGCATGGAGACTGAAGACTTAGGAGGGAAGACCGTGGCAGAACTGGAAGAGAGAAATACCCATAAAGTATACGAAAAAGACGCGATCGGCGAGGTCCGGATCGCAGACGAGGTCGTGGCGATCATCGCGGGACTGGCGGCGACCGAGTGCGACGGCGTGGACTCCATGGCCGGCAATATCACCAACGAGCTGGTAGGGAAGCTGGGCATGAAGAACTTATCCAAGGGCGTCAAGGTAGATGTGACGGAAGAGCATGTTTCCGTAGATCTGTCCCTGAACATCAAGTACGGGTTCCATATCCCGGACGTATGCTCCAGGGTGCAGGAGCGGGTGAAGTCCGCCATCGAGAACATGACCGGTCTGACCGTTCTGGATGTGAACATCCGGATCGCCGGAGTGAGCCTGAGCGAGGATGCGTAAAAAAGAACATCCAAGCCCCATAAAGAAAACGTACAGAAAATGAAAGAAGCGATCAGCAAAAAGCGGGATCGTCCATAGGCGTCTGCAGGCAGGGGAAGGCCTGGCAGGCGCCTTTTTCATGATTTTGGGCCCCTGGGGCGGCTGTTTCCGGGGCGGAAAAAATGCTTGCTTTTTTAAAATTTCGTGCTATAATCCGAATCTGGACAAAAATTGTATACAAGAAGGTGGAACATATCATGAATCGAGAATTGCTATTATGTATTCCCTTTGCGGGACTGCTCCTTTGCATCGCGGTGCTGCCTTTGGTAAAAGGCGAGTGGTGGGAAAAGAACCAGCCGCTGGCAGTGGGATTCTGGTCCCTGCTGTTTATCGTACCCTTTGCCGTCCTGTACGGGAGCGGCATGGCGCTGGAGACGGTGCTGGAGTGCCTGATCGGCGATTACCTGACCTTCATCGTGCTGCTGTTCGGATTATTCTGCGTATCCGGCAACATCGCCATGGAAGGGGA
Source organism: Candidatus Ventrimonas merdavium (assembly GCA_018715565.1). Taxonomy (GTDB): domain Bacteria; phylum Bacillota; class Clostridia; order Lachnospirales; family Lachnospiraceae; genus Brotaphodocola; species Brotaphodocola merdavium. Next base: position 34,884 of record DVLJ01000174.1, read on the forward strand.
TCTGGCCGGATCGCCCCGGGTCAACGTAGGGCTGCTGCTGTTAGGCACCCTGCTCTCCAGCTGGATCGGGACCACCGGAGCCAGCATGCTGATGGTGCGTCCGGTGATCAAGATGAACTCCTGGAGAAAGCGGAAGAGCCATATCATGGTCTTTTTCATTTTCCTGGTGTCCAACATCGGCGGATGCCTGACGCCTATCGGCGACCCGCCTCTGCTGATGGGCTTTATGCGGGGCGTGCCGTTCTTCTGGAGCCTGCATCTGCTCCCGATGCTGCTGTTCAACGCTGCCGTGCTGCTGTTCGTGTTCTACTGGCTGGACCGCCGGGCGTACCGGAAGGATATCGCGGAGGGCTGCAAGCCGGATATCAGCAAGCCGGGTACGGAGGTGAAGATCCTGGGCCTGCACAATCTGGTATTCCTGGTGATGATCGTGGCCGCTGTGATCTTAAGCGGGACCCTGCCAGGGATGGAGGCGTTCCAGACAGCGGAGGGCCATGTGCGGGGGATCCCCGTATACGGCGAGGTGACCCTGACCTTCCCTGCGCTGATCGAGATCGTGATCATCCTGCTGGCCGCGTTCCTTTCCTTTAAGACCACCGGCCAGGAGGTGCGCAGAAAGAACCACTTTACCTGGGGCGCCATCAAGGAGGTGGCGGTGCTGTTCGTGGGGATCTTCATCACCATGCAGCCGGCCCTGATGCTGTTAAAGGCCAACGGCGCCAGCCTTGGCATCACAGAGCCCTGGCAGATGTTCTGGGCTACGGGCGCGCTGTCCAGCTTTTTGGACAACACTCCCACGTACCTGGTATTCCTGACCACGGCAGGGTCTCTGGGCTTTTCCCAGGGGCTGGCCACGACTCTCGGGACCGTTCCGGTGGTCATACTGGAGGCCGTATCCTGCGGCGCCGTGTTCATGGGGGCCAATACCTACATCGGCAACGCGCCGAACTTTATGGTAAAGGCCATCTCCGACGAGAACGGTATCCGGATGCCGTCCTTTTTCGGCTACATCCTTTGGTCTCTGGCATTTTTGGTACCGGTCTTTGTGCTGGACATGCTGGTATTCTTTTTATAAGGAGGGGAACGGACAATGGAATATACACAGGAAATGTTACGGGAACTGGCGGAGCGCATCTATGACCTGGATGCGGAGGTGTACGCCCAGCTGGGATCCTCTCTGGGCCGGGTCTTTAACCGGGACCGGGAGGGCTGTGTGAAGGATATGGTGCGTCTGATGACCACCCGCCACCAGGGCCATCAGCTCCGCAGCGAGCTGGCTCTGATCAGCAATATGGCCCGGACCATCCCCAACAAGGATGCCCGGAAAATGATCATGAAGGAGTATGACCGGATCCTCCAGGAGGTAATCAGCCTCCCCACCAGCTTCGGCGAGGGCGATATCCTGGACCAGCGGACCGCAAGCCTGAACGCCTTAAACTTAAAGAACCGGTTTTCCGGGACCGATAAGCTGATCATCTGCATCAGCCGGAGCTTCGGGAGCGGCGGAAATGAGATCGGCTTCATGCTGGCAGATTCCCTGAAGATGAACTTCTACGATGCGGAGATCTTCTCCGCAGTGCTGAAGCGGCTGGAGGCCGAGCAGGATGCGGTAGAGGACAAGGGCCGTTACGGCTACGATCAGGACCAGGCGTATCAGACGCCGGCCTTCGGCGGTCCCAGTGAGCGGGGCTTAAAGGAGCGGATCAAGGAGTTTAACCGCTATCACGGCCTGTCTAAGCGGGACGCCGTGTTCTTCAACCAGAGCGACCTGATCTGCGACATGGCCAGACAGGAAAGCTTTATCGTGATGGGGCGCTGCGCGGACGTGATCCTGACCAACAACCGGATCCCCCACATCAGCATCTATATCACCGCACCGGTGGAGCAGCGGGTGAACCGGATCATGGCCATCCAGAAGGTGGAAGAAAAGAAGGCCCGGAAGATGATCAAGGAGACCGACCGGCGGCACCGCCATTACTACGAATTCTTTACCGGCCGCAAATGGGGCGCCTCCATCAATTACGACCTGTGCTTAAACAGCGCGGCGTATGGGATCGAGGGCTCCGCGGAATTCCTGCGCCGCATGATCGAGGCAGGGAGCCGGGAGGCAGGGCTGTCTAAGAGCTCTGCCAGCGAAAAACAATAATCCCGGCGATGGCGATCAGGGCGCCGATGACCTTTTTCCATTCAAAGGCAGCCTTGTCCACGCCGAACAAACCGAACAGTTCGATGCAGTAGGCCACGATGATCTGAGTCACCACGATCAGGAGCGTGGCCTTTGCCGGCCCTAAGCTGTCCATGCTGCGGATGACGGTGTAGGTGATAAAGGCCCCCAGGAGCCCGCCGGCCAGCATATACCAGGGGCGGACCTCCAGGATGCCCCCTACCGGGCTTTTGTCGGCAAAGAACCACAGGATCACACAGGTGAGAAAGGCGGTCAGCTGGACCCAGCCTGCGGATACCCAGATGCCGGTCTGTTTGGTAACTTCTGTATTCAGGACTCCCTGGATACTCATCAAGGCGCCGGAGATCAGCGCCACAAGCAATCCCCACATAGAACAAAACCTCCATTTTCATTCATTTTCCTATGGACAATAGTTTTCCTGCTTTGGAAAAAACTATGCACGGGAGTGAAACGGGCGTTGTGAAACGGGGAAAAATGTGATATGATAATGCAAAGCAAAGCAAAAGAGAGGAAAGACGGATGACCAGACGAGACATGCGGGAGCATTGCTTTAAGATGCTGTTTGCATTAGATTTTTACCCTGCGGAGGAGACCGCGTCTCAGGCAGAGACCTATTTTGATTCTCCGGAGGAGGACGATACGGCCCAGGACGGCACCGTGGAAGTGATCCACCGGGTGGAGATGGACGGGCAGGACCGGCAGTTTTTGTTAGACCGGGTGGAGCACATGGCGGCCAAGATCCCGGAGCTGGACGGAGAGCTGGACGAGGCGGCCTACGGCTGGAAGACCCGGCGCATGGGCAGGGTCGAGCTGACGATCCTGCGGCAGGCTCTCTATGAGATGAAGTATGACAGCGAGGTGCCGGAGAAGGTAGCGGTCAACGAAGCGGTGAACCTGGCCAAGAAGTACGGCGGCAAGGATTCTCCGGCGTTCATCAACGGCGTGCTGGCCAAGTTTGTGAAAGCAGAGTGATATGGCAGGAATCTATTCGGTTTCCCAGGTAAATTCCTATATCAAGAACATGTTTGCCCAGGATTTTGCCCTGAGCCGGATCTCGGTGCGGGGGGAGATCTCCAACTGTAAGTACCATACGTCCGGGCATATTTATTTTACATTGAAAGACGGGACCGGGACCCTTGCGGCGGTGATGTTTGCCAGCCAGCGGCGGGGTCTCTCTTTTCCGTTAAGGGAAGGCCAGCAGGTGGTGGTCACCGGAGCCGTGGACGTATACGAGCGGGACGGCAAGTACCAGCTGTATGCCAGGAAGATCGAGCTGGACGGACAGGGCGATCTGTTCGCCCGCTTTTTAAAGCTGCGGGACGAGCTGGAAGAGATGGGCATGTTCTCGGCGGAGTATAAGCAGCCGATCCCCAAGTACGCCAGGACGGTGGGCGTGGTGACGGCCAGCACCGGGGCGGCGATCCGGGACATCATGAACATTACGGCCCGGAGGAACCCCTACGTCCAGCTGGTCCTGTATCCGGCCCTGGTGCAGGGCGCGGGGGCGGCGGCCAGTATCGTAAAGGGCATCCAGACCCTGGACGCCATGGGCTTAGACGTGCTGATCGTCGGCCGGGGCGGCGGATCCATCGAGGATCTGTGGGCGTTTAACGAGGAACCGGTGGCCCGGGCGATCTTCGCCTGCCGGACGCCGGTGATCTCGGCTGTGGGCCATGAGACGGATGTGACCATCGCCGACTACGTGGCGGATCTGCGGGCTCCCACCCCGTCGGCCGCGGCGGAGCTGGCCGTGTTTGATTACCGGCAGTTTGCGGGAGATGTGCAGGCGTACCGGGGGGCGATCACCCGGGCGATGATGCGGCAGGTGGAGCGCCGCCGGTATCAGACGGAGCAGTTCCGTCTGCGCCTGCAGCTGCACGATCCCCAGCGTCAGATCCGGGAGAAGCGCCAGCGGCTGGCAGATCTCCAGTCCCAGATGGAGGGGCTGATGGAACGGCGGCTGTTAGACGCCCGTCACCGGCTGGCCCTGCTTGCCGGACGGCTCCACGGCTTATCGCCCCTGGAGCGGATCAGCCGGGGCTTTGGATTTTTGACCCACGGAGAAGAGCAGCGGATCGAGAGCGTGGCAGATGTGGAGCCGGGAGAGACCATCACCGTGCGGATCCGGGACGGCCGGATCCGGGCAGAGGTGACGGAGCGGGAGCAGCTGGACGCGCCGGGCGGAGAGACGTGACGCACCGGGAGCAGAGACATGACGCAGGCGCAGCAGCCGGGAGCAGCTGGCAAAGCGGTGCGCCGTCTGAGGACAAAGCAGTGCGCGGTACGGGAAGTAGGATGAGCCATGCGGCAGGCCCGCTCCGCAGCGGCCACAGATAGAAAAGGAGAACGGTCATCATGGAGAAATCAATCGAAGAGATCTTTGGAGAGCTGGACCAGATCGTGGAGAAGCTGGAGGCCTCCGGCACCACGTTAGAGGAGTCCTTTGCCAGCTATGAGGCGGGAATGAAGTTAGTGAAGGCCTGCGGAGAGAAGATCGATCAGGTAGAAAAACAGATCATCGTGCTGCAGGGAGGAGAGGGAGCAGATGGAGACGCTTAACAAAAAGGAAGAACTGGCCAGGCGGACTAAGGCGGTGGAGGAGATCGTCCTGTCCTACCTGCCGGAGGAGACCGGGCACCAGAAGACGATATTCGAGGCGATGAACTACAGCATGCGGGCCGGCGGCAAGCGGCTCCGCCCCATGCTGATGGAGGAGACCTACCGGCTGTTTGGAGGGACCGGACGAGAGATCCAGCCGTTCATGGCGGCGATCGAGATGATCCACACCTCCTCCCTGATCCACGACGACCTGCCCTGCATGGACAACGAC
>DVLJ01000175.1 GCA_018715565.1 Candidatus Ventrimonas merdavium
GGAGATCGTGGAAGAGGTAGGCCAGGAGAACGCCTTTATCTTCGGTACGTCCTCCGATGACATTATCCGCATGGAGCATGACCGCAGCTACGATCCGATGCAGATCTTCAACACCGACCAGGATATCCGCCGGGTGCTGATGCAGCTGATCAACGGCTACTACTCTCCCCAGGATCCGGAGCTGTTCCGGGATATCTACGATTCCCTGCTGAATACCCGCAGCAGCGACCGGGCCGACACCTACTTTATCCTGAAGGACTTCCGTATGTACGCGGAGGCCCAGAAGCGAGTGGACGAGGCTTACCGGGACGAGAAGTGGTGGGCGAAGGCCGCCATGCTGAACACCGCCAGCAGCGGCAAGTTCAGCTCTGATCGGACTATCCAGGAGTATGTGGATGATATCTGGCACTTAAAGAAAGTAGAGGTTGAGCTGGACTAAGCGGCTTAAGCAGGAGCCGGGCTGACCGGAGGAAGCCAAAGCAGCGGCGTCCGTTCCCCATTCCGCATATCGGTTTTGCATAAAAGAGAGATCCCTTCATAGACTTGTAATAAGTCGGGAGGGATCTTTTTATGCGGAAATGGTTGGCGGCCGGGGCGGCGCTGCTGCTGATCCCCTGGGCCATGAGTCTGATGTGGATGGGCCGGGCCGGGGCGGCGGAAGAAGCAAAGACGGATACAGCCGGGAGCGGGATCGGCTGGGAGACGGGAGACGGCGGCTTTGACGCAGAGGCGGAGCTGTCGGCGGGAAGCGGGTCTATCCTTGAGGCGGATGGAAGCCGGAACGGAGCAGGTTCGGACCTAAAGGCAGACCTAAGGACGGACCTAAGGACGGACCTGGAGGCAGAGCCGGGGGCGGATCTGGGGGCGGACGGCACAGAGGAGGCGGCTTCCAGCGGAGCGGGACAGACTGGTTACCGGATCCTGATGGAGCGGGACGGCACTGCCACCTATCTGGATCTGGAGGATTATCTTCCGGGGGTGATCGTCTGTCAGATATCTCCGGATCAGCCGATAGAGGCCTTAAAATGTCAGGCGGTGATCGCCCGGACCTACATCCGGCGGCTGATGGACGGCCGGACAGAGATCCATGAGGAGGAGCTGGACCTGGACTATCTGGGCGGCGGGGCAGGGAGCCTGCCGGGCCGGGCATCCATGACCCAGACGGAGCGGGAGGCTCTGGCGGCGGGGCTGTCCCGGTGCCGCCAGGCGGCAGAGGAGACGGCCGGGGTCGTGATGACGGCGGAGGGGCGGTGGATCCTGCCGCTGTTCCACGCGATGAGCGCGGGGCGGACCCGGACGGGAGACAGCGCGTACCCGTATCTCCAGTCGGTAGAGAGCCGATGGGATGGGGAGCGGGAGGGTTTCCGGCAGGAATTTGCCTGGAGCAGGGAGGAATTTGCCCGGCTGGTCAGCCAGATGGGAGACCAGGTGCCGGTGTCGGCCAGTCAGATCGCCGGCCAGATCCAGACGATTCGGAAGGACGACGCCGGGTATCTGGAGGAGATCAAGATCGGGCCGGCTACCTTTTCCGGGGAGACGCTGCAGTATGCCTTAGGGCTGCCATCCTCCTGCATCCAGGTGGAGGAGACGGAGGATGAGATCCGGATCGTCACCCGGGGGGCGGGCCATGGATACGGCCTCAGCCAGGCCGGAGCGGCCAGCATGGCGGAGGAGGGCTGGGATTATCCCTCCATCCTGCAGTATTATTATAAAAATATTTCTCTGACATCTGAATAACCCTGGATCCTTTGGTAACACTACTACCGAGGTGATAAACGGTGAAAGAGAAAATCAATCAGATGTTCAAGGACAAATTGTTCCTTGTCATGTTGGTGCTGGGCCTGCTGACTATGGTAGCCGCGGCAGGCGTTGTTTCAATGCAGAGAGGGAGCGGGCAGGATCAGAATCCTTATGTGGATATGCAGGGGCAGGGGGATTTTCTGGCCCTGGACCCGGCCCAGGAGGCGCCTTTGGCAGGCAGCTCCAATCTTCCCACCCAGGCGGCAAAGGCTGAGGAGGCTCAGACGGAGCGGACGGCAGAGCAGTTCGCCCAGGCGGAGCCGGATACGGCGGCGGAGGAGCAGCTCCGGGAAAACACAGCCGTCTCCGGACCGGAGGCCCAGGCGGCGGACAGCGGACTGGAAGCGGCAACGGCCCTGGTGCTGAACTTTACGGAGTCCAGCAAGATGATGTGGCCGGTGCGGGGGAATATCGTGCTGGATTACAATATGGAATCCACCATCTATTTCCCGACGCTGGAGCAGTACAAATGCAACCCCGGCCTGGTCATCCAGGGAGAGGTCAGCGATCCGGTCTATGCCCCGGCTAACGCAAGGGTGCTGGAATCCGGCTTCAATGAGGAGATCGGCAATTACCTGACCCTGGACCTGGGCAACGACTACACCGTGATCTGCGGCCAGCTAAAAGAGGTGGCGGCGGCAGCGGGCGAGTATCTGGAGGAAGGCCAGCTGATGGGCTATGTGGCGGAGCCGACGAAATATTATACCATCGAAGGCAGCAGCATTTTCCTGGAGATGCAGTACCAGGGGCAGCCGGTGGATCCGCTGGATTATCTGGAGTAAGAGGGGGCGTTCCGCCTCCTTTTTCCATGTTTTGGGAGGGGCTTTGGGAATTTTATATGTTTTTAAGAATTTGTTCATAGTATGTTTGAAATGGCATGCTACGATAAGAGAAACAAACAACTGAAGGAGCGTGATGCGGGATTTATGAATATTTTGTTTTTTCTTACCCCCAAAAGTGAGATCGCTTACATATATGAGGATGATTCGATCCGGCAGGCACTGGAGAAGATGGAGTATCACAAGTATTCTGCCGTTCCTATCCTGACCAGGGACGGACGCTATGTGGGCACCATCACGGAAGGAGACATGCTCTGGGGCATCAAGAACCAGTATAACCTCAACTTAAAGGAGGCGGAAGGGATTCCGGTGAGCACCCTGAGCCGGCGCATGGATTACCTGCCGGTCTTCGCCAAGTCCCGGATGGAGGATATGATCGACCGGGCGCTGAACCAGAACTTCGTCCCGGTGGTAGACGACCGGAAGTATTTTATCGGGATCATCACCAGAAAGGACATCATCAAATATTATTATGAAAAAGGTACGGCGCAGCAGAGCGCCGCAGCCACGATCATACGGTGTCCGAGCGGAGAGCGGGAGACGGTGGGATAGGCCGGGAACGGCAGGACCAGCCGGAGGAAGGAGCGCTGTCCGGGGACAGGAACCGACAGGATCAGAAAAGATCAGATGTGAAGCAGATAAGGATCAGATAAGAAGCAGAGGGAGCCGGACGGGCTCCCTCTTTTGCTGGAAAGGATTAGTACGGATCAGTTGCAGTTACTGCAGTTATTGCAGTTCCCGCAGCTGCCGCAGCTAAATCCGAATTCGTCGGCAGCGGCCGCCGCCTCGTTCAGCGGAACGATGCCGCTGTTGTTGCAGGAGCGGAAGCCGTCCCGGAAGCCTACGTTGTAGCCGTCCCGGAAACCGGTATTGTAGCCGGCGCGGAAGGCCTGGCGCAGCCGCCGGTTATTGCCGTTGTTGTTATTGTTGTTGCAGCCGCAGCCGCATCCGCAGCCCCAGCCCCACCAGCCGCCGTTGTTGGCGTTATTGATATTGTTATTATTCCATCCACAGTTATTACAAGAACATCTGCACATAATTTGGAACTCCCTTCATGTTGTTGGTTGTACTATACCTTATGTGAGGGGCGAGACAAGTGTGACAAGCGGGGCGGGAGGGGCGAACAGATGGGACGGATAGATGGGACGGATAGATGGGACGGGCAGATGGAACGGACAGATGGAACAGACAGATGAAAAGATGGAAGGATGCCGCACAGTCATCTCTGGTCTTCATAGTATGATAATAGATACTTCCGAAAGGAGCATGAACATGATGGATTGTAATAACCATGAGCGGAATGCCTGCACGCAGGGATCCAAGATGCAGGGGACGCCGTGTGCCAATAGCAGCTGCGGGAATCCAAGCCGTCCGGCAAAGGGCAGCGCCTGCCATCCGATCCGGCCAGAGGTTCCCATCCAGCCTCTCAGACCGGGCTGGGGAGAAATGCGGGATGGCCGGATGGGCCAGCACGGTGCGGAACGACCGATGAGCGGCGGGATGAACAGCGGAATGAGCGGTGGGATGAACGGAGGAATGAGCGGCGGGATGAGCGGGAACCGGCAGAGCTCCTGCTGTGCCGCGTCTCCGATGCCGCCGCAGGCCGCCGGGAGGACCGGAGCTCAGACGGCGTCTCACACTTCCTGTAAAATGGCTTCTGAGCCTGTTATCCCGATGGGGCCGCAGATGTCCTCTCAGATGGGGGCGCAGAGGACTTCTCAGATGGGAGCACAGATGCCTCCCCAGATGCCTCCGCAGATGGCTTCCCAGACGGCCTCTCAGACCGTGCGGGGAATGGCGGGCTGGGACGCCCTTGCCGGGCTTCCGCTGGCCATGGGCTATGTCCCCATGCAGCAGTGGGGGCAGACCTACGAATTAAGTCAGGGCTTCCAGAGGGGGACCATTTTCCCGGACCTGGATCTGCCGTTTATCATGGGGAGGTGCCGCTGATGGCTTGTAATAACCGAGATCAACTGTTGATGCGTGTGTATGAGACCGGGTTCGCCCTGGACGATATCCTGCTGTATCTGGATACCCATCCTTCCGACCAGGAGGCGATGAACTATTATCATTATGTTAATCAGCAGAACCAGGAGGCGGTCCGCGCCTATGAGCAGCTTTACGGCCCGCTGATGTTCAACCAGGTTTCTGGCAATGAGTGGAGCTGGGTGCGCAGTCCCTGGCCGTGGGAAGGAGGGAATGCCTGATGTGGAGATATGAAAAACGCTTGCAGTACCCGGTGAAGATCAGCCAGACGAATCCGAAGCTGGCGCAGTTTATTATTAGTCAGTATGGCGGGCCGGAGTGCTAAAACATACACACATGCCGCGAGCCCTTATTTTACAAGGGTTTGCGGCATGTGACTTAGCAGGTTTGATCACTTGATTTTCCCTCCTCTTGGGCGATCTCGTGAATGGTTCCGCCTGTAGATTCCATCTGGGCGATGGAGCTTCTGAGCCTCGCCATATTTGCATCAGAATAAAACGGATCTGCGGATACTTCAAATGACAGTTGTTTTTCCTGATCTTCTTTTGGAGTATCGTCTATTTTTGTGCGAATCATTATCTTTTCCATGATACTTATCCTTCTTTCCTTTCACTTATGCGTAGTAGTGGAACCGGATCTCATTCTGCGCCCGGTCTACGATGATCTCCCGGAGAACGCTGCGGATCGCCACTCCTTTGACGTCATAGTCCACATCCGGATCGGATAACAGATCATACACGTTCCGGATCCGGGCCAGGACTTCTTCCTGGCTGGGGGTATCGTCCTGGGGCGCGGCCAGCTGGCGGATCCGCTCCAGTTCTTCCAGCAGATTGGCCCGTTCCGTCCGTAGCCGTTCTTTATTGCTCTTATATTCTTCCAGCGTATCGATCCCACTTTCGTAGGCTTCCCGGATCCGGAGCTCTTTGACATCCACCCGGGCCAGGGCTTCGGTTATGATCGCAAGGTCTGAGGCCTTTTGTTCATCCTTTTGCGGGACGTGCTCAAATTCCACCAGATTGGCATCGATAGCGGCCTTCAGGGAGGCCAGGACCGCGTTTTCAATCTTCCGCTGAGAAATTGCCCGTCCGCCCTCGTGGAAGCCCTTGAGGGCCTTCCAGCAGCGGAAATAGCTGCTTCTCTGCTTGGGATTGCTGGCACGGCTGTAGGCCAGGCTGGCGCCGCAGATGGGACAGCGCAGCAGGCCGGAGAGCCAGTGACGGCAGGAGGATACCTCCCTGCGGCTGACGGGGCGATACTCCCGGGCGATCCGGTCCTGGACGTCCTGGAAGATCGCGGTCACAGTTTCCCTGGTTTCGTGGGATCCCTGGAAGCTGTAGCCGTTCCATTCTACGATTCCGTTATAGAATTTGTTCTGCAGGATCCGGAGGATGGTGCGGCGTTCAAATGGATTTCCCCGCCGGGTACGCCAGCCGCGGCTGTTGCATTCCCTGGAGATCTTGGTCATGTCCGTGCCGTGATGGTAGGACTGGAAGATATATTCGACGATGGCGTATTGCTCCTCGTTGATCACAAAGGGCTGGCCGTTCCCTACCGCATCGTATCCCAGGGAGGGAGTGGTCTGGTAGCCGCTCCGAAGAGCTTTTTCCGTCATGCCGCGGATCACTTCGCCGGAGAGATTGTAGGAGTAGTATTCGTCGAACCATTCGATGATCGTCTCGATCAGGCGTCCGAACATGCCCTCCATGATCGGCTCCGATACGCTCTTGATCTCCACGCCGCATTTCTTCCGCAGGATACCCTTGTAGAAGGTGCTTTCTTCCTGGTTCCGGGCGAACCGGGAGAATTTCCAGAGATAAAGGCGGGAGAAGGGGGCTGGGGTCTGGGATTTGGCGATGGCGATCATCCGCTGGAACTCCGGCCGGTTATCGGCCTTGCGCCCAGAGATGCCCTTTTTCTCCTCGAATATGTACTCTGGCGGGATCAGGTAGCCGTCGGCCTTGGCGGCGTCTAAGATGACCCGGATCTGGGCGTCGGGGGACAGCTCGGTCTGGTCGTCGGTGCTGACCCGGATATAGGCGGCGCCGATCTCCAGAGGCTTGGATGGGGTGCTCATGATATCATCTCCTTGTGCATTGTACGATTTTTAGGTGCAAAAAATACGCCCCTTGCCAGGACGCCGAGGAAATGATATAATTTGGTTGCGAGACAGATTATATCTTTCCGGCGTGTCTGGTAAGAGATGATCTATGTGAAAGCCGTTCGGTACGCCAATACCGGGCGGTTTTTGTTTTAATTTTGCTCAATACGCTTCTGTATATTTTCTTTGAGTCTTTTTGCCGAGTTATTTGTAAGTAGAGAATTCAGTTGGTAATAAGCAACATTTCTTAGTTTTTTTAATCTTTCAGGAGCGGAAATGTCTTGGCGAATCATGTCTGCGTTCATACTTTCAAGATTCACTAAAACAATAAGTTGCTCTACACTGGCGAAATCTCTCATATTTTGCTTTTTATTCCCGGTTTCAAGACGCCATTGTTTGGCTGTTTTTCCAAAAAGTGCAATATTTAATATGTCTGCTTCAGTAGCATATGTAAGGCTTTGCTCTTGTTTGGTTAATTCTGGAGTTATTAAAAATTCTTTGATGGCATCAGTGTGTATACGGTAATTGATTTTAGAAAGTTCTCGTTTGGTATCCCACCCTAACGTCAATCTCTGTGATTCTTCCGTTTTAAGCCGTTGATAATCTTTGATTATATATAGCTTAAATTCCGGAGATATCCAGGACGCAAATTCAAAAGCTATATCCGGATGAGCATAAGTACCGCCATAGCGTCCGGCCTGTGAAGTTATGCCAATAGCCGACATTCTTGTTATCCATTGTTTTGGGGTCATAATTAAGCGTCCTGGTTCAGCTCTAACCGTTTGGAATTCCAGACGGTTAAAATTAGGATTATATAGAGTTTCCCATGTGGCAAGAAAATCTATAGTAGAGTATGAACTCATCCAGTTAGATATTACAATTCTGGGGTCATCAGAATCCTTTCTTTTTGCAATGTCAGTTAGAGAAATATAGGCTTGCTCATCGGCTATATTTCCAATTATTGATATTTCTGCACCGTTTGCATTTATTTTCATGAAAGCCTCCTTATGTGGTTTTTGCAGTTTGACAAATCATCCGCCTTGGCATATAATATACTTAACAAGAGAGCCATTGGTCAGCGTACACCTGACCGCCGGCAAGCATCAGCCTAAAAGTAGCGCCTTATCTTACCAGGACGAGGGCGCTACTTTTTGCGTGTAAAGTAAATAACAAGAGTGATCACAGCGCAAAGCATAATTACAAACTGAAAAAGATCAGAATATGTAACCATCAGCACCAGCCTCCTTTCGTATAGCGTCCGGCGGCTGACGTAACGCCCCAATGGCTCCCCGGGTAAGTATATTATATTGTCAAGGTGGTGGCCCCTGGCATGCAGGGGTAATTTATTTACCTGAATTTTTACTTGTTATGCGTAATTACATCCAGAGCAGCCAGGATCTGGTGAGCCAACTGGAAAGCGACAGTATATTCTTTACTGGAAGTTTTTGTGGATTTTGTAATAAGCGGAATCATAATACAAGGCGCTGAAAAATTGTTAACAGTTGCCTTTATGTATAATGATTCTATCTTTTTCTTTTGAATGCGCTTTCCGGTAATTCCTCCTGCTACTGCACCAAATCCACCAAATAAAGCACCGCCGATAAGCGCCTGTCCAACGCCGCCGCTGGTTACCAGACTATCGTCCTCAAGTAATTCATAGCTTAGCAGATCTGAGTATTCAAGCCATTCTTTGTTACCGACTTTCTGTTTGCCTGCCCCTATCATTTTTTCAGCAGCAACGGACATTCCCATGGTGCTGACTGCAAGCATCCCTTTGAACATGGATTTTCCAATGCCATCTTTCTTCCCGTTGATAGGAACTGCTCCATTAATTCGGAAAAGACGATGTGTCTCGTCGATTTGAATCGGGCCGATTGTTTTAGTGGCTTTTGGTGCGTTTTTGCTGTTTTCAATAGTAGTCTGAACCGCCCCAATCGCTTTGGAAACAAGTACATTTGCCAATGTATCAGAATTATCAGATGCAGTTGGCTCTTCGGATGGAACCGTTTCTAGAAATTCTTTTGTTGGAAAACCACAGTTCGGACAAGCGGCTGCTTTATCGGAAAACTCTTTTCCACATTCAGGACATGTAATAAGCGCCATAGTTTCCTCCATTATTTTAATTGATGTGAATGTATCTCTATCAAATCTGAATCAGATTTTTCGTAGTCGTGATTTTCAATATGCTGCATTTCATGATGATAAGATATCAAATGCTGTTCGTGCGAATGCCGGGCATTTAATACGATTGTGTAGCTGTC
>DVLJ01000176.1 GCA_018715565.1 Candidatus Ventrimonas merdavium
GAGCAGTTCCTGGATATGTTATTCTTAGATTGTTTATTGATGAACACAGACCGGCATTTTTCTAACATAGAATTTTTTGTGGAAAATGATACGCAGCGTATTGTAGGTTTAGTGCCAATCTTTGATAATAATTTTTCATTTTTACCAAGATTTATAGAGGGAATCGATATATTTGACAGAAAAGAATATGCAGCAAGGACAGAAGAAAGCTTTGAAAGTTTATTTGGTTTTATAAGTAAGCATAAAGATTATAGCAAGCCACTGCATCAATTAAAGAGATTGCGTCTTGTACAGCCAGATAAATGTAAGATAGCAGATAAGAGATTAGAATTTCTCAACTGGTTTTTACAGGAACAAGTGGATTATTGGTTATCATACAAAGCAGAACTGCCTGCGAATACGGAAAAACCGGCGTGATGGAAATTACGCCGGTTTTTCCATAGAAATTCCTTTCTTTCTTTATGAACCTCCGCTTGGGAACAGGCGGTCCTTTTTTCTAAAATAGCGTTAACTAACAAATGAAATATTTTTGCAGGATTGACATAGGAGCAGTGTCTGCGTATAATAATAGTGAAAGGCAGACAGATGCCTAAAAGTGGTCCGCTTCCGGTCATGCGAATCATAAATAGACCGTGAAAAAGTTTTTAAGTCCCTTGCCGGGAACGGTGAGGGACTTAATCTTTATGAGGAAAAGATATGGAAATAATTTCTATGCCAAAGAAAAATAAAAGAAATAATCTGGAGGAATTTCTCAACCTTTCTAAAATCCCGTATACGCAGGTGGAAAAGGATGCGGATGCGGCGAAAGAAAGAATCAGGAAAAGAAGGATGGAAGAGAAGAACGGATGAACCGCAAAACAGCAGAACACCTAGACCTATCCATACATACAAAAACACGGAAAAATCTACCCCGGGAACTGGCCATTTCCGGGTTATTTGCCGCGCTGATCGCGGCAGGGGCGTTTATCCAGGTGACGATCCCGGTGCAGCCCTATCCCATGCATGTGACCATGCAGTGGTTCTTTGTGCTGCTGGCAGGGTTGCTTTTGGAGCCTAAGCTGGCGGCGGGAAGTGTGGGGACCTATCTGCTGATCGGGCTCTGCGGGGTGCCGGTATTTGCCTCCGGCGGCGGCCCGGCCTATCTGCTGCGGCCTACCTTTGGGTTTTTGCTGGGATTTCTGGCGGCGGCCTGGGGGATGGCGGTCTGCTGTAAGCAGATGCGGTTTTCAGCGGCAGGGCGGATAGTTCCGGCGCTTCTGGGGCTGTTTGTGTATTATGCAGTGGGAGTGCTGTATTTCTACATGATCAGCAACTATGTGATCGCCATGCCGGTGGGCTGGAAAGTGGTGCTGGTCAACTGCTGCCTGCTGACAGTGGGGGCGGATTTCCTCCTGTGCCTGCTGGCAGCGGCGGCAGCAGGGCGGATGCGGCCTGCGGTGGCGGCGCTGATGGAAAACGCCTGCCCATCCGGCAGATAAGGCAGATGTGCCCGTCAGATAAGGAAAATTAGGATTGATAAAAGCCTGGAAATAGAGTAAGATATGGGATAGTACGCAAGAAGGAGGAGAAGGCATGACAAAGGCGTATGAAAGACTGCTGAGGTGCTATGAAGGTATCCGGGACCGGATCCCATTTTCGCCGAAGGTGGCCCTGGTGCTGGGGTCCGGCCTGGGGGATTACGCGGACAGCGCTGCCGTGGAAGGCGTCCTGGACTATCATGACATAGAAGGGTTTCCGGTGTCCACCGTCAGCGGTCACAAGGGGCGGTTCGTATTTGCCTATGTGGGGGGAGTCCCGGTTGTGATGATGCAGGGCCGGGTCCACTATTACGAAGGCTATCCCATGGAGGATGTGGTCCTTCCCATCCGGCTGATGAAGCTGATGGGCGCAGAGGTGCTCTTTTTGACCAATGCGGCGGGGGGCGTGAACTTTGACTTCCATCCGGGAGATTTTATGATGATCACGGATCAGATCGCCAACTTTGTGCCGTCGCCGCTGATCGGGCCGAACATCGACGAGCTGGGCGAGCGGTTCTGCGATATGAGCCAGATCTATGACCGGGGGCTGTGCCAGGTGATCCGGGATACGGCCAGGGAGCTGGGGATCTCTCTGCAGGAGGGGACCTACATCCAGCTGACCGGACCGAATTTTGAGAGCCCGAAGGAGGTCCGGATGTGCCGGATCCTGGGGGCGGACGCGGTGGGCATGAGCACGGCCTGCGAGGCGATCGCGGCCAACCATATGGGGATGCGGATCTGCGGCATTTCCTGTATCTCCAATCTGGGCTGCGGCATGACCGAGCAGCCGCTGAGCCACGAGGAGGTAAAGGAGACCGGCGACCGGGTCGCTCCGCTGTTCAAGCAGCTGGTGACCGGGGCGATCACCCGGATGGGCCAGGCGGAGGCATAAAGAAAGGGACCCGGCGGGAGACTGCCGGTGAACAGACCGGGCGGGGACGCCCGGGGATGCGCCGGAGGGGCCTCTGAGGCTGCCAGGATACCGGCGCAAATAAAAATGGTAGGAGAGTATCACAAATGAAACAGAGAGAGACATTCAAATCAAGACTGGGCTTCCTGCTCTTATCTGCAGGATGCGCCATTGGCATCGGCAACGTATGGCGGTTCCCGTATATCACGGGACAGAACGGCGGCGGCGTGTTCGTGCTGTTCTATCTGCTGTTTTTGGCGATCATGGGCGTGCCGGTGCTGTCCATGGAGTTTTCTGTGGGACGGGCCAGCCGGAAAAGCCCGGTGAAGGCGTATCAGGAGCTGGAGCCGAAGGGGAGCAAGTGGCATCTCCACGGCTACGTGGCCCTGCTGGGCAACTATGTGCTGATGATGTTCTACACCACCGTGTGCGGCTGGATGATGTATTACTTCTACAGCTTTGCCACCGGCAGATACACCGGCATGGATGCGGCGCAGGTACAGGCGGCGTTCGGTGAGATGCTGGCGAATCCGGCCATCAACGTGTTCTGGATGGTGCTGGCTGTGGTGCTGGGGATCGTGATCTGTTCCCGGGGCCTGCAGAACGGCGTGGAGAAGATCACGAAGACCATGATGCTGGGCCTTCTGGTCCTGATGGTGCTCCTGGCGATCCGCGGCATCACCCTGGAGGGCGGTACGGAAGGCCTGAAGTTCTACCTGCTGCCGGATCTGGAGCGGGCGAAGGCAGTAGGACTGGGCAACGTGATCGCTGACGCGATGAACCAGTCGTTCTTCACCCTGAGTCTGGGCATCGGCGCCATGGCGATCTTCGGCAGCTATCTGCAGAAGGACAACACCCTGTTAGGGGAGGCGGTCAACGTGGCGGTGCTGGATACCTGCGTGGCGTTCACTGCCGGATTGATCATCTTCCCGGCCTGCTTTGCCTTCGGGATCAGCCCGGACAGCGGCCCCAACCTGATCTTCATCACCCTGCCGAACGTGTTCATTTCCATGGCGGGCGGACGGCTCTGGGGAAGCCTGTTCTTCATCTTTATGTCCTTCGCGGCGTTTTCTACGGTGATCGCCGTATTTGAGAATATCATTGCCTGCGACATGGAGCTGTTCAACATGGACCGGAAAAAGTCTGCGGCCGTGAACCTGGTGGTGATCATCCTGCTGTCTCTGCCCTGCGCCCTGGGCTACAACGTGCTGGCAGACTTCCAGCCGTTTGGCGCGGGAACGGCAGTCCTGGACCTGGAGGATTTTGTGGTGAGCAATATCCTGCTGCCGCTGGGCTCCCTGATCTATCTGATGTTCTGCACCTGGAAATGGGGCTGGGGCTTTAAAAATTACCAGGCCGAGGCCAATATCGGCTCCGGTCTCAAGGTGGCGAACTGGATGCGCTGGTATGTGACCATCGTGATCCCGATCATGATCATCGTCCTGTTCTGCCAGGGCATGGCAAAGTTCCTGTAAATGAGATTTAACAAGGAGGACCGATATGATCCGTTGCTGTATCTTTGATCTGGACGGCACTCTGCTGAACACCCTGGACGCTCTGACCTATACGACGAACCGGGTGATGGAGCGGTTTGGCCTGGGTCCGGTGGACGAGGCGCATATCCGCCAGTTCGTGGGGGACGGCTATCAGCTTCTGATGGAGCGGGCCCTGCGCTTCTGCGGGGACGAGGCCCTGACCCATTATGAGGAAAGTCTGCAGGTGTACACGGAGCTGTTTGCCCGGTATTCTATGTATCAGGTGCGTCCGTATGACGGGATCCCGGAGCTTTTGGAGGGCTTAAAGGCGCGGGGGATCCGGATCGCGGTCCTGTCCAACAAGCCGCACCCCCGGACGGTGGAGAATATCGAGACGGTATTCGGAGCCGGATATTTTGACGTGGTGGCCGGGGAGCAGCCGGGGATCCCCAGGAAGCCGGATCCCGCCGGTGTGGTCCGCATCCTGGACCAGCTGGGGGTGAGACCGGAGGAGTGCCTGTATTTTGGGGACACCAACACGGATATGCGGACCGGCCTGGGGGCGGGGCTGATAACCGTAGGCGTTGCCTGGGGATTCCGGGATCGGGAGGAATTGGAAGCGTTCCATCCGCCGTATCTCATCAGCCATCCGCAGGAGGTCTTCCAGCGGATCCTGCCTGAGCTTGCCTGACCGTAAGGGGAAATCGGAGAAATTCCGGATTTCCCCCTTTTCTTTCTCAGAAAGTCGTGTTACAATAGCAGGAACTGAAGAATAGGTTTCGCAGGCGAAACAGAATAAAACCATGATAGAGGTGCGGTTTTCATCAGTACCGGGGAGCAAGAGGCAGGACCGCCGCTCCCGGGAAAGGGGACGCCGCCGAAGGGCGCGCTGCCGGTCCGGGCAGCCCGTTCTGGGATGCCGCAGAAGATGCGGGCATACTGTCACGATAAGTGGAGCGCTATCTGTGTGTCCGTATGACTTTTGAAAGAGACTTCCTGTACCACAAACGCGTTTTCCGTCGAGGGCTGTCGTTTGTGGTACTTTTCTTTTCAGTAAGATGCTGTTTGAACAGAAGGAAGGAGATAACATCATGTATCACATGAAGAAGAAACTGGACCGGTTCCTGCCGGTGCTCCTGCTCTTTGTGCTGGCGTTCGCCATGACCGCATGGGGGGCAGAGGAGGAAGCAGAGTACGTGCCGGCAGTGTACGCCACATTCTGGGCGCTGCTGCCTCCGATCGTGGCGATCGGACTGGCTCTGATCACGAAGGAAGTGTACAGCTCCCTGTTTTTGGGGATCCTGGTAGGTTCCATCCTGTACTCCGGGATGAATTTTGAGACGGCGGTGACCCACATGTTCACGGAAGGCATGATCAGTGTGCTGTCTGACAGCTATAACGTGGGCATCCTGATCTTCTTAGTCATCCTGGGGGCGATGGTCTCTCTGATGAACAAGGCCGGCGGTTCCGCCGCCTTCGGGCGGTTTGCCTCGAAGCGGATCAAGAGTCGTGTAGGCGCGCAGCTGGCTACGATCCTGCTGGGCGTGCTGATCTTTATCGACGACTATTTTAACTGCCTGACGGTAGGGAGCGTGATGCGGCCGGTGACCGATAAGTTCCGGGTATCCCGGGCAAAGCTCTCTTACCTGATCGACGCTACGGCGGCTCCGGTCTGCATCATCGCCCCCATCTCTTCCTGGGCGGCGGCTGTGACCGGCTTCGTAGAGGGGGAGGATGGGTTCGCCATCTTCATCAAGGCGATCCCCTATAACTACTATGCCCTGCTGACGATCGTGATGATGATCGGCATGGTGCTGCTGAAGGAGGAGTTCGGCTCCATGGCGGTCCATGAGAAGAACGCGGTGAAGGGGGATCTGTTCACGACCCCGGGCCGTCCTTACGGCGATGCGGTGGAAGAGCTGACGGAGGGCAAGGGCACGGTGATGGATCTGCTGATCCCGATCCTGTCCCTGATCGTGTGCTGTGTCATCGGCATGCTGTACACCGGCGGCTTTTTCTCCGGTACGGATTTCGTGACCGCATTCTCTCAGAGTGACGCTTCTCTGGGCCTGACCCTGGGCAGCTTCTTTGGTCTGATCATCACGGTCCTGCTCTACCAGGTCCGCCGGGTGATGAGATTCTCCGACTGCATGGCCTGCATTCCGGAAGGCTTTAAGTCCATGGTGCCGGCTATCATGATCCTGACCTTTGCCTGGACCCTGAAGGCCATGACCGACAGCCTGGGCGCGGATGTGTATGTAGCAGGCGTGGTACAGGCCAGCGCGGGAGCCCTGTTAAACTTCCTGCCGGCGATCATCTTCCTGGTAGGCTGTCTGCTGGCATTTGCCACCGGCACCTCCTGGGGGACCTTCGGGATCCTGATCCCCATCGTGGTGGCAGTTTTTGAGAACAGCAATCCGGAGCTGATGATCATCTCCATCTCCGCCTGCATGGCAGGAGCGGTCTGCGGGGACCACTGCTCCCCGATCTCGGATACGACGATCATGGCGTCTGCCGGCGCCCAGTGCGAGCACGTGAACCATGTCATGACCCAACTGCCCTACGCCATCACCTGCGCGGGGGTATCCTTTGTCACCTACCTGATCGCCGGGTTTGTCCAGTCTGCCTGGATCTGCCTGCCCATCGGCATCGCTCTGATGGTGGGAACGATGCTCTTCATCAAGGCCACAGGCACCACAGTAGCAATAGAAAAAGAATAAAAACGGTCCCATTTTCGGGAAAGCGGCATAAGCCCTCCATGTTTTGAATAAATATGGAGGGCTTATGCAAATTAGGGGTTGATTCTGCCGGGGAAAACAGATATAATAGGGTATTGTCAATGACAAAATCTGTGTATAATATTCATTTTATATGAATATATGCAAAATGAGGAGGATGACTATTATGAAAAAGAAATTATTCGCACTTTCTATGGCAGCCATGATGGCGGCTTCCATGACGGCCTGCGGCGGAAGCAGCGCTGAGACCACCGCGGCAGCGACCGAGGCGGCTACGGAAGCGACAACCGAAGCGGCGGCTGAGTCCGCGGAAAGCGAAGGGGATACCGAGGCGGCTTCTGAGGAAGCGGCGGCCGAGATCACCACTGTGACTCCCGGCGTTCTGACCGTGGCTACCAGCCCGGACTTCGCTCCCTATGAGTTCTACGCGATCGGCGAGGACGGGACCCCGACCCTGGCCGGCTTTGATATGGCTCTGGCACAGTACATCGCAGACGATCTGGGCCTGGAGCTGGAGATCGTAACGGTAGATTTTGACGGCGTTCTGACCGAGCTGGCTACCAAGTCCGTAGACTTAGGCATGGCTGGCCTGTCTCCGGATCCGGCGCGTGCGGACAGCATGGATTTCTCCGATATCTACTATGAAGGCGGACAGTCCCTGGTAACGGTAAAGGCGAACGCAGACGTATACAACACCTTTGAAGCGATCAACAAGCCGGATGTGACCGTAGGCGCACAGGTGGGCTCCATCCAGATGGACCTGGCTCAGGAGAACAGCCCGGAGGCTGACATCATCGGCCTGCCGAAGGTAACGGATATCATTTCCGAGCTGCTGACCGGCAAGATGGACGCGGCTTACATTGAGACCGACGTAGCAGTCAGCTATCAGAGGAACTATCCGGACCTGGAGATCGTTCTGGACGTTCCGTATGACGTGAGCGGATCTTCCATCGGCGTATGCAAAGGCAACGAAGGCCTGCTGGCCGCTGTGAACGCATCCATCGCAAAGGCTCTGGAGGACGGCTCCATCGAGCAGTTCGTAGCAGAGGCCAACGAGCTGGCTTCCGGCGAGAAGTACGAAGGCCTGCTGGATGCAGAGGGCAACGTACAGTAAGAACAAGGAACGGCGTCTTTTGACGCCGGCAGGATAAGTAAGGAGTAAAAGGAGCGCATTATGGATTCATTTGTTAAATGGAGTAATTTCGCCAAGGTCGTGCCGTATGCGGAATTGTTTAAAGAAGGCCTGATCGTTACGGTCCTGCTGTCTTTATTTACGGTGCTGATCGGCTTCTGCATCGCGCTGGTCCTGGCTTTGATGCGGATGTCCAATTTCTGCCCGTTCAAGGCGCTGGCGCTGGATAAGGACGGCCATCAGCGGGAGAGCGGCTTTCTGGCTGCCGTCGGCAGATTTAACCCGCTGGCATTTCTGGCAACGGCTTATGTAGAGATCCTGCGCTCCACTCCCGTGATCGTGCAGGTGTTCATCATCTATTACGGCGTGTTCGGGATGATCGATCTGCCGGGCTTCCAGCTGTTCGGGTTCATCAAGTTCAGCCGGTTCTTCCCGGGCGTTGTGGCGCTGGGCATGAACTCCGGCGCATATCTCTGCGAGATCATCCGGGCAGGGATCCAGTCCATCGACGGCGGACAGACGGAGGCGGCCCGTTCCCTGGGACTTTCTCAGGTGCAGAACCTGCGCTATATCGTACTGCCCCAGGCGGTGAAGAACATCCTTCCCGCCATTGCCAACGAGTTTGTGGTGATCATCAAGGAGTCTGCCATCACCTATACCATCGGCGTGCAGGATATCATGTCGGCGGTGAACGCGGTGAAGGGCGCTACCTTCGTGATCGTAGAACCCCTTTTAGTAGCAACGGCGATCTATTTCTGCCTGTGCTTCCCCACCTCCAAGGTGATCGCTTACTTTGAAAGGAGAATGAGCCATGGCGACAAGAGATAGTCTGATCCAGGTGACGGATCTGAAAAAGCACTATAAGGGCGGCGCCATCAAGGCGCTGGACGGAGTGACCGTGGATATCCGGAAGGGCGATGTGATGGCGGTCATCGGACCCTCGGGTTCGGGAAAGTCCACGTTCCTGCGGAGCTTAAACCTGCTGGAGGAGCCTACCGGCGGCGCGATCATCTTCAACGGGGTCGACCTGACCCGGAAGAAGTATAAGAACGCGGAGGGCAAGACGGTCAAGCTGGATGTAGACGGCCTGCGGCAGAAGATGGGCATGGTGTTCCAGCATTTTAACCTGTTCCCTCATATGACGATCCTGGAGAACATGACCCTGGCGCCGATCAAGGTGAAGGGTATGAGCCGGGCGGACGCGGAGAAGAAGGCTCTGGAGCTTTTGGACCGGGTCGGCTTAAAGGACCGGGCGGATGCGTATCCGATCCAGCTGTCCGGCGGTCAGAAGCAGCGTGTGGCGATCGTGCGGGCCCTGGCCATGGAGCCGGAGGTGATGCTGTTCGACGAGCCCACGTCTGCCCTGGACCCGGAGATGGTGGGCGAGGTCCTGGATGTTATGAAGGAGCTGGCCCAGGAAGGGATGACCATGGTAGTGGTCACTCATGAGATGGGATTTGCCAGAGAGGTGGGCAACCGGGTGCTGTTCATGGCGGACGGCAGGCTCTGCGAGCAGGGGACGCCGGAGGAGATCTTCGACCATCCTCAGAATCCCCGTTTGAAGGATTTCCTGGCCAAGGTGCTGTAAGAGTAAATTTGGGAATGTTGCAGAAGGGCGTCTCAGACTTGGGTTTGAGGGCGCCCTCTTTGATAGAAGAAAAAGGAGCGAGAAGGATGACACAGGAGAAACAGGCGGCGGTGGCCGCCATTGAGGCGAAGGCGGAGCTGATCAGCCATGTGGCGGACCAGATCTGGGAGTTTGCGGAGCTGTCTCTGCAGGAATACCGCTCGGCAGAGCTGTATTGCCGGATCCTGGAGGAGGAAGGCTTCCAGGTGGAAAAGGGGATCTGCGGGATCGAGACGGCGTTTTCCGCCAGCTACGGGAGCGGCAGGCCGGTGATCGGCATCCTGGCGGAGTATGACGCCCTGTCGGGGCTGTCCCAGGCGGGAGGAAGCCTGGAGCGGCAGGAGGTGACGGAAGGGGGCTGCGGCCACGGCTGCGGCCATAACCTGCTGGGAGCCGGAGCGCTTGCGGCGGCTTTGGGGGTGAAGGCATTCTTAGAGTCCCATCCGGGAGCCGGCACGGTGGTGCTGTACGGCTGTCCGGGAGAGGAAGGGGGCGCGGCGAAGGCGTTCATGGCCCGGGACGGCGTGTGGAAGGAGCTGGACGCGGCCCTGACCTGGCATCCGGAGGATGTGAACGAGGTGGCTACCGGTTCTTCCAACTCCTGTATCCAGGTGCAGTATAAGTTCACCGGCGTGGCTTCCCATGCGGCGGGAGCCCCGGAGATGGGCCGGAGCGCCTTGGATGCGGTGGAGCTGATGAACATCGGCGTCCAGTTCCTGCGGGAGCATATGAGCGACAAGGCCCGGGTGCATTATGCGATCACCGACGCAGGGGGATGCAGCCCCAACGTGGTGCAGCCGAGGGCCAGCGTGCTCTACATGGTGCGTTCCAACCATGTGGCGGAGGCCATTGAGCTGCAGGCCCGGGTGGATAAGATCGCCGAGGGCGCGGCGCTGATGACGGAGACGAAGGTGGAGCGGAAATTCATCGACGGACTGTCGGATACGGTGAGCAATTTTGCCCTGGAGCGGGTGCTGTATGAAAATTATAAGGAGCTGGGCGTGCCCTCCTACACGGAGGAGGAATACGCCTATGCGGACGCGTTGGCGGAGACCTATCCGGGCAATGACCAGATCCCCGGCGTGGCGGCGGAGAATGACAGCGCGGCGAAGGAGCAGGTGGCGGCCATGCAGGCGGCGGTGGGCCATAAGATGAACGCGTTCCTGGCGCCCCTGTATCAGAAGGACGCTTTTAAGGCAGGGTCTACGGATGTGGGGGATGTCAGCTGGCTGACGCCCACGGCTCAGATCCATGTGGCTTCCTGGCCCAACGGATGTCCGGGACACAGCTGGCAGAACGTATCCTGCGACCGGACGGAGATCGGCCACAAGGCGGCGGTCCACGCAGGCAAGGTGCTGGCTGCGGCAGCGGTGGACCTGATGACCAGGCCGGAGCTTCTTTTGGAGGCCCGGGCAGAGTTTGAGAAGCGGACGGCCTGCGGGTTCGTCAGCCCGATCCCGGCGGACGCGGTGCCGGTGGTGCCGGATTAAAGCGGCGCCCAGGAACATTGCGCCTGTGGAAGGGGCAGCTTAGAAGCTTTAGAAAGTCTTTAGAGAAAATTCATGGAATTTCCAGGAGCGAGGGTACCAATTCCCTCGCTTTTGTTGTATACTTATTACTGACTGAGCAGGCGGTCTTCCCGCGGATCCCCAGAGGAGGACCGCCGGACTCGTGATAAAGGAAGAAGTTAAAGGAGATACTAGATGGGTGTAAAGAATGATGATCCCAAGGGGCCGTCGAAGCGGATGCTGTACTATTATGGCATCATCCTGCTGCTGATGGTATTTATCAACGCCCTGGTGGTCCCGTCGATCGCGGAGAAGCAGGTGACGGAAGTAACCTATGACGATTTTTTAGAGATGGTAGAGGACGGCATTGTCCAGGGCGTGAGCCGGAACAATGACCAGCTGACGTTCTGGACGGCGGAGCCGATCCCGGAGGACCAGCAGTCGGACCGGCCCGCCTGGCTGGGCGGCCAGGGCGGAGCCACGGAGAAGCTGTCCCTTTATAAGACGGGGCTCTGGCCGGACGAGGATCTGAAGCAGACGCTTCTGGACGCCGGGGTGCCGTTCGGCAAGGAGATCCCGGTGAAGGCGTCTCCCCTGCAGAACTTTATCTTCAACTGGTTCCTGCCGATCCTGGTACTGGTGGGCGTGGGCCAGCTGATGAGCCGGATGCTGATGAAGAAGATGGGCGGCATGGGCAACGCCATGACGTTCGGCAAGTCCAACGCCAAGATCTACGCGGAGAACGAGACGGGCAAGACCTTTGCGGATGTGGCCGGCCAGGAGGAAGCCAAGGACGCCCTGAAGGAGATCGTGGATTTCCTCCACAATCCGAAGAAGTACGCGGATATCGGCGCGGTGCTTCCGAAGGGGGCGCTGTTAGTTGGCCCCCCTGGAACCGGTAAGACCCTGCTGGCCAAGGCGGTGGCCGGGGAGGCCCACGTGCCGTTCTTCTCGATATCCGGTTCGGAGTTTGTGGAGATGTTCGTGGGCATGGGCGCGGCCAAGGTCCGGGACCTGTTCAAGCAGGCCAACGAGAAGGCCCCCTGTATCGTGTTCATCGACGAGATCGATACCATCGGCAAGAAGCGGGACAACGGCGGCTTCTCCGGCAACGACGAGCGGGAGCAGACGTTAAACCAGCTGCTGACGGAGATGGACGGCTTTGACGGCAGGAAGGGCGTGGTGATCTTAGCGGCCACCAACCGGCCGGAGTCCCTGGATAAGGCCCTGCTGCGTCCGGGCCGGTTCGACCGGCGGATCCCGGTGGAGCTGCCGGATCTGAAG
>DVLJ01000177.1 GCA_018715565.1 Candidatus Ventrimonas merdavium
ATTCCCGGGAACGGGAGCTGGCGTTTCTGATCGCCCACAGCATGCTCCATCTATGCGGCTACGACCACATGGAGGACGGAGAGCGGGAAGTGATGGAGCAGAAGCAGAGGGAGATCCTGGATAAGGAAGGGTATTGCCGATGAAGCAGGGGAGAAAAAGCTTTCGCAGGAGATTCGGGACGTGGGGCCTTATGGGCCTTTTATGGCTGGGGGGATGCTGGCTGACCGGCTGCGCCGGTCCGGTCTCTGCCCTGCCTGCGGAATCGGAGCGGATCCTGCCGGAGGAAGCGTTTGCCCCCACGGAAGAGATCGTGCTGGAGACCATCGGGGAAGAACCGGAGACTGAGGCGGAGACAGCGGAGGGACCCGGAGAAGAGCAGATCCAGGTGCGGACGGAGCAGGACGGCATGATCCACAGCTATCTGACCGGAGAGCTGGTCCCGGTATCCCAGGGCTGCCGCAGGCCCCTGGCCATTATGATGAGCAATGATAAGGAGTCCCTCCCCCAGTACGGCATCAACCGGGCGGGAGTGGTGTACGAGGCGCCGGTGGAGGCCACGATGAACCGCTATCTGGCGATCCTGGAGGATTATGATGATCTGGACCGGATCGGCTCTGTGCGCAGCTGCCGCACCTATTATATCTATTTTGCCAGAGAGTTCGACGCGATCTATGCCCACTTTGGACAGAGCACCTTTGCCAAGCCCTATCTCAAGGCGATCGACAATATCAACGGCATCGACGGGACGGGGGGAGCGGCCTACTACCGGTCGAAGGACAAGAGGTCGCCCCACAACGCCTATGCCAGCTTTGACGGCATCCAGAGGGTGATCGGCCGGCTGGGCTATTCGCAGGAATATGATCCGGAGTACCAGGGGCATTTCCGCTTCACGGCCCCGGGGACCCAGGTGACGCTTACGGGAGCGGACGCCAGGGAGGCCTATAAGGTGAGCCCGGGTTACCGGCTGAACCAGCCGTGGTTTTCCTACAATGAGGACGACGGCCTGTATTACCGGTTCCAGTACGGGGGACCCCATATGGGCAGCGAGGGGCAGATCGCGGTGAAGAACCTGATCATCCAGTATTGCTCCGGAGGGTATTATGCCACTACGGATTACCGGAACATCAACGTCCATGAGCCTTCCTGGGGCTACTTCATCACCGGCGGTAGGATGGAGGACATCACCTGGGAAAAGGACGGGGAGTATGGGGTGACCCATTACTATGACGCGTCGGGACGGGAGATCGTGCTGAATCCGGGAAAGACCTGGATCTGCATCATCCCGACCAATGATATGCAGCCGATGTCTGTGGAGGCAAAGGACGGGACGCCGGTGCTGTAGGCTGGGATTTTTGGAATTTCCCGGATAAAATCGGATAAAACAGGAAAAATAAACAGATACTATACGCACGGAGGTATCATTCCATGAAACGGTATATGATCTGTTTATTTTTATTTGTGGCGGCCAGCACGGTGTGCCTGGGGCTGGGGTTTATGGCCAGGCGGGAGCAGGTGCGCAGCCAGGAGGAGACGGCGGCGGAGATCCTTTCAGAGGAGCAGACGGAGGCCAGCGAGGGCGTTGCCGCGGCCAATCAGGAGCAGGTGGCCCATGAAAACCGGGAGGAGGTCCAGGAGGAATTCTATCTGGTATCGGAGGACGGCTTCCTGCTGGTATTTTTAAAGGATCAGGAGACGATCTGCCTTTACACCCACGTTCCCCTGGCGGATTTCCCCAAGGAGGAGCAGGAAAAGCTGCGGGAGGGGATCTGGTTCCCGTCTATGATGGAGGTCTTCCAGTACCTGGAATCTTACACCAGTTAGGCAGCCTCCAGCAAAGGCTCTCAGAAGACCCTAACAAAAATCACTTGAAAAGAGCATGCAAAGCAGATACAATAGGTAGGAATACCAAGACTGCAAGAGAAGCAGAGAAGTCAGCAGACAGCAGAGAACAAGGCGGAGGAACGGCAGAGATGAGACAGGTGTTGATCGTGGGCGGCGGGGCGTCCGGACTGGCGGCGGGGATCGCCGCGGCCAGGGAAGGGGCGCAGGTGACCATCCTGGAGCATATGGACCGAGTGGGGAAGAAGATCCTCTCCACCGGCAACGGCCGCTGCAATATGACCAATCTGTCCTTGAAGGCAGAGCATTACCGGTGCAGCCAGCGAGGCTTCCCCATGAAGGTGCTGGACCGGTTTTCCGTGTGGGATACCCTGACCTTTTTTGAGGAGCTGGGGGTCCTGACGAAAAGCAGGAACGGCTATATCTACCCCAATTCCGAGCAGGCGTCGGCGGTGTTAGACGCCCTGCGCTTAGAGACGGAGCGGCTGGGGGTGCAGGTAGTGCTCTCCTGCCATATCCAGAGCCTGAAGCGGCTGGGAAAGGGGCTGTTCGAGGCGCGGACGGACCAGGGGGTATTCCGGGGCGACCGGCTGATCCTGGCCGCCGGCTCCAAGGCGGCTCCGGTGACCGGCTCGGATGGGAGCGGATATGAGCTGGCGAAAGGCTTCGGCCACCGCATCATCGAACCCCTTCCGGCGCTGGTGCAGCTGCGGTGCCAGGGCGCGTTCTTAAAACAGCTGGCCGGCATCCGCTGCGAGGCGGTGGTCAAGCTAAAATGCGGGGATAAGATCCTGGCGGCGGATAAGGGAGAGCTGCAGCTGACGGATTATGGCGTGTCCGGTATCCCTACCTTTCAGATCAGCCGCTTTGCTTCGGTAGCTCTTTATGAAGGACGGAAGGTATCTGTCGTGCTGGATCTTCTGCCGTCAAAGAGCATGGAGGAGACGCGGCAGTTCCTCAGCCGGAGAGCCCGTCTGATGGGATACCGCCAGGCCGGGGATTTCCTGACCGGGGTGCTGAACAAAAAGCTGGCGGCGGTGCTTTTGAAGCTGGGGAAGATCCCGGAGACGCTGCCGGTGGAACGGATCTCCAGAGAACAGTTAAACAGCCTGACGCTCCTGATCAAGCAGCTGGAGCTGCCGGTGACGGCCACCAATCCCTTTGAGCAGGCTCAGGTCTGCTGCGGCGGGGTGGATACCAGAGAGGTGCGGCCGGAGACCATGGAATCCAAGCTGACGCCGGGGCTTTATCTGGCAGGCGAGCTGCTGGACGTGGACGGTGTCTGCGGCGGCTATAATCTCCAGTGGGCCTGGTCGACCGGGGTGCTGGCAGGAAGATGTGCAGGGAGAATGGGAGCATGATACAGATCACACAGTTAAAGCTGCCGGCGGACCATCAGCCGGAAGCCTTGAAGAAAAAAGCGGCCAAGGCCCTCCGTCTGGATCCGAAGGAGATCCGGACGCTGCGGATCCTCCGCCGGTCCTTAGACGCCCGGAAAAAGCCGGACCTGTTTTACATCTATACGGTGGAAGCAGAGGTCAGCCGGGAGGAGCAGGCCGTCCTACATAGAGCGAAATGTCCCCAGGCGGCCATCAGCAGGCGGGAGCCGTACCGTTTTCCAGAGCCGGGGAGCAGGCGGCTGGATGCCCGTCCGGTGATCGTGGGAACAGGGCCGGGAGGACTGTTCTGCGGCCTCATGTTAGCCCGGGCCGGATACCGGCCACTGCTTTTGGAGCGGGGGATGGACGTGGATGCCCGGCAGAAGCAGGTGGACGCTTTCTGGCAGACGGGAAAGCTGGAGCCAGACTCCAACGTCCAGTTTGGAGAAGGGGGAGCCGGGACATTTTCCGACGGAAAATTAAATACGTTGGTGAAGGACCCTGCCAGGAGGGGACAGCTGGTCATGGAGCTGTTCCGGGAATTTGGCGCGGAGGAATCGGTGCTGTATGACCAGAAGCCCCATGTGGGGACAGACGTGCTGGCGGGGATCGTGAAGGCCATGCGGCAGGAGATCTGCCGGCTGGGCGGCGAGGTGCGGTTTGGCTGCCAGATGACGGATCTGGAGGTGGAAGGGGGACGGGTGACCGGAGTGTGGGTCGAGCCTTCCTCCTGCGCCCCTCATGGACCTGACGCCGCCGGTGCGTTAGGCGGCGGGAAGGAGCGGGAGCTGATCCCGGCCCAGGCGGTGGTGCTGGCCATCGGCCACAGCGCCCGGGATACCTTTGCCATGCTCCAGAGGCGGGGCGTGCCCATGGACGCGAAGGCGTTTGCCGTGGGGCTGCGGATCCAGCACCCCCAGATCCTGCTGAATGAAAGCCAGTATGGGACTGGGGACGCGGGACGGCTGGGGGCGGCCAGCTATAAGATCAGCCGCCAGACCTCCGGCGGAAGGGGCGTATACTCCTTCTGCATGTGTCCCGGCGGCTATGTGGTGGACGCTTCCTCGGAGCCGGGACGGCTGGCGGTCAATGGGATGAGCTACCATGCCCGGGCGGGGGAAAATGGCAACAGCGCGCTGATCGTTACCGTGACGCCGGAGGATTTTGGCTCCGATTCTCCTCTGGCCGGTGTGGAATTTCAACGGAAGCTGGAGGAGCGGGCTTTCCAGATGGGAGAGGGGAAAATCCCGGTCCAGCTCTACGGCGATTATAAGGAGGACCGGATCAGCCGCCAGCTGGGGGACGTGGCGCCCCAGATGCGGGGGCGGTGGACCTTTGGGGACGTGCGCCGGATCCTGCCGGAGACACTGAACTTGGCGCTTTTGGAGGCCATGGAGGGCTTTGGACGGATGATCCATGGGTTTGACCGGCCGGATGCTCTGCTTGCCGGGGTAGAGAGCCGGACGTCGTCTCCGGTGCGCATCTGGCGGGACGAGGCCATGGAAAGCGCGGTAAAGGGACTGTACCCCTGCGGCGAGGGGGCCGGTTATGCCGGGGGCATCACCTCGGCGGCCATGGACGGGGTGAAGGTGGCGGAGGCCATCGCCGGAACATATAAGCCGCTTCAGCCGGCTGACGAAAGAGGATGAAAGCAGGATGACAGGACAGATGGATACAGAAAGAGAAAACAAGATAGAGGCATGGACAGAACTTCAGGAGCGGGCAGCGCTCAAGGAAAAGAAACGGATCGTTTTAAAGATCGGCTCCTCCTCCCTGACCCACCCGGAGACCGGAGAACTGAATTTATGGAAGATCGAGCGGCTGGTGCGGATCATCTGCGATCTGAAGGGGGAGGGACGGGAAGTGGTCCTGGTCTCCTCCGGCGCGATCGCGGCGGGGCGTCAGGCCTTAGGCGGCCAGAAGCGGCCGGAGACGATCTCGGAGAAGCAGGCGTATGCGGCGGTGGGCCAGGCCCGGCTGATGATGGTGTACCAGAAATTGTTTTCTGAGTATAACTGCGTGGCGGCTCAGATCCTTTTGACCAAGAATACCATGACCAACGACGCCTCCCGCTACAATGCCCAGAACACCTTTGACGAGCTGCTGAACCTAGGGGTGGTGCCGATCGTCAACGAGAACGACACCGTATCCACCCATGAGATCCAGTTCGGCGATAATGACCGGCTGTCTGCCATCGTGGCGGCCCTGATCGGGGCGGATCTTCTGATCCTGCTGTCCGATATCGACGGGCTGTATTCTGACGATCCCAGACGGAACCCGGACGCCCGGTTCATCAGCCTGGTGCCGGAGATCACCCCGGAATTCCTGGAGATGGGAAAGGATACGGCAGGCAGCGGCGTGGGCACCGGCGGCATGTCCGCCAAGCTGGCGGCGGCCCGGATCGCCACGGACAGCGGGTCCGATATGATCATCGCCAACGCCGAGGACGTGGGGATCATCCACGACCTGATGGAGGGCCAGGAGAAAGGTACCCTGTTCATGGCCCATCCCAACTTAGACTTTGATCTGATGGATTATATCAATACCAAATATTAAGGAGTAGACTGATCATGGATGAGAAGAAAATTGCCCGGATCAACGAGCTGTATCATAAATCCAAGGCGGAGGGCTTAAGCGAGGCAGAAAAGGCCGAGCAGGCGGCCCTGCGCCAGGAGTACGTGGCGGCGATTCGCGTCAGCCTGCGGGCCAACCTAAACAACATTTCCATTCAGGAAAAGGATGGGAGCATCACGGATCTGGGGAAGAAATATGGCGGGATCACAGACCGGGAATCTTAAGAAGGCGGAGGCGGCTGCGGCCGCCGGGAAGCAGGAGCTGCGCAGAAGGATCAGCCAGCTTCGGTCGGCTCTGACGCCGGAGGAAAAGGCGGAGCTGGACCGGAGGCTGCGGGAGCGGGTCGAGGAGCTGTTGGCTGAGGAGTTGCTGGCTGCTGGCGGCTGGCTGGCCAGGACGGGGATCTACGCTTACGTATCCCACGGGGGCGAGCCGGATACCCGCGGCCTTTTGGAGCGTTTCTGGGAGCTGGGGATCCCGGTGGCGGTGCCAAGAGTAGAGGGCGCGGACATGACGTTCTGCCAGGTAAGCTCCTTTGCGGATCTGGAAGCGGGCTACCGGGGGATCTTGGAGCCGAGGAAGGCCTGCCCGGCGGCTGCCTGGCCCAAGGCTCCGGTGCTGGTGCCGGGAGCGGCCTTTACCAGGAACGGAGGGCGGTTAGGCTGGGGCGGCGGATATTACGACCGGTTCCTGGCCAGGGAGCCGCAGCGTCTGCGGATCGCCCTGGCTTATGGGTTCCAGGTGGTGGAGCGGCTGCCTTTGGAAGCACATGATCTTCCGGTGGATGTGCTGGTCACTGAGGAGGAAACGCTGGATAAAATAAACAGAAGGAGGGTATGGCTATGGAATTAAGGGAGATGGGAAAGGCGGCCAAGGACGCCGCCAGATATTTGAACAGCTTAGGCGTGACAGAGAAGAATGAGGGCCTTCGTCAGGCGGCCCAGGCGCTCCTGGACGGACAGGATGCGATCCTGGCGGCCAATGCGGCGGACGTGGAGGCTGCCAGGGAGCGGGGGATGCATTCCGGCCTGATCGACCGGCTGACCTTGACCCCGGCCCGGATCCAGGCTATGGCGGACGGCCTTCTGGAGATCGTGGCGCTGGATGATCCGGTGGGTGAGGTGCTGTCCATGAAGCCCCGTCCCAACGGTCTGGTGATCGGGCGGAAGCGGGTCCCCTTAGGGGTGGTGGGCATCATCTACGAGGCCCGTCCCAATGTGACCGCCGACGCCTTTGGCCTGTGCTTTAAGACGGGCAACGCGGTGATCCTAAAGGGCGGGAGCGACGCCATCCGCTCTAACCAGGCCATCGTCCGCCAGCTGCAGGAAGGGCTTTCTCGGGCTGGGATCCGCACGGATGCGGTCCAGCTGATCCAGGCGACAGACCGGGAGACGACCCGTCAGTTCATGCGGCTCAACGAGTATGTAGACGTGCTGATCCCCCGGGGCGGCGCAGGGCTGATCCGCACAGTGGTGGAGAACAGCACGGTGCCGGTGATCGAGACGGGGACCGGAAACTGCCATATCTACGTAGACGAGTCCGCGGACTTTGCCATGGCCTTAGACATTATTGAGAACGCCAAGACCCAGCGTATCGGCGTGTGCAACGCCTGTGAGTCCCTGGTGGTCCATGAGGGCATCGCAGAGGCATTCCTGCCGCTTTTGAAAGAACGGCTGCAGGACGGTCAGCCGGAGGGGAAGAAGGTGGAGATCCGGGCCGAGGAAGCGGCCTGCCGGATCGTGCCGGAGTTTGTCCGGGCCACGGAGGAGGACTGGGGGACCGAGTATCTGGACTACATCCTTTCCGTAAAGCTGGTTTCCTCCCTGGATGAGGCCATCGCCCATATCAACCGCTACAATACCGGCCACTCGGAGGCGATCATCACGGGACAGTATCAGAACGCCCAGGACTTCTTAGACAAGATCGACGCGGCGGCGGTATATGTGAACGCCTCCACCCGGTTTACCGACGGTAATGAGTTCGGCTTCGGCGCGGAGATCGGCATCAGCACCCAGAAGCTCCACGCCAGAGGGCCGATGGGGCTGGAGGCGCTGACGACGACCAAGTATATTATCTATGGAAATGGACAGGTGAGAGGATAATGCTGCTTTATATCATGCGCCACGGAGAGACGGACTGGAACCGGCAGGGACGGCTCCAGGGCCAGACCGACATCCCTTTAAATGAAAATGGGATCCGCCTAGCCAGGATCACAGGAGAGTCCCTGCGGACGGTCCCCTTTGACCTGGCCATCACCAGCCCCTTAAAGCGGGCCCGCCAGACGGCAGAGCTGGCCTTAGGGGGCAGGGATATCCCCATCCTGGAGGATGGCCGGGTCGCGGAGATCCGCTTTGGTGCCTGGGAGGGCCTGGGGTGCAGGACCTACAATTTTGAGATCCCGTCGGAGCATTTTGATGATTTTTATAACGATCCGTTCCATTTCCAGAATGGGGAGGACGGGGAGAGCATCGCGGATCTGTGCGCCCGCACCCGGGATTTCTGGGAGGAGCTGATCCGGAAGCCAGAGTATCAGGAAAAGACGATCCTCATCTCTAGCCACGGCTGTGCCTGCCGGGCGATCCTACATAACGTTTACCAGGATCCGGAGGATTTCTGGCATGGGAAGGTGCCGCCTAACTGTGCGGTGAACGTGGTGGAGGTCCGGGATGGCCGGGCCGTGCTGAAGGAGGAAGACGCGGTCTATTATGACCCGAAAGAAATTGTGGACTTCCGGAGCGGGAAGTCCACATGATAAGAACGATGGGCCGATCGGCGTAGATCCGTTACCAGTCTTTGACGGAACCGTCGAAGGCCCGTTTTGCTTCGTTGCTCCCGCGCTCGTGGGCCGGATAGCGTTCGGCGGCGTCCTCTGCCAGCTCGATCCCGATCCCGGGAGCCTCCGGGATGAGCATGCAGCCGTCCTGGAAGCGGAGCGGCTCCTTTACCATGGCGTCCTCCGCGCCGTTCAAGCAGAAGTCCGGCAGCTCCTGGATCCCCAGGTTGGGGATGGAGGCGCAGAGCTGGAGGCAGGCGGCGGTGGATACGGGGCCTAGAGGATTGTGGGGGATCACCAGCACATCGTGGGCCTCTGCCAGGGCGCAGATCTTTTTGCTGGTGGTGATGCCGCCTACGGCGCAGACATCCGGCCGGATATAGCGGCAGGCCTGGCGGGACATCAGCATGGCAAATTCCTTCAGGTTGATGAACCGCTCCCCGGTGGCGATGGGGACATGGATGTGCCGGGCGATCTCTGCCATGGAGTCGATGTTGTCCGGGGTGATCGGGTCCTCCAGCACCATAGGCCGGTACTGCTCAACCTCCCGTCCAAAGGCGATGGCCTCCGGCATGGTCATGCCCCGGTGGGCTTCCAGGATCAGGTCAAAGTCCGGGCCTACGGCTTCCCGGCAGAGACGGACCTTTTCCAGCTCTTCTTCCACGCGGCAGGAGTAAAATTCATCCCGCCCGTCATTGCGGCTTTGGATGGGACCGTTGACAAAGATCTTAGCCGCGGTAAATCCCATTTCTTTTAATTTCCGATAGCTGTTCTGCAGGCTTTCCGCATCCGATGCCTTGCTCATGACCGAGGCGTACACCCGGATCTTATCCCTGGTCTTTCCGCCAAGGAGCTGATAGACCGGAACGCCCAGGGCCTTTCCTTTGATATCCCATAAAGCAATGTCGATCGCCGAGATGGCGCTCATGATAACAGAGCCCCGGAAATATACCGACCGGTAAAAATTCTGGCCGATATCCTCGATCTGGAAGGGGTCCTTTCCGATCAGGTATGAGGAAAACTTGCGGATAGCCGCAGCTGTGGCGTCCAGATATCCCCAGTTGCCGGCCTCGCCCAGTCCGATGATCCCCTCGTCGGTATGGACATGGACGAACAGATAGTGCTTTGCGTAGATTAATCTTACGTCTGTGATCTTCACAGCAGATACCTCCTAGTCTAGTATGGTTTATGGTTGGGGACGGCGGCAGAGTCGGGATGTCCGGCCCCCTGCGGTATCCGTCCGAATTGTCTGGATAAAAATTCCCGGTGGAGGGACAGCGCCTGTTCCCATTTGTCTGTGCGGTTCACGCTGAAGCCATGCATCGCGCCGGGGATCCGTTTTGCAGTCACCGTTACCCCTGCCTGCACCAGCATGGCGGCAAAGGCTTCAGTCTCCTCCTTTAGGCTGTCAAGGCCTGCGGACAGGACCAGACAGTCAGGGAAGTGCTCCAGCTCCTGGCGGGCAGCTTTTAAAGGGGAGCATAAGGGAGAGCCGGCGGAAGATGCATCACAGTAAAATGCCTGGTACAGGCGCTCAGTTTCTGCCCGGGCCGTGGCCCGGGGATCCTGCCGCTGCTCTGCCGTCAGCCGGTCCATCGGATCTGCGGTGTGATCGCCGGGGAAATATTCCATGATCACTCCGCAGGGATGCAGCTTCCCGATGGCAGCATCTTTGATCTGGATGGCGGCGGCAAGGTTCCCTCCTGCACTGTGTCCAACCACAGCGATCCGGCCTGGATGAACGCCTAAGACTTCTGTATGAGAGAATACATAGGCGGCCACGTCATAACACTGGTCGACTGCAGCGGGGAATGGAGCTTCTGGTGCGAGTACATAATCCACATCCCAGACCAGGCAGGACAGGGCTTCTGCCAAAAAACAGCAGTAGCGTTTGTCGCGAGCGCTCCTTCCCTTGATAAAACCGCCTCCATGGAAATTGATCACCATCGGAGCAGGGGAAGAAAGGGGGGTGGATGGGCGGATCTCATATACACGGACAGAGCCGCCGTGGTCAGATGG
The DNA here is from genome assembly GCA_018715565.1 of Candidatus Ventrimonas merdavium. Classification (GTDB taxonomy): domain Bacteria; phylum Bacillota; class Clostridia; order Lachnospirales; family Lachnospiraceae; genus Brotaphodocola; species Brotaphodocola merdavium. Next base: position 10,585 of record DVLJ01000177.1, read on the forward strand.
GATGTCCAATACCGTTTCCGTTCCTGGAAGGGCGGCCAGCTCCTCTTCGCTAAAAGCGCCAAAGGCATCTCTGGAACGGAGGAACTGTGCTTGTCGGATCATTTCCTGTTTTGTCATGGCAAACCTTCCTTTCTGATGATCCTTTCGGATCCCCGACTTAGAACGCCGGGAATACGGTCATGGTGTAAAAGATATATACGATCGGCAGGATCAGGGTGATCAGCGCCCCACTCTTTACCAGCGCTCTCAGATCATATCCGCCGTCGGCCATGCACATGGGCACTGCTGGGGTTGCCATGGGGGTCAGGAATGCGGTCAGGCTTCCGGCGTTTACCAGGATGATCAAGCCGATGGGGTTCGCGCCCAGCGCCGAGCAGGTTAGCAGACAGATGGGAACGAATACGGCAGATACGGCGCGGTTTAACATAAACTGGGTCAGTAAGAACGGGATGATAAAGAACAGTGCGCCCAGTACATAGTTATTGTGGGTCCCGCCGACACCGGCTGCCAGGGCATTGCCGATCATATCTCCAGCGCCGGTATTGGTCAGGGCAGTCCCCAGCGCCAGCGCGCCGACAAACAGCATCAGCATATCCCAGGGAATATCCCGCAGAGCGCTTTTCTGATCCACGACCCCGAACAGAACCATCAAAAGGCTTCCAACGAGGGCGATGAACCAGGTGGGCTGTCCCAGCTGTGCGGAAAAGATCAGGGCGAAGATCGTGATAAAGAACACGGCGATCCCCAGCTTATCCACTAAAGGAGACAAGGCTTTTTGAGCGGCTCCGCCTGCTTTTTCTTTGGCAGTAATGGGAAGGACCGGCTCCTTCGGCGTGAACTTGGGCCCGAAAAGCAGCGCCCAGGCCACTACAACGAACAGGATCGGCCATGCTCCGATTAAAAAGTAGATGGGAGAGAAGGTCATCCCGGTAAACCCATAGGTTTCCATAAAGCCGGTGAACTGTCCAGCCATCTGGATCGCTGTGGGAAGGGGAAGGATCCCGCAGCAGGCGACGCACACGACCATGATCGGGAACATATAGACCGACCGGCTGTTCCCGGTCTTGTCGCACAGGGCAGCCAGGAGCGGCGATACGATGGCGTAAACGACCATGGGGCTTGCGATAAAGTTGGTCAGGAGCGCGGCCAGGAGCAGGTAGCCAAAGTAGGCCATCCGGAAGGAACCGTGGGTCAGGCGCATCAGTCCGGTGCACATGCCGTCTACCAGAGAGGTGCGGCGGAAGCCGGCGGCCACGACGAACATGGTAGCCATCAGGATCGTGTTGGTATTGGAAAATCCAGATAAGGCTCCGTTGGCGTCAATACATCCGGCGGCAAATAAGGCTGCCATGGAAAGCAGGGCGGTCAGCCACATAGGGATCTTGTTCAGCATATAGCTGGCCAGGGTGATCGCGAAGATCACCATACAAGCGATCATTTGTGTTGTCATAATCCGTATACATCCTTTCCTTTGTGATCGAACAAAACGTTCTTCTTGCATTCGTTTGCCGCAGGCCTGACCGGCAGATCCATGCTGTGGCTTTAACATATC